>CAMLDY010000015.1 GCA_946478895.1 uncultured Gemmatimonadota bacterium
TCGACGTGCGCCGGGATCCGAGGCGGTACACAAAAGAGGCGTTCCAGATTAAGCTTTTCTAGAACTGGCCACTACCGCAGCGATCGTCTGGAGCTGCAACAGAACGGGTGCCAGACGCGAGTGGCGTAGATGCCAGTGATGGGTTCACAACGTCGGGACGTCACAACGGGCGTTCAAGGTTAAGGCAGCTGCCTGTGCCGTAGCACGAGTAGAAACGTCCCGGCGTAGTGAACCCTCAACTGGCCGCTATGCTACTGACACCTCGCACCCGTTCCGTTGTCGTTAGCTAGCCGAACCCCGATCTCTCCTTCTGGAATGAAGCAGTTCACCCTCGATGTCTCAGTGACCCGCGGTGATGAAACCGAATCGGAGCACAGAGTGCACGCGGCGGTGGTCGGGGAAGGCGATGAGCTGATTGGCGCCGCGCGCGACGCGGATTCGTTCACCTACTGGCGGTCGTGCGCGAAGCCGTTCCAGGTTCTCCCGTTTCTGAGCTCCGGCGGATTCGACGAGCTTGGCTGGGAAGACGAACAGCTCGCGGTGTCCTGCGCCTCGCACGGCGGCGAGCCAGAGCACGTCGCAATCGTCGAGCAGATGCTGCGCGACATCGGCCTCGAGGAAGGCGATCTCGCCTGCGGTCCCCACGAACCGTCGTCCCAGCGCGGCGCCAAAATCCTGCGCGAGAATGGTGACCGTCCGACGCGTCTTCACAACAATTGCTCCGGCAAGCACGCGGCGATGCTGGCGATGGCGCGTCACAAGGGGTGGCCAACCCGGGGCTATGAGCACCGCGATCACCACGTCCAGCGCACCATCCTCCATGAGGTCTCCCTGTGGACCGACATCCCCTGCGGGAAGATCGCCCAGGCGGTAGATGGCTGCGGTGTGGTGGTGTTTGGCATGACTCTCGAGCGAATGGCGCGCGCGTATTCCCGCTTTGCGATTGCTGCCGATCGCGGCGAGGAATTTCCCATGCGCGTTCTGAACGCGATGGGGAGCAACCCATTCCTCGTCGGCGGCACCGACCGGATCGATTCCGCGATCATCTCGGAAACCAGGGGTCGGGTGATCTCGAAAGTCGGCGCGGAAGGTGTCCATTGCGCGCTGCTCCCGGAGCGCGGCATCGGCTTGGCGGTCAAGGTTCAGGATGGAGCGCAGCGCGCACAGGTGCCTGCGCTTCTTCGTTTACTGCAGGAGCTGGAGGCGCTTCCGGATCCTCTGCCGCCCAAGCTCGCCGAGTGGATGCACAAGCCGGTGAAGAACACCCGCGGCGAGTGCGTCGGCGAGATCATGATGCGCGCCGATACCGCTTGAACGATGACTTCGCGTGACATGGCGACGTCGCGTGACGCCCCCTGCGTCGCCTGGCGTTCGCATCGTAGGGTGAACCGATGACGCGCGCGGCGGCCTGATGACGACCGGAGCTGAAGCCCGGGCTAACGTTGCTCCACTCGAGGCGGGACTTCGGCATCTGGTGAGAATCGCTGGGGCCATTGCCGGCTCGCCCGAGGGTCAAATGAGGGCCGTCATGTCCGATTCACTCGAGGAAGTCGATCCGCTCGCGGTGGAAGAGATCATCCTCCAGTCGTACCTCTTCGCTGGATTTCCGCGCGCGTTGAATGCGGCGAGGGCCTGGCGGATGGTCTCGGAGCGTCCCGCTCCGGAAGCCGACGCCGAATCGTCGGTCGAATCCCTCGAGGAGTGGAAGGCTCGCGGTGAGGAGACTTGCGCCGTCGTCTACGGGGAATCGTACGAGAAGCTTCGCCGCAATATCCGCGAGCTGCACCCGGCGCTCGATGAGTGGATGATCGTCGACGGGTACGGCAAGGTGTTGGGGCGACCGGGCGTTGACTTGAGGACCAGGGAGCTATGCGTCGTCGCGGCGTGCGCGGTGAGCGGACAGCAAAGGCAGCTGCACTCGCATCTTCGGGGGGCGCTGAATGCTGGAGCTTCGGGCTCTGAGTTGGCAGCCGTTCTCGATGCGCTCACTGACCTAATCTCGAGGGATGATCTGTCTCGGTATCGACAGCTGCTCTCGAAGGTTGTGACGGATTAGATGTCTGTCACGCGTCGGCCGGCATCCACTCAACAAAAGCGGGCAGCCGCAAGCCGGCACAGCCCACAGCTTCTAAGCTTTTCTAACGGCATTCTTAGACGCGCCCCTTCAAGGGTCGGGATCTCGTATCCAAAGGCACGAGCTGTCGGCATAGCAGCTGTAAAGCTTGCAGCTGCCCGCTTTTGTTGTGTGGATGCTGGCCGAAGCAGCCGAGTCCCTCCGCCGAGACGAACGTGTTTATCGATAGAGTAGTAATCAAAGTAGAAGGCGGCACCGGCGGCTCCGGCTGCACCTCCTTTCGCCGCGAATGGCGCACCCCGATGGGCGGGCCCGACGGCGGCGACGGCGGACGCGGAGGCAGCGTCATCGTCCGCGGCGACTCGAATCTCGCGACCCTGCTCGACTACACCTACCGCGATCGCTGGGTCGCGGGGCGCGGTGAGCACGGGATGGGTTCCGACAAAACCGGCCGCGCCGGCGACGACGTCATCATGCCGGTCCCCCCAGGCACCATCCTCCGCGACGTAGACACCGGCGAGATCGTCGCCGAGATCCTTGAGGACGGCCAGGAATTCGTCATCGCGCCCGGCGGTCGGGGCGGGAAGGGAAACGCCTTCTTCGCGACCGCGACCCACCAGTCGCCGCGCGAGTGGCAGCCCGGCGAAGAGGGCGTCGTGCGCACCCTGGAGATGGAGCTCAAGCTCATCGCCGACGTCGGCCTCGTCGGCCAGCCCAACGCGGGCAAGTCCACGTTGCTGTCCGTGATCTCGGCCGCCCGTCCCAAAATCGCCGACTATCCCTTCACCACCCTTCAGCCCAACCTGGGCGTCGTCCAGCTGTCCGACCACCGCACCTTCGTCGTCGCCGACATCCCCGGCATCATCGAGGGCGCCCACGAAGGGAAGGGCCTCGGCCTCCAGTTCCTGCGGCACATCGAGCGCACCCGCATCCTGGCGTTTCTGATCCCCATCGATGCCATGGACTGGCAGGCCGAATACGATCAGCTCCGCAGCGAAATCGCCGAGTATTCCGCCGATCTAGCCGCCAAGCCCCACTGCGTCGTTTTCACCAAGATGGACCTCCTCGGCGAGCAGTACGCGCCTCCGATCCAGGCGCCCGGTGCCTTCGGTTTGTTCGCGATCAGCGCGGCGGCGCGTGAAGGATTGGATGCACTCACCGCTGCGTGGTGGACCGAGTTACTTCGACTGAAGCAAAGCGTTAAGCCGGAAGATGCAACTGTAGCGTTGCCTTGACCTTGGCGAATTCGCTTCATAACGGCGCTGAGGTGTTGACGAGGCCTGCGCTGGACGAGTCAAATCGTTCTCGTCGCAGGGTGCAGCGTTGGTCGGCGGAGTCCGCCGACTATCCGCGCGAGCTGCTCGACCTCGCCCAGCCACCCCTCGAGCTGTTCACCCTCGGGCGAGCGTCGGCGCTGACAAAGCCGCGCGTCGCGATTGTCGGAACCCGGAACTCCACGGCGTATGGCGAACGAGTGACCCGGACCCTTACCCGGGCGCTGACCAGGGCCGGTGCCTCGATCGTGAGCGGAATGGCCCGCGGCATCGACGCCGCTGCCCACCGCACCGCGCTGGAATGTGGCGGCAATACCGTCGCGGTTCTCGGGACTGGCATCGATGTTCCCTATCCTGTCGGCCATCGCGTCCTCCACGAAACCATCGTCGACCACGGTCTCGTGGTGTCGGAGAATCCTCCCGGCGCCAAGGCGCACCAGGGCGCCTTTCCACGCCGGAACCGAATCATCGCAGCCCTCGCACCGGTCACCATCGTCGTCGAGGCCGGTTTCCGAAGCGGCGCTCTGAACACCGCCGGCCAGGCCCTCGAGCTCAATAGAACAGTCGCCGCCGTCCCGGGTCCCATCGATTCCGACCAGAGCCGCGGCTCCAACCAGCTCCTTCGCGACGGCGCCGTCCTGATCGCCGCGCCCGAAGACGCCCTTACCCTACTCGGCCTCACCGCCCCTCCCGAACCGCCCCCGCCGCTTCTCCCCGAGTCGGAGCAGAAGGTCTGGGAGTCGACCTCCGCCTCCTACCTCTCCACCGACTCGCTCCCCGCCCTCACCGGCCTCTCAATGGCCGAATGCCTCGCCGCCATCACGTCCCTCGAGATACTCGGCCTTGTCGAGTGCTCGTTGGCGGGAGAGGTGCGGCGCCGGTAATGCTCCGGCGTACGGATGGCGACCTGAACACTGGCACCCCTAGTCAAAAAGGTGGCAGGTGGGAGAGGTGCGCAGAGATGCTCTGGTAGCAGTCTTTCTACTCGCATTCTCGCTGCGTCACGCTCCTATGGAATGCGCCGGATAAACTGCAACCCATGCTTCTGACCATGTCTGCCACCTGCCACCTTTTTGACCAGGGGTGCCAGTCGCAGCGCCGAGATCCCTAACGCCAAGCCATATATTTGGGCGTGCCCGTCCGCCACCTCTACATCCACGTCCCCTTCTGCGCGCGCCGCTGCTCCTACTGCGATTTCTCGATCGCGGTGCGCTCGGCCACGCCGGTCGATGAGTACCTCGGCGGCCTGAGGGCTGAGCTCGACTCGGTCGCCCACCTCGTCGCCGGCCGCACTTTTGAGACTGTCTATTTCGGCGGCGGCACTCCGTCGCGCCTCGGCGCTGGTGGAATCCGCGCCGCATTGGCGGCCGTGCGCGACCACGCGTTCATCGCCCGCAACGCCGAGATCACCCTCGAGGCCAACCCCGACGACATCTCGGACACCTCGGCCGCCGAGTTCCATCGTGCCGGCATCAACCGCGTATCGCTCGGTGCGCAAAGCTTCGATGATGCGGCGCTCAAATGGATGCACCGCGTCCACGATTCCACCCAGATTGGAATGTCGGTTCAGAGTCTGCGCAGCGCCGGAATCGACAACATCTCTCTCGATCTCATCTTCTCCCTGCCGCCCCAGATCGGCAGGTCGTGGGAGTACGATCTGGCGCGTGCGGTCGATCTCGAGCCAACCCACATCTCACTCTACGGCCTGACCGTCGAACCCAAGACGCCGATTTACCGCTGGGCCAGCCGCGGCGTGATTGTCCAGGGCACTGAGGAGACCTACGAGCGGGAATTCCTCACCGCGCACGACATGATGACCGCCGCCGGCTTCGATCACTACGAGGTCTCCAACTTCGCGCGGCCGGGAATGAGCTCGCGCCACAATTCCGCGTACTGGACAGCCGAGCCGTACGTTGGGATTGGGCCATCCGCGCACTCCTTCGATGGCAGCACCCGCCGCTGGAACGTTCCAGCGTACTCCGCATGGATTCGGCGTCTCGCGTCTGGTGGAAGTGCGATAGAAGGCGCGGAGTCGCTCACCGCCGAGAATCGAAGCTTCGAGGAAGTCTATCTCGGTTTGCGCACCCGCCACGGACTGGCGATCTCAGCGGAAGAGATGAATCGGGTCCGGAGCTGGGAGTCGGCAGGCTGGGCGGTGGTCGACGATCCGCTCGAGAACCCGAGAGTTCGCCTGACCCCGACCGGGTGGCTGAGGCTCGACAGTCTGGCCTCCGACCTTGCGTCGCGAAGGCCGGAGCCGGCCACCGCCGCGTAGGCGCAACTTGTAGTCACTGCTATATTTGGAGTATGGCACTACCTGGACTCAATGAGCGTGAGCGGCGGGTTCTTGAAGCCGTAATCCAGACCTACGTCGAGACAGCTCAGCCGGCTGGCTCGCGGAGCCTTGCGCACAAGTTCGGGCTCGGGGTGTCGCCGGCCACAATCCGCAACACCATGAGCGACCTCGAGGAAAAAGGCTACCTCTACCATCCCCACGCGTCGGCGGGTCGGGTTCCTACCGACGTGGCTTACCGGGTGTACGTCGATTCTCTGATTCCGATCCGTCCGCCCGGGGCGACGGAAAGACGCCGGCTAACCGCTCAGATCGCAACCGGCGGCTCCGCGGTCGAAGCCATTCTTCGGCGCGCCGCCCAGAGCCTCGGCGTCATCACCCAGGAGCTCGGGATCGCGCTGGGCCCGAGCCTCGAAAACGCGATCCTCGAGCAGGTCGAGCTGATCAAGCTTTCCTCCGAGCGTCTGCTGGTCGCGCTCACCCTCTCCGCCGGCGCCGTGCGTACCATTTTCGTCGACGTGCGCGGCGAGATCGCCGATGCCGCCATCGCCGAGGTCACCCGCGTGTTGAATGAGCGGCTCGCCGGGCTGAGCATGCGCCAGATTCGGACTTCGCTCGGCGATCGTCTGCGCGACGTCGGTCCGACCAGAGAAGCGACGGATCTTCTGAACGTTTTCATCGAAGAAGGCGATCAGCTCTTCGACAGCGCGCTGGAGTCGGACGACTCGGTGCTGCTCGGCCAGGCGTCGGTACTCGCCGAGCAGCCGGAGTTCGCCAACGTCGACAACATGCGCAAGCTCGTGGCGCTGACGGAGACGCGCGAGAAACTCGGCGAGCTTCTGCGTCGTCGTAGCGGAACGAACGGCGTGTCCATCTCTATCGGCAACGAGCACAACGACCCGAAGCTGGCAAACTTTACTCTGGTCACCGCATCGTATCACGCTGGTCCGCTCACCGGCGTGATCGGCGTCATCGGGCCGACGCGGATGCCGTACGACAAAGTCATCTCGCTCGTGACCCACACGTCCGAGCTGGTGACCGATTTACTGAAGGAGAATTCGAGAGTACATGGCTGATTTTTACCAGACCCTTGGCGTTGCGCGCGGCGCCAGCGATGCGGAGATCAAGACCGCGTATCGCAAGCTCGCGATGACCTACCACCCCGACCGCAACAACGGGTCGAAGGACGCCGAGGAGAAATTCAAGGAGATCACCGAGGCTTACGACGTTTTGCGTGATCCCGACAAACGCGCCATGTACGATCGCTACGGCGAGGCAGGGCTCCGTGGCGGAGCCGGCTTCCACCACGTCGATCTCAGTGAAGCGCTCAGCATCTTCATGCGCGATCTGGGCGGCCTTGGCGGATTCGGCGATCTCTTTGGCGGCGGGATGTCGCGCGGCAGCGGACCGCGCACCGGCTCGGACATCAAGATCGCCATGCCCCTGACTCTGCTCGAGGTTGCGACCGGCGCCGAGAAGAAGGTGACGGTCCGTTTGCTGGAGCCGTGCGATCGCTGCGAAGGCCGCGGCGCCGAGCCGGGTTCATCTCCAGTCACCTGCACGACGTGCCGCGGCAGCGGGGAAGTTCGGCGCGCCCAACGCTCGTTTTTCGGACAGGTCGTGAGCGTCGCTCCGTGCCCGACGTGCTCGGGAGAAGGCACAGTGATCTCGTCTCCGTGCAAGAAATGCCGAGGCGAAGGGCGTGTGCGCGGCGAGAAAGAAATCCTGGTGCGCATTCCGGCCGGGGTCGCGAGCGGTCAGTACATGACGATGCGCGGTGTTGGCAACGTCGGTCCCCGCGGAGGACCGCGCGGCGACATTCTCGTCGTATTCGAGGTCGAGGAAGATTCGCGGTTCGAGCGCGATGGCGAGGATCTTTACACCGAAGTTCTCGTCACCTATCCCCAGCTGGCGCTGGGCTCGAACGTCGAAGTGCCGATGGTGACGGGGACGGTCAGCCTGCAGGTGCCGGCCGGCACCCAGAGCGGACAGGTTTTCAATCTCCGCGGCCGCGGACTGCCGAGGATCAACTCCAGCTCCGCGGGAGACCTGCACGTCAGGCTGCAGCTGTGGACGCCGGACAATCTCAGCGAGGAGGAGCTCGCGCTGATCAATCGGCTCGCCGATCTCCAGAAAGTGCCTCCGGCGCGACCCAAAGGACTCTGGTCGAAACTCAAGGAATCGCTGGGCGCGTGACCGTATCGCGGCGGTCGCAATCCATTGGCTGCGGCCCGGCATGATCGTCCTGTCGCGGCAAGAGATCGTTCACCGCGCTCACGCGTGAGCTGGATAGCGCTGCGAATCACTCCTGGATCCAATCGTGACGGAGTGATCGCGGCGCTTTTCGCGTCGGGCTCGCAGGGCGTTCAGGAAGACGGCGCGACTGTCCTGACCCACTTTCCGGCCGACGCTTCGCAGGCCGACATCCGCGCGGCGGTGATGGAGGCGGATCCGCGCGCTGAAATCTCCGTCAGCGAGGCGCCCGACACCGATTATTCGCAGTGGCGGGCGTCGGTGTCGGCGCACGAAGTCGGCGACCTGGTGATCGCACCGCCATGGCTCGCCGGCGAGTACGACGCGTCGCGCACCATCATCGTCGATCCGGCGATGGCGTTTGGCACGGGTGAGCATCCCACCACCCGCGGCGCGATGCGGTTGATGCACGGCACGATTCGACCTGGCGACGTCGTTGCCGACCTCGGTGCCGGGAGCGCCGTTCTTTCGATCGCAGCGATCAGGCTCGGCGCCGCGCGCGTTGCCGCCGTCGAGATCGATCATGACTCCATCGGAAACGCCGAAGAGAACGTGCGGGCCAATGGAGTCAGCCTGCTCGAAAACGCGGACAAAATGCGCGTGAATCGAGCCCGACACGGCGTCGAGGTGATCGAGGGCGACGCGATAACTCTCTTGCCGCTGCTGGCTCCGGTACGCGTCGTGATCGCTAACATTATCTCGTCGGTGATTCTGTCGCTGCTGCCGTCGATGAAGGTCGCGCTTTCTCCGGATGGTCAGGCGATCATCTCGGGAATTCTGGTCGACGAGCGCGAAGAGATCGTGCGCGCACTGGAGGCGGAAGGATGGAAGATTCAGCGCGAGGATACGGAGGACGCGTGGTGGAGTGCGCTGATCGCGCCCCGGTAGCGACATTTTTTGCGCCCGACGAGCTCGCGGTGGGCACCGCTCTCACGCTGTCGGAGGAGGCCGCGCACCACATCCGCGTCGCGCGGGTCGGAGTCGGTGACTGCGTTGCGCTCCGTGACGGAGCAGGCAAGGCCGCGGTCGGCGTTCTGGTGAAGACGTCGAAAAACTCGGCGCTGGTAGATATCACCGAGATCAGCGAGATCCAGCGGCCCGTTCCGATTCATCTGCTGGCGCCGGTCGCCGATCGCGAGCGAATGCTGTGGCTCGCCGAAAAATCGACCGAGCTTGGTGTGACGAGCTGGCGACCGGTCGTGTGGCGCCGGTCGAAGAGCGTCTCCCCGCGCGGGGAAGGCCCGACGTTTCAGAACAAGATCCGCGCGCGGATGATCTCGGCGCTGGAGCAGAGTGGCGGCGGCTGGCTGCCCGATATTTTCCCGGAAGCGACCGTCGAGCGCGCTATCGCCGCAGCTCCACTCGGTACGCGACTCCTGCTCTCGCACGATGGCGAACCGATCGCGGGGGTGCCGATGCGGCCGCCGATCACGCTCGCGCTCGGCCCGGAGGGTGGCATGGAGCAAGCCGAACGGGATCAGTTTCTTGGCGCCGCGTTTCTCCCTGTGAAGCTGGCCTCGACGACGCTACGTTTTGAGACTGCTGGCGTGGCCGCGGTGGCGATCGTCACCGCGAGCCAGGCACTCCCGAGGCAGTCGAATGGCTGAAGCCTGCATTTTCTGTCGGATCGCGCGCGGCGAAGTGCCCGGGCAGATGCTCGTGAACAACAAGGAGATCGCGGCCTTTCGCGACGTGAATCCTCAGGCGCCGGTTCACATCCTGATCATTCCCAAAAAGCACATCGCCTCGCTCGACGACGCCGCGGATTCGGATCTCCTCGGCCGGATGATGTCGCTTGCCGCGGCGCTGGCGCGGCAGGAAAAAATCTCCAAGTCCGGGTACAGGACCGTCATCAACACCGGCCGCGACGGGGGCCAATCGGTCGACCACCTCCACATTCACCTCATCGGCGGCCGCGCCATGACCTGGCCGCCCGGATAGCTCTCGGCGCGCGTCGTTGCCGACGCATCGCTGTATGCGGTCGGCGAGGGGTACTCTCCGCTCGCACACTTTGCTCGGGCGGAGCCCCTAACTGCGCTCGTTCGCTCTGCTCACTCGCGGGTCTCCTTGTCGCAAAGTGGGGCTCGCTGCGAGCACCCCTCGCCTCCCTGGACAGTGTCGTAACGGCGCGCGTGCCTCTCCTACGCCCGCCGCGCCGGCCACGGCGCACGGCGCGGAGCGCCGAGTGAATGCGCGAGCTACTACTCTCCCTCCTGAGCAGTTCTCGCCGTCTTCCCGCACCTGATAGCCCCGCCCGCGCAACAAGCGCAAGCAAAGCCACACAATCGCCCGGAGGCGCGATCCCGATGCAGATATCCGCGAATGACTCGGAGGGAAGGCGGAGGAGGTCCTCGGAGCGAGCACCCACTTTGCGACAAGGAGACCCGCGAGTGAGCAGAGCGAACGAGCGCTGTTAGGGGCTCGGGGCGCCCGCTAAGCGCAAGCGTGCGGGCACCGTGAGCAAAGTGCTGCGAGCGAAGCAGGACCTCCTCCGCCGCACCGGCGATGACTTGCGCTGTTAGCTGGCAGCTACGACCCGACGCCCCGGGAGTGGTGGTTTTGCTTGACCTATCTCTCTGCGCGGCCTAAGTTTATCAGTCTGCACACAAGCCGGCGAAGAGATTCGCCACGAAGGGGGGAAGTAGATTTTGTCGGAAGTCATAATCCATGACGACGAGAACTTTGAGCGCGCGCTAAAACGCTTCAAGAAGAAGTGCGAGAAGGCGGGCATCCTCTCCGATCTCCGCAAACACCGTCATTACGAGAAGCCGAGCGAGCGCAGAAAGCGCAAGCTGAACACGGCAATGCGTAAGAACCGCCGCACCCGCCACGTCTAGGGAATGTCTGAGCTCCTCGCCCGCCTTCAGGGCGATCTGAATTCCGCTCGGAAATCCCAGGACAAAGCCGGAACCCTGCTGCTCGGTACGGTCCTCTCTGAGATCAAGAACAAGAAGATCGAGCTGAGACGCGATCCGACCGACGCCGACGTGATCGACGTGCTGCGCAAATCGATCAAGCGCCGGCGCGAATCGGTGGAGATGTACACCAAGGGCGGCCGCAGCGATCTCGCCGACAAGGAGTCGGCCGAGGCAGCCGCGCTCGAGAAATATCTGCCGGCCCAGGTGAGTCAGGACGAGCTGCGCGCCGCGGTCAAGGCAGCGATCGCCGGCGGAGCGAGCCAGATCGGAGCAGTCATGGGAAAAGTTCTTCCCCAGTTCAAAGGTCGGGCGGATGGCAGCACCATCAACGCCATCGCTCGAGAGGAGCTGAGCAAGCAGGGGTGAAAAGCTTGTTCTGCAGATTCACAAAGCCCGGGCTCGCGACACACCTCGCAGGCTCGGGTTTTGTCGTTCCGGTGTACCACGAAGCATGAATTCGCACGCCCTCGCAGTGCTGGAATTTCCGCGCAGCCTCGTGCTCATCTCCGAGCGCGCGACATCTGCGCTCGGCGCGGAGCGCGTGCGTGAGCTGCGGCCTACGTCGGATCTCGACACCATCGAGCGCGAGCTCGCGCGCGTAGCGGCAGTCCGGTCCCTCATCTCCGCCGAAGATCCCTGGCACTTCAACGGCGTGCCCGATGCGCGCTCCGCGCTGACGCGGCTTCGCGTCGAGGGTGCATCGCTGGGAGCGCCCGACCTCCTTGCCGCTGGCGCCCTGCTTCGCGCCTCGCGAGTGACCCGCGAGTCCCTGCGCGGCGCGGGCGTGTCACCGCTTGCGACTGCCGTGCTCGCGGCGCAGATCGACGAGCTGATCATCAACAAGGGGATCGAAGAGACAATCGAGAAAGCGATCGACGATGACGCGCAGGTACGCGACGATGCGTCGGGCGCGCTCCGAAAAATCAGACGCGAGCTCAAAGGCGCGCAGGGCGAGCTGATCCGACTCCTCGAAAAAGCGATGGCCCAGCTCGAGCCCCATCAACGCGTCGCCGACATGTCCGTCACGGTTCGAAATGGCCGGTTTGTCATTCCTGTGCGGCGCGAAGCCCAGGGCGCGGTCGGTGGCATCGTCCATGACGCCTCGCAAACCGGCGGGACGCTGTTCGTGGAACCGCCCGCAGCGGTCGAAGCCGGTAACCGCATTCGCGAGCTCCAGATCGAGGAAGTCGAGGAAATCGACCGCATCCTGCTCGAGCTCACCGAAAAGCTGCGCCCGCATCGCGATGCGCTCGGCAGCTCGCTCGACGCGCTCATCGTCCTCGATTCGCTGGTTGCGCGGGCGCGCTTCGCAATCGAGTTCCGCTGCGCTCCGATCGAGCTGAGTGAGTCGACCCGCGGCTTCAAGATCGCAAACGGCCGCCATCCGCTTCTCACCGCGCAGGGAATCAGCGTCGTCCCGTTCGATCTCGAGATGTTGCCTGGCGAGCGAACCTTGCTCATCTCGGGTCCGAATACGGGCGGAAAAACCGTTCTGCTCAAGGCTCTCGGGCTTTTCTCCGCGCTCGTTCAGTCGGGAGTTCCGGCGCCGGTTGGCGCGGGCTCGCGCATCGCCATCTACGACGACATTTATGCCGACGTCGGCGATGAGCAGTCGATTCTCGCCAGCCTGTCCACCTTCAGCGCGCATCTGAAGAACCTCGCCGAAGTCCTAAACTCGGCCACCGAAAGGTCGCTGGTATTGATCGACGAGCTCGGCTCTGGCACCGATCCCATCGAAGGCGCGGCGCTGGGCGGTGCGATTCTCGAGGCGCTTACCCGCCGCTCGACCCTCACCGTCGCGACTACCCACCTCGGTGCCTTGAAAGAGCTCGCGACCCAGGTGGAAGGCGTCGTCAACGCTTCGCTGCAGTTCGATCCGGTCGCGCTCGCGCCAACCTATCGACTCACCAAGGGAGTACCCGGCCGCTCCTACGGGATCAGCATCGCGCGCCGCTTGAATCTCCCCGCCGAGGTTCTCAGCCGCGCGGAGGAACGCATCCCGATCGACGAGCGGAGAGTGACGGCGCTGTTGGGTGAGCTCGAAGCGCGTGAGAAAGCTCTTTCGGCGACCGAGCTCGAGACCGGCCAGATATCCGAGGATGCCAAACAGCGCGCGCGTCGGGTCGCCGAGCGCGAGGCAAACGTGCGGGAGCGCGAGCGGGAGCTGGAACGAAGCTCGCGCCGTGAGGCGCGGCAATATCTCCTCGAGGCCCGCGCCGAAGTCGAGCGCACTATTCGCGAGCTCAAGGCCGCTTCGGAGGCGAGCGAGGAAGCGGCGCGCGAAGCCAGAAAACGCGTCGAGAATCTCGCCAACGAACAGGGTCGGGAGCTGGACCGCATCGATCGCGATTCGAGCCGCGAACCTCCAGCGCGTCAGACCGCCGACGTAAATCCCGGCGACTTCGTCGAGGTGGACACCCTGGGAGGAAAAATCGGCAAGGTCCTGGAGATCCGGGACGATGAAGCAATCGTCACCGTCGGCGTGATGAAGCTCGCTGTCCCGCGGAGTTCGCTCCGCCCCTCGACCGCCGAATCGGCTGCGCCCGAGGTCGCCGTCGCGATCCGAGGTGACATGCCAGAGGTCCACGCCCAGAGTGAGATCGATCTGCGCGGGATGCGCGTCAACGAGATCGACGACATAGTTATGCATGCCGTCGATGCCGCGATTCGCGCCGATCTCAAGACCCTGCGCATCATCCACGGCAAAGGTACCGGCGCGCTGCGTGAGCGTGTGAGCGAGATGCTGCGCAAGGAATCGCGAGTCACCAACTTCCGACTCGGTGCCTGGAACGAGGGCGGCGCCGGCGTGACGGTGGTGGAGCTCAAGTGATTCCCGACGAAGTCGTCGACCAGGTTCGGGACGCCGCCGACATCGTCCAGATCATCGGCGAGTACGTGAACCTCAAGCGCGCCGGCTCCGACTTTCGCGGCCCGTGCCCGTTCCACCAGGGCACCCACCGGAACTTCTCCGTTTCGCCCAAGAAGCAGATGTACTACTGCTTCGTTTGTCACGAAGGCGGCGACGTTTTCCGCTTCTTGCAGAAGCGTCTGGGCATGGAGTGGCCCGCCGCGGTGAAGATGGTCGGCGAAAAATCCGGCGTCGAAGTCCGGGAGGTGGATGGTCGCCGCGAAGGCCCCGATCCGCGGGAGCCGCTCTGGGAGGTGAACGCCACCGCCGCGTCGTACTATCAGAAAATTCTCTGGGACGACCCGCTCGGCGCGCAGGCTCGCGATTATCTCGCGCAACGTGACATCTCACGCGAAGTCGCGGACCAGTTTGGAATTGGATTCGCGCCGCGCGAGATCGGATTGCTTCGCACCTACATGGCAACCCTTGGATTTGACGAGTCGCGCCTGGCATCGGTCGGACTGATCATCACCGCCGATGACGCGAGTGAGCCGCGCCCGCGCTTTCGCGGCCGGCTGATGTTCCCGATCCTGGACGCGATGGGGCGCAACATCGGATTCGGCGGTCGCCTGCTCGGCCCGGGCGAGCCGAAGTACCTCAACTCGCCAGAATCGCCGGTATTTTCGAAGGGGAAGAATCTCTACGGACTCAACTGGGCCAAGAACGAGATTCGCAAGGAAGATCAGGTGCTGGTCGTCGAAGGATATTTCGACGTCGTCAGGCTCATGACGGCGGGAATTCAGACCGTGGTCGCGCCGATGGGCACTGCACTGACTGACGCGCAGTCGGCAGCGCTGCGCAAGCTGACCCGCAACGTCTTCCTCCTCTACGACAGCGACAAGGCCGGCCTGCAGGCGACCTTCCGGTCCGGGGACGAGCTGCTACGCCAGGGCGCGGCGGTGCGAGTCGTCACACTGCCCGACGGTGAAGATCCTGACAGCTTCGTGAAGAAGCACGGCGCCGCCGGACTCAACGCCAGACTCCGCGACGCGATCGACGTGTTCGAGCGAAAGATCCAGCTTCTCGAGCGCGCCGGAATGTTCGCCGAGCTACAGAAGAAGCGCCGCGCGCTGGATCGACTTCTGCCGTCCATTCGCGCCGCGTCGGATCAGATCATGCGCGACCTCTACATCGGCCGCGCCAGTGAGGTGAGCGGCGTTGCCCGCGAGGTGCTCGAGCGCGAGCTGCTCGGCAGGCCGACGCCGACGGTCAGCGCTCAGCCGGCTCCGCGGATCGCGCCCGCCGCAGCGGTTCGTCGCGGCGAGCGAAGGACGCAGTACTCGGAGCGCGGGATGTCCGCCGAGCGCGAGCTGGTGCGTGCGATGCTGTTGAATCGCGCGCGCGTCGAGCACGTAGTGGAGAAGGTGGGCGACAAGAGCTTTCACAACCGCCAGTATCGCGCGATCTACCGCGCGCTGATTGCGTCGGGGCCCGATTCAACAATCGAGGACATCACCGCGAATCTTGATGAGGAGGCCATCGCCACCGTCGAGGACATCATAGCCGAAGGTCCGATCCACATCGACACCGAGCGCACCATCAATGACAGTCTCGCCACGCTCCGCGCGCGCGATCTCGATCTGCGCGCCGCCGAGCTCGACCGAATCATTCCATTGGCGGACGGAGCCCAGAAGGACAAGCTGATCGCCGAGAAGGATGCGATCAGGAAGGAGCTGAAGGCGACGGGCAGGAATTACTACAAGAACTTCAGACGCACCAAGGCGAGGTAAGGAGGAATCATGCGACAACCCAAACGGAGGCCGAGGATGACTTGGAGGTGGAATGCAACAGGAAGTTGAAGCGCTGTTGGCGCTGCAGGAGGATGATCTCAAGATCCGCGAGATCGAGAATCAGATTCGCGCCCTCGATCCCCAGCTCGCGGAGTTCGACAAGAGAAAACAGCAGGCGGTCGCCGCGATTGGCCGCGCCGAAGCGGCGGTTCAGGCGGAAGAAAAGAAACAGCGCGAGATCCAGGGCCGGCTCGCGCAGCACAAGCAGCTTCAGGAACGGAATCTTCACCAGCTCGAGGACGTGAAGAGAATGCGGGAGGCCACCGCTGCCACCGCCCAGGTCGAAGCCACGCGAAGGATGATGGCTGAAGACGAGAGTGAGCTGGCGATACTCGGCCGGCGTCTCCACGACATGAATGCGCAGGTCGCCGCGGCGAAGCAGGCGCTGCAGGACGTCGAGGAAGCGCAGAAGGCGGCACGACCGGAGATCGAGGAAAAACGTGCCGAGCTGCAGGTCCAGCTCGACGACGCGAAACGCGACCGCAACGGACGCGCCGGGTCGGTTTCCCGTCCAATGCTGGGCAAGTACGATCGTATCCGCGGGAAACGCAATCAGGCGCTCTATGCGTTGCGCGGTGGATCGTGTGGGAATTGTGACACCGCTGTTCCTCTGCAGCGCCGCAACATCATGGCCGGCACCGGTCAGATCGAGGTCTGCGAAGCGTGCGGCGTTCTGCTTTACGCCGAAGGCGGATGATGAGCTGTCAATCCTTGAGCACGTGACGCGGGCGCCCTAACTTGCGACGGTGAGTACACTCGCCACCGAGTCGACGACTCCCGCGGCAGCAGAGCGGCCCGTGCGGCCCGCCCGCTGGATCCTCCCCACGCCTCCCGACGAGGAGGCGGTCCGCGCTCTTGCCGAGGCGCTCTCGCTCCCCGAAATCGTCTGCAGGCTGCTGCTGATTCGCGGCTACGTCAGCGCGGAAGACGCCAAGCTCTTTTTGCGACCCAAGCTCGACCGACTGCACGATCCGCTCGCGTTTTTGTCCATGGACAAAGCAGTCGAGCGACTCGCGCAGGCCGTAAAGAATCAGGAGCTGGTTTTCGTCCACGGCGACTACGATGTCGATGGCATCTGCTCGACGACGATTCTGGTGCGCACCATCCGCCACCTCGGCGGCAAGGCAATGCCGTTCATTCCGCGACGTATCGAAGACGGCTACGATCTGAGCGACGCTGGCGTCGATGCAGCCATCGCAGCGGGCGCCAGGGTCGTCGTTACCTGCGATTGCGGGACGGGTGCTGTCTCACCTGTCGCCCGTCTCTGCAAGTCTGGCGTCGATGTCATCGTCACCGACCACCATCTGCCGAGCGGCGAGCTTCCCGGTTGTCTCTCGGTGCTCAACCCCAGGCGCAGCGGCTGCGGGTATCCAGACAAGGATCTCGCCGCGGTCGGGGTGACCTTCAAGCTGTCGCTCGCGCTCGCGCGCACCCTCGGCGCAAACGAGAATTTCATCTGGGCGATGCTCGATCTGGTGGCGCTCGCGACGGTCGCCGACGTCGCGCCGCTGCGCGGCGAGAACAGAGTCTTCGTCCGCTTTGGGCTCAAGATGCTGCGCGAGACGCGGAACATCGGCATGCGCGCTCTGCTGCGCGCGTCCGGTCTGGAGAATCGCCAGCTCACCGCCGGCCGCATCGGGTTCATCCTTGCTCCGCGACTGAATGCGGCGGGGAGACTCGGTCACGCGATCCGCGGGGTCGAGCTTCTGCTCACCGAGAATGAGCACGAAGCCAACGTGATCGCGCGAGAGCTCGAGGAGCTGAATCAGCGGCGCCAGGAGATCGATCATGCGACCCTCGACCAGGCGCGCGAGCGAGTGCTGGCGATGGATCTCGACGAGCAATTCTCGATCGTGCTCGCCGACGACACCTGGCATCCGGGCGTGGTGGGGATCGTCGCATCGCGGCTCGTCGAGGAATTCGGCCGACCGACGGTTCTGATCGCGCTGTCGGGCGAGCAGGGCAAGGGGTCGGGGCGCTCGATTCCGAAGTTCGATCTCCATGGTGCGCTTGGCAAAACGAAGGAGCACCTGATTCGCTACGGCGGTCACCGCGCGGCAGCGGGGGTAACCATCGCGCGCGACAAAGTCGTCGACTTCGCCAACCGGTTCAACGACATTGCGAAGACGATGCTCACGCGCGCCGATCTCGTTCCCGAGATTCGCGTCGACCTCGAGGTCGACATCAACGGTCTCGACGGACGGATCGAATCGCTGTTCCGCCATTTCGAGCCGTTCGGGATCGGGAATCCGACACCTGTCCTGCTCGCGCGGAACGTCACCATCGCGCGCCCGCCGCGCGTCGTCGGCGAGCACGGACTCAAGGTCGTCCTCGACACCGGCACGGGCTCGCTCGATGCGCTCGGCTGGGGACTTGCCGAGCGCGCCGCGGAATTTCAGCCCGGCACGAAAGTCGATGTCGCATTCCGTCTCGAGCGCGACGACTACCGCGGCGAGAGTTATCTGCAGGCAAGAATTGCCGACATTCGGTTGAGCGAGGCCTGATTGCGGATCGTCGCCGGGCGTTGGCGTGGTCGCCGAATCAGCGCTCCCGCCGGCTCGCACGTCCGTCCAACCCTCGACCGAGTTCGTGAAGCGTGGATGAGCATCCTGCAGCTCGACTTGCCGGATGCGCGAGTGCTCGACCTCTATGCCGGTTCGGGCGCCCTCGGCCTGGAGGCGCTGTCGCGCGGAGCGGCCAGCGCTGACTTCGTCGAAAAGGATCCAAGGAGCCTGCGCGTGCTTGAGGAAAACATCGAGCTGCTGGGCGCCGGCGAGCTCGCGAAGCTGCACCGGAAGGCGGCACTCCCTTTCGCCGAAGCCCTTGGACGCTTCGATTACGATGTAACGTTTGCCGACCCACCTTACGCAAGCGGAGACGCGGCGCGATTGGCGGAGCGCTGGCGCGCAGTGCCGTTCAGCAGGGTGTTCACGGTGGAGCACGCAGCGAAGCAGGCAATGCCGGACGGCGGTGACACCCGGAAGTACGGGTCGACCGCCATCACCATTTACCGCAGCGAGGACTGACGTGGCTACAACCGCGATCTACGCTGGAAGCTTCGACCCCATCACGCGCGGTCACGAGGATCTGATCCGCCGGAGCTGCGAGTTCGTCGATCACCTCGTCGTCGCTGTCGCCATCAACTCGGCGAAAAAAGCGCTGTTCACCACCGAGGAGCGAGTAGAGCTGATACGGGCTGCGACCGCCGGCAACAAATGCGTCGAAGTCACCCAGTTCGAGGGCCTGCTCGTCGATTTCGCCCGCAAGATCGGCGCGAAGCTCAACATCCGCGGTCTGCGGGCGGTCAGTGACTTCGAGTACGAGTTCCAGATGGCGCTGATGAACCGCCACATGTCCGAAACCTTCGAGACCGTGTTCATGGTGCCGTCGGTCGAGACGACCTACATCAGCTCCAGCGTCGTCCGCGAGGTCGCTCAGTATCACGGCAATCTGAAGGGACTCGTGCATCCGGCGGTGGCGAAGGCGCTCGCCAGCAAGTTCAAGAACAATGCGCGATGAGCTTCATCGAGAATATCCGCCGGCGCGCGAGCGAGCTGCGGCGGACAATCGCCTTTCCGGAGAGCGCTGACGAGCGGGTAATGTCCGCCGCGATCGAGCTCGCCCGGGACGAGATCGCGACGCCTTTGCTGGTTGTGGACAAGCCAGCGCTGGCCGCTGCCGCGGAGCGAGCCGGACTCCAAAGCGTTACCGCTGAAACCGGCACCACGCTGGAGCACGCGCACCGCATGGTAGCCTCCGGAACGGCCGATGCCTGTGTCGCCGGTGCGGTTTATACGACCGCCGATGTATTGCGCAGCGCGCTCAAGAATGTCGGAGTCGCACCGGGCTTTCGGGTGGTCTCGAGCGCTTTCTACATGGTAACCCCGCCGGGGTCCACGGTCGGTGAGGTCCTGACTTTCACTGACTGCGCGGTGATACCATATCCTACCGCCGAGAACCTGGCCGACATCGCCATCGCTGCCGCCAGTGACCGGATGCGGATCGTCGGCGACGAGCCGCGAGTCGCGCTGCTCTCCTTCAGCACCGCCGGCAGCGCCAGGGGTTCGAGCGTCGATCTCGTGCGCGAGGCATTGGCACTCATCAGGGAACGCGAGCCAGGCCTCGTGGTGGACGGAGAATTGCAAGGTGATGCGGCGCTGGTCCCCACGGTCGCCGCCCGGAAATCACCTTCGAGTCCGGTAGCCGGGAGGGCCAACGTTTTGGTGTTTCCGTCACTCGATGCCGGCAACATCGCGTACAAACTGGTGCAGCGAGTGGGCGGTGCTCAGGCGGTCGGCCCGATCCTTCAGGGCTTCACGCGGCCTGTCGCCGATCTCTCGCGCGGCGCCGAGCGTGAGGACATTATTAACGTGGCCGCAATTGCAGCACTGCAATCGGCCGGGCGCGCCGACCACCGCGCGTCTCGAGCAGGCAGATCCACACTGGAGAAAAACTGAATGAGTTTCTCGATCAAGAAACAGGGAGAGGTCGTCGTGGTCGATGTAGAGGGTCAGTTGATTGTTGGAAATCGCCAGGAGCTTAAGCAGAAAGTCCTCGACGAGCTCGAGAAGGGTGAGAAGAAATTCCTCATCGACTTCAGTCAGACGGGATACATCGACAGCTCCGGCCTGGGCGTGCTCGTCTCGTTGTCGAAGAAGATTCGGGAGCAGGGCGGTGAGCTGCGGCTGGCGAATCTCAATGACGATCTCCAGACGCTGTTCGAGCTCACCAAGCTGGATACCCTCTTCCAGATCTCCGACACCCGGGAGCGCGCGCTAGAGAGTTTTTGATGCCCGAATCACGCGTCGCCTTCGATCTCCAAATCCCCAGCGACGTCGAATACATAGAAGGTGTCGTCGAGCTCGCGAGGCAGCGCTGTCGCGAGCTCAAGCTTTCTCCCACCAAATGCTCGCTGAACGTGCCGGTGGCGCTCTCGGAGGCGCTCTCCAACGCCATCCTGCGTGGCAACGAATCGACCGGCGGCAAGCAGGTGCGGATCCGCGCCATCGTCAGCGACACCGATCTGGTTTTCGAGGTAGTGGATGAGGGGCCGGGCTTCGACCTCGACAAGTGCACCGTCGATTGCACCACCGAGGAGAACCTTACCAGGGAAGAGGGCCGCGGACTTTTCCTCATGCGGCAGCTGATGGATCGCGTAGAGAGCTTCAGGAATCAGGGCAACGTCGTCCGGCTGACGTTGCGCCGGGAGTGAAAGAGCTCGAGGCAGTCCTGATCGCGTTCCGCGAAGGGACGCACTGCGAGGCTGCCGTCTGGGGAACGAGCGACGGACGCTCGACTCCAACCATCATCGCCCGCTCGAGTCCGAAAGTTCAGATGCCCGACGTTCTTCCCGACGAGCCCGGGCAATCGATTCCCACCAACTTCGGTACTCAGCTCGTGACGCGGGTGCCGTCGGTGAAGAAAATCTGGCTCACCGTCGGGCCCTGCGATCCGTCGTATTCGCCCGAAGAGCGGCACATCAAGCTGCTGATGCCCGTCGTTTCGCAGTTCACCCAGGCCGCACTGGAGGTCGAGCACGCCGCGACGGAGCTCGCCGAACGCTACGAGGAGATCAATCTTCTCTACACCATCGGCGAAATACTGGGGCGCACCGTCACCCTCGAGGATGCGGCGGCGACAATTCTCACCGAGATCTCCGAGACAGTCGGCGCGCGCGTCGCATCGATTCTGGTGCACGACGCCCGCACCAACACCCTCCAGGCCGTCGCAGCGCTCGGCGTACCGAAGGACAAGATTCCGCCGATCAGCGCGGACGATCCGGTGAGTGTGTCTGCCCGGGTATTTCGCACCCAGCATCCGCTGATCGTGGTCGGGAAGGGCGTGACCTTCGGCACCGAATCGCCGTACGGTCGTGGAGAGATGCTCTCGGTGCCGATCATGTGGACGACGCCAACGGGTGGTCAGCCGCTCGGGGTGGTGAATCTCGCGGATCGACGCTCCCGCCAGCCGTTCACCGCGGGCGATCAGAAGCTGGTGACGGCCATCGCAACTCAGATCGGCACCGCGATTCAGAACGCGCGGCTCGTCAGCGCGTCACTGGACCGGCAGCGTCTGCTCCAGGAGATGAACCTCGCCCACGACCTGCAGATGAAGCTGCTGCCGTCGAGCGATGTCGTCGCGCCGGAGGCGGAGGTCACTGCGCGCGTCGTTCCCGCGGAGAGCGTCGGTGGAGATTTCTACCAGCTCTTCAAGCTCCGTGAAGGGAAGACAGGCGTCATGATCGGCGACGTTTCGGGACACGGATATCGCGCCGCATTGATCATGGCGCTGGCAATGAGCGCATCCGCCATTCACGCGCAGAACTTCGGCAATCCCGGGGAGATGCTCGGCGCGCTGCTGCGATCGATGCGTGAAGAGCTGGAATCGACGGAGATGTTCATCTCGATGTTTTACGGCGTGGTGGAGCCGGAGAAATCGAAGCTCAGTTACGCCAACACCGGCCATCCGCACGCGTTCGTGATCAGCCAGGAAGGAACGGTCACGCGACTCGCGGCGGTAAATCCTCCGCTCGGCATGGTCGAGGATGTCCCGAATACTGCGTCGTTGTCGTGGGTGAAAGGGAAGGATCTGCTTGTCCTCTTCACCGATGGCATCAGCGACGCGCGCAATCTCCGCGACGAGCGGTTGGGGGAGGAGCGGGTGCTCGAGCTTATTCGCGAGAACCGCGAGAACGACACCAAGGTGATCGTGGATCGCGTGTTCAAGATGCTCGAGGTGCACACGCGTACGGTTCGGAGCCGCGACGATCTCACGCTCGTGGTGCTGAGGAGCTGAGGATGTCGGGCGCGCCCGGGGGGCGCGGCCAGCGCGGACGCCGAAAGAGCCGCGACGATCACCCGCCGGCGCTCAAGAGATTCGGCCAACATTTTCTCACCGACAAAACGATTCTCACCGGGATCGTCGACGCCCTGGCGCCGACGTCGTCGGATACGGTGGTAGAGATCGGACCAGGCCGCGGCTCACTGACCGACATACTTGCCGAGAGAGCTGGGCGATTGGTGGCGGTGGAGATCGACCGCGCTCTCGCTGCGCAGCTAAGTGAGCGCTACGCCGGCCGGCAGAACGTCGAGATTGTGGAGGGAGATTTTCTCGATATCGATCCGCGGGTGCTTGCCGGTCAGGACTACCTCCTGATCGGGAACGTTCCGTACTACATCACCACACCGATCGTGTTCAAGGCGCTCGAGTCGCCGATTCCGCGGCGGTCGGTGTTCCTGGTCCAGCGCGAGGTCGCGGAACGGATGGCGGCGAAGGAAGGAGACGAGAGTTATGGAGCGCTGTCCGTAAACGTCGCGATGGTCGCGACGGTGGAGCAGGTGCTGAGCGTTCCGGCCGGCGCATTTCGCCCGCCGCCGAAAGTAGAGTCCGTGGTAGTGCGCCTCACTCCGAAGCCTGAGCCCTTGGTCCCCCTCAGCGAGTTGCGTGGACTTCGCACCTTCGTTCAGGCCGCGTTTGGCCAGCGTCGGAAGCAGATGCAGCGGGTTCTCCGCGCGGTGCGAAGCTTGTCGCCGGAACAGGCGCTGGACGTTCTCGGGTCGGTGGGAATCGACCCCAAGGAGAGGCCGGAGAATGTGAGTCCGCGCGAGTGGGCCGAGCTCTATGGCCAGTTACGAAAGCTCAGCGAGTAGCGGTAGCGCGTCTCAGGGCGACATGTGCGCCCAGCCGTGACGCGTTATTCTCCGCGATTTGCAAGAGCGAAGGAAAGACCCTCCAGCTCCATCGCCATGTTCACCGTGCGCACCGTCACATCCGCCGGCACCGAGATCTGAACCGGGGCGAAATTCAGAATTGCCTTGATCCCTGATCGCACGACCTGCTTGACCACCGCCGGCGTCGCCTCGGCGGGCGTAGCAACAACGGCGATGTCGAAGTCGTGCCTCGACGCATCTTTCTCCAGATCGGAGATCGGGCGCACGATAAGTGTCTCGAACCGCTTTCCGATCTTGGCAGGGTCGCTGTCGTAGACTGCCGTCACGTTGAAGCCGCGCTCGGCGAAGCCGTGATACCGCGCGAGCGCAGCGCCGATTTTACCCGCGCCGATGATGCAAACCCGCCACTGTTTTCCGAGGCCGAGGATCTCGCGCAATTTCTCGGAGAGCTCGGGGACCGAGTAGCCGAGGCCGCGCTTTCCGAAGGAGCCGAAGAGGGAAAGGTCCTTTCGCACCTGAGCGGACGTTGTCCCACCGAGCTGCGCGAGCTCGTCACTGGAAATCGTCTTTACGCCCTGACGCTCGTTCCCTTCGAGGAAGCTCAGGTAGAGGGAAAGGCGTCTGACAGTGGATTCAGCTATCCGCTTCAATTGGTGCTTGTGAAGTAATTCACAAACTAATGGAGCGGGGCACAACTGCAAACTTTCTGGCGCCCCGCGCTAGGCCGGTAAACGAGTGCGGAGAGAACTGAACTGCAACGGAACGGGTGTGAGAGGTCAGTAGCATGGTTGCCAGCTTCTAGTTCACTACGTCGGGACGTCATTAGTGGCATTCGCGGTACAGGCAGCTGGTTGTGCCGTAGCCCGACTAGAAACGTCCCGACGTAGTGAACCGACCACTCGCATCTGTGCCACTGACATCTCGCACCCGTTCCGTTGCAGTTTGTCGTCCTTCTCCCGTAATCCTGTCGTTATCTTCCCCGGATGCCGGTCCACGTCACCTCCGAAATCGGTGCGCTGCGCACCGTTCTCGTCCACACCCCCGGGGACGAGTTGCTCGCGGTAACGCCGAGCACGCGCGCCGATTTCCTGTACGACGACATCATCGATGCCGATCTGGCGAAGCGCGAGCATCGCCGCTTCGTGCAGATCCTCGAGCGATTCTGCGAGGTGCTCACCGTTCGCGATCTCCTCACCGAGGTGATGCAGGACTCGGAGGTGCGCGAGCTGATCATCCGCGAGACCCTCGACGTCGTGCCGCTGGAGCCGCTCGCCAGTGAGCTACGCGACCTTCCGCCCGAAGCTGCCGTCACCTTGCTCATCGAGGGCCGGGAAGAAGACCCGGGCCCACTGTCGCGAACGCTCAACGAGTGCAGCTACTCACTGCCGCCACTTCCGAATCTCTTCTTTACCCGTGACTCGGCGATGGCGATCAATCAGAACATGATGATCGGCTCGATGCGCTTCCACGCGCGCTGGACCGAAGAGCTGATCATGAAGGCGCTGTTCACATCCCATCCCAAGCTCCGCAATAACGGGATTCTTTACGACGGATCCGTCGAACGGCGTCTCAACCACACGCTGGAGGGCGGCGACGTGCATCCTCTGCGGGAGGATGTGCTGCTCATCGGCTTCAGCGAGCGCTCCAGTCCGGCGGGCATCGATGGATTGGCGACGCTGCTGTTCGAGCAAACCAAAGTCACCAACATCATCGTCGTCGTGATGCCGCAGGAACCGACGGCAATCCACCTCGACATGATCTTCACCCAGGTCGACCGGGATTTGTGTGCGGTCTACCCGCCACATTTCATCGGGCCCTATCGTGTGCCGATACTCCATTGGCAGAAGGGACAGCCGCACATGAAGGAGCAACCTGATCTGTTCGCCGCGCTCAAGCATTGCGGACTACCGATGGAGCCGATCCTTTGCGGCGGCACACGTCGAATCGTCCAGGACAGGGAGCAGTGGGCATCAGGCTGCAACTTCGCTGCGCTGCGACCCGGTGTTATAACTTCGTATCAGCGCCATGAGACGACTTTGCGTGAGCTCGAGAAGGCGGGGTTCAGAATGATTGCCGCCTCCGATTTTCTTTCCAGCGATAAGGATGTTCCGCCGAACGAGCGTGCGGTAATCACGTTTGAGGGCGGGGAGCTGGTGCGCGCCGGTGGTGGACCGCACTGCATGACCTGTCCGATCACGCGAGACGATCCTTGGAGCTGACGCGCGGGCTGTACTCGGAGCCCGAGGACACCCTGCTCACTACGCGCGCGCTCGACTATCTGTCGCGCGGCCCTGCCGACGTGGTCGATCTGATCGGTCACATCTGCGCCCTGCCGGGCGCGCCACGAATTGTCGCCGAGCACATGGCGCACGCGATGTTCGCGGGGCGCCCGCAGTTCGTGCGCGCCGACGACGGCCGCTGGATGCTCGCCGATCTCACCCGCAACGCTTACTCCCCGGCCGGTCGGCCACGATCGACCGGTGGGGACGAGCCGCTGAGCGAGCTGTCCTACGTCGTCGTCGACACCGAGACGACGGGCGGCAGGTCGTGGCTCAACGATCGCATCACCGAGATCGCCGCGGTGGTGGTGCGCGGTGGCGAAATCGTCGAGGTCTACGAGACTCTGGTGAACCCGCAGCGGTCGATCCCGCCGTTCATCACCGCCCTCACCAACATCACCTGGGACATGGTGAAGGATGCGCCCGTGTTCGAACAGGTGGCGCCCGACGTGATGCGGGTGCTCGAGGGCAATATTTTCGTCGCCCACAACGCGACCTTCGACTGGCGCTTTCTCACCAACGAGCTTACCCGCGCGACCGGGCGTCAGCTGCGCGGCCGCCGGCTCTGCACAGTGAAGCTGGCGCGCAAGGTTCTGCCGCAGCTCCCACGTCGCTCGCTCGATCACGTCGCGCGCTACTACGGCGTGACGATCAGGAATCGACACCGCGCCGCCGGCGATGCGATCGCGACCGCGCACTGTCTGATCAGAATGGTGTCCGATCTCGCGGATCGCGGCTGCGCGACCTGGGGCGACTTGCAGTCGCTTCTGCGCAGTCAGCCGGGACGGCGCAAAAAGCGCCGCCATTCCGGCCTGCCGACTCCGGTCACCCGCGACACCACAGCGTGAGCATTCAGGGTCCGCTGGTCGAGCGTCGCAAGATCGGGAATCTCGCCGTACACGCGATCCGCACCGGCGAAATGAGACTGGACGGCGGCGCGATGTTCGGCGTAGTGCCGAAGTCTCTCTGGGAGAAACGCATCCCCGCCGACGAGCGGAATCGCATCCCGATGACGATGCGCTGCCTACTCGTCGAGCATCCCAGTGGACTGATCCTGATCGACACCGGCTGCGGCAACAAGGAGAACGCCAAGTTCAAGGACATCTACGGCATCGAGAACGAGGGCGCGGATGGTGAGACGTGGCTGGAGGACGGACTCCGCGAGATCGGCGTTGCTCCGAAGGACATCTCCCTCGTCATCAACAGCCATCTGCATTTCGATCACGCCGGCGGCAACACCCGCATCCGCCCCGACGGATCGGTGGAGATCAGCTTTCCCAATGCGACCTACATCGTGAAGCGCGGGGAGTTCGACTACGCAACCCACACCAACGAGCGCACCGCGGCCAGCTACTTCGATCGCAACTACGTGCCCATCGAGGCCGCCGACAGGATCGAATTCGTGTCCCGCGAGAAGGAGATCGTGAAGGGGATCCGAGTGATTCCGACTCCCGGCCACACGCCGTTCCACCAGAGCATCATGATCGAGTCGGCGGGCGAGCGCGCGTTCTACTTCGCCGACCTCGTGCCGACCAGCGCGCACCTCCCGCTGCCGTGGATCATGGGCTACGACGTCGAGCCCCTCGTCACCCTCGAGACCAAGCGCCGCATCCTCAGGCAGGCCGTCGACGAGCAGTGGCTCGTCATCTTCGAGCACGACGCGCGGACGGCATGGGGAAGGGTCGCTATTGATGCGAAAGGCTACCGATTAATCCCGGATCCTGGGGCCTGATCGCTATCGACTGGCCACTGTAGTCCAAAAGGCGGCAGGTGGGAGAGACGCCCAGAGATGCTCTGGTAGCAGTTCTTCTACTCGCACTCTCGCTGCGTCACGCCACTATGGAATGCGCCGGATAAGCTGCAATCCGTGCCTCTGACCACGTCTCCCGCCTGCCACCTTTACGACTAGGGGTGCTAGTCGCCAGCGGTCAGGTCCCAGAATCCGGGTCAGTTCAGAGGTTGGTAAAGCTCTATCCGATTCCCCTCGGGGTCTCTGATCTTCGCGAACCGCCCGTAGTCGAAATCCTCGGTGCTCTCGATCGCGATGCCGTCGGCCTTGAGCTGCTCGAGAAAAGCGGCGAGGTCGCGAACGCGATAGTTGATCACACACTGGCGGCGCTCGTCAGGGAGGGGAGGCTTGGCCTGGGAGATCGAGAACACCGTCGAATCGACCTGTGAGGAATCTCCGAGCCGGCGATACTTGAACTCCGTGCCGTAGACCTTGCCGTCCTCGTAGGTCTCGATTTGCAGGCCGAAGTGGTGCGCGTACCATTTCGACAGACCTTTCGCGTCGTTGGCGTAGAGGAATACGCCCCCGATTCCATCCACCGTAACGCGCTTTTCGGGCTTGCCGGGCTTGTCACCGCTCACGTTCACGCTCATCAAGCGAATCTAGGTCGTTTCCGTTCACTCTGAAAGCATTTTGATAGCTTGCACGGCGCTGCCGGTTCCCCTATCTTATGACCTGACAATGCGATAAGCGGGCGATCCGGGCGGATCGCTCCACCCTCTGGCCCTCGATCGTTGAGGCGTGCTACAGGAGTTCATGCCACGGGAATTCCCTGACGGGGAACATCCCTTCGCGCGGACTCCAAAAAGGGTCCGCGTTTTTGTTTTCTCTGAGTAAAGGGGCTCGTATCCAGGACACAACCAAGCGCGTACGCGTCAACAAACAGATCCGCATCAGTCCCATCCGGGTGATCGCCGCAGACGGCGCGCAGCTCGGGATCATGGATGTCGAAACGGCGCTCGCCGCCGCGGTCGAGCAGGGACTGGATCTCGTCGAAGTCGCACCAATGGCGAGGCCGCCCGTGGCCCGCATCATGGACTACGGGAAGTTCAAGTTCGAGCAGGCGAAGATGGCTCGCCAGGCCAAGAAAAAGCAGCACGTCATCCATCTCAAGGAAGTGAAGTACCGGCCCGGTATCGAGGAGCACGACTTCATGACCAAGACGCGCCACGCACGGGAGTTCCTGCAGGAAGGAAACAAGGTGAAGGTGACGCTGATGTTCCGCGGGCGGCAGATCGCGCACCCCGAGCTCGGACGTCAGGTGGTCAATCGGGTCGCCGAGGAGCTCGCCGATGTCGCGAAGATCGAGAGCGATCCGAAGTTCGAAGGGAAGTTCATGACGATGATTCTCGCGCCCAAGTAGGGATGAGGGATGCGGGATGAGGGATGGGAAGTTTGACGAATCACTCACGTGTCCAACGACACGGCTAGACATACAGGAATCGAAATGCCGAAAATGAAGTCCCACAAAGGCGCCAGAAAGCGCTTCAAGGTTACAGGCTCCGGGAAGATCAAGCGCATGCGGGCGTTCAAGAGCCACATCCTTACCAAGAAGACGTCGAAGAGAAAGCGTCGTCTCCGCCAGGAAGCCATCATCCACACTTCCGGCGAAACGAAGAACATCAAGCGTCTGCTACAGGCGTAGGGGAATAGACAATGCCACGCGTTAGATCGAATGTCGCGCGCTTGAAGCGCAAGAAGCAGATCATGAAGGCAGGCCGCGGCGCCTTTGGCGCCCGCAGCAAGCTCTGGAAGGCCACCAAGGAAAACGTCGAGCGCGGCTGGAAGTACGCGTACCGCGATCGCAAGAACAAGAAGCGCGATTTCCGCAAGCTCTGGATCGTCCGCATCAACGCCGGCGCGCACCAGAACGGGATGTCGTACTCGGTGTTCATGAACGGCCTCAAGAAGGCCGGCATCGAGATCGATCGCAAAATCCTCTCGGACATCGCCGTCAACGACTCAGCAGCGTTTACCGCTCTCGCCGAGAAGGCGAGATCAGCCTTAGACGCCGCGTAATCGTCTCGCAAGGATTTAAAAAGGACTCCGCCGGCGCTAATGTCAGACAGGCGCGGTGGAGTCCTTTTGCTTTGCGACGCCGCGGTAGCCACGGCAGCCCACCCGAACTCTGAACTGTGACGCTTTCGGAATTTCAGCAGCTTGTGACATCGCTCGCGGCCGACGGCGAGAAGTTGATCGACGCCGCCACTACCGCTGCACTGCTCGAGGATGCGAGAACCTCGCTGCTGGGCAGGAAGTCCGGCCGCCTGCCGGAGCTCTTCAAGCAGCTGCCGAGCCTCGCGCCCGGTGAGCTGCGCGAAGCGGGGTCGCTCATCAACGCCGTCAAGGCAAAGCTGGAGACCCATCTCGACGAGCGTCGTCGCCAACTTGACGCGGCCAGCTCGTCCAAGCGCCAGGTCGATCTCACCATGCCGGCCCGCCGCCAGTGGCTCGGCTCGAAGCATCCGGTGACGCTCGTCATCGAGGAGATCGAGGACATCTTCCGCGAGCTAGGCTTCACCATCGCCCTTGGCCCCGAAGCGGAAACGGAGTGGTACAACTTCACCGCGCTGAACTTCCCGCCCGATCATCCGGCCCTGGACCTTCACGACACTCTCTACCTCGGCGACAACGTCATGCTCCGCACCCATACGTCGCCGGTGCAGATCCGCACGATGCAGAAGTTCAAGCCGCCGATCAGGATCCTCAGCCCGGGGAACGCGTATCGCCGTGACTTCTTCGACGCGTCGCATGCGCCGATGTTCGCCCAGATCGAAGGCCTTGCCATCGACGAGGGTGTGAGCTTCGTCGATCTCAAGGCGACCCTCACTCATTTCGCCAACAGATTCTTCGGCCGGACGAAGACGCGCTTTCGCCCCAGTTATTTCCCGTTCACCGAGCCGTCGGCTGAGATGGACGTCGAGTGCCAGCTCTGTCACGGCAGCGGCTGTCCGAGCTGCAAGGGCACCGGCTGGATGGAGATTCTGGGATCGGGGATGGTCCACCCATCCGTCATCAACGCCGCGGGTCTCGACGCCGATCGATACACCGGCTGGGCGTTCGGCATGGGGCCGGCGCGCATCGCGATGCTGCGCTACGACATCCCCGACATCCGCATTCTCTACGATTCGGACGTTCGGTTCCTTTACCAGATCTCCAGATGAACGCGTCGTACGAGTGGCTGCGCGCGTTCGTCCCGTTCCAGCTTAGTCCGACGGAGCTGCGCGATCTGCTGACCTCGCGGTGTGCGACGGTCGATGATGTCGTCTCGCTGCGCGAGGATTTGAGAGACGTGGTGATTGCGCGTGTGGTGGAGGCGTCGCGCCATCCCAACTCCGATCATCTGTGGGTTACGAAAGTCGATGCGGGTGGCGGTACTCAGCTCGATGTAGTTTGCGGCGCGGCGAACGTGACGGCCGGCACGCTCTATCCCTTCGCGCCGGTGGGCGCGGTCCTGCCGGGCGGCGTCAAGATCGAGAAGCGAAAGATCCGCGGCGAGACCTCGGAGGGAATGTTATGCTCGGCCCGCGAGCTCGGACTCGGGCAGGACCATGAAGGGATCATGGCCTTGTCGCTCGATGCCACGCCGGGCACACGCTTCCTCGACGCGATGCCGATCGGGGATACGCGTCTCGTAATCGATGTGCTTCCCAATCGCCCCGACCTGCTGTCGCACGAAGGCCTGGCGCGCGAGATCGCCGCCGCGACCGGCGAGTCGGTGACGCGTCCCGAGATCCTGGAAGAGAAATCCTACGTGATCCGCACCCACACGGTGAAGGCCACATCCGGGAAAGTCGGAGACATAACCGTTAAGCTCGAAGACACCGACGGGTGCGTACGCTATGCGGGCGCCGTCATCACCGGCCTCAAGGTCGGACCGAGCCCCGATTGGCTGGTGCAGCGACTGCAATCGGCCGGATCGCGGTCCATCAACAATGTCGTCGACGTCACGAACTACATGCTGCTCGGCTTCGGCCAGCCGATGCACGCTTTCGATCTGGAGAAGATCGCGCGCGGTACCGTCGTAGTTCGGAAAACCCGCGGCGAGGAGCTGATCAAGACTCTCGATGGCGTCGATCGAACGCTGCCCCCAGGATCGGTCGTGATCGGCGACGCCGAGCGGGCGCAGGCGATTGCCGGCGTCATCGGTGGGAGCGGCAGCGAAGTATCCGACGAAACGACGGACATTTTCCTCGAGGTCGCTGCTTTCGATCCCGCACGCATCCGCGCCACGCGTCGGAAGCTCGGAATCTCGACTGACGCCAGCTACCGCTTCGAGCGCGGCGTGGACGTCGACGCCATTCCGGGTCTCGTCGATTACGCGGTTCGCCTGATCCTTTCGGTTGCCGGTGGGATCCCGCAGGGCAGCCCGATCGATCTGTATCCGCTGCCGAAGCGGCCCCAGCCAATCTCACTGAGGCTTGCACGCGTCAGCCGGCTCCTGGGCGAGCCCGTGGAATCCGCGGAAGTCGAGAAGAATCTTCGCTCGGTCGGATTTCGCATCGCACCCGAGGCGAAAGACGTCTTCAAGATCTCCCCGCCGAGCTGGCGTCACGACGTCCGCAGCGATGTCGATCTCGCCGAAGAGATCGCGCGCCTGCGTGGCTACGACACTTTCTCGTCGGAGCTCCGACCATTCCGCGCCAGCGCGGTGCCTGACGCCCCGCTCGTCGCGGTAACGAAGCGACTGCAGGAGGCTCTCGTCGGTGCTGGCCTCAACGAAGTCCGGCCAATGCCGTTCGTCGCGGACGGCAAAGGCGGGACGGTGCGCGTCACCAATCCGCTCGCCGAAGACGAAGCGTATCTGCGCGGCGATCTGCTCACCACGCTGATCGGTCGCGCCGAGTACAATCTCTCGCGCATGCAGGGGAACGTCAGGCTGTTCGAGATCGGCACTGCATTCTTCGCCGCCAACGAACGCGTGGCCGCGCCGGGGCCGAAGAAGGCGGACCTCCCGCGCGAAGAGATGCACGTCGCGATTCTGATCATGGGGCAGCGCGCGCCAACGCATTTCACCAAAGCGGTGCAGCCCAGCTACGACGAGTGGGACATCAAATTCCTCGGCGAGCACGCGGCCGCGGCGGCGTTTCCCGAGACGCCGATCGAGATGGTGCCGGGCTCTGGGGATGTGTTGTGGGACATCGTTGTCGGCGGAACGAAGGTCGGAGTCGCGCGGCGTCTCACCCTCGATGCGCCGGTGTGGGCCAAGCCGGCGTTCGGAGTGGAGATCAATCTCGAAGCGCGAGACCAGGTGCCGGCCATGAAGAAGCTGTACCGGCCGATTCCGGCGACGCCGCGAGTTCAGGTTGATCTCGCGCTCCTTGCACCGACTACTGTGACCGCCGCGCAAATCGACGCAGTCATCAGGAAGGAAGCGGGCGAGCTGCTCGAAAGTCTCACTCTGTTCGACGAGTTCGTCGGTCAGGGAATTCAGGAGGGCTTCCGCAGCCTGGCGTGGGCGTTGACGTTCCGTCACCCGGAGCGCACACTAAAGGACAAGGAAGTGCAGGGAAGGACAGACAAGATCGTTCAGGCACTCGCGGGGGAACTTGGTGTCAGACAGCGTACGACCTGAGAGAGCGGCGTTCACCGAGCTCGAGCAGCTGGTCAAGCACCTCGGCGACGAGCTCGCCAACTTTCGCCGCCGCGCACTGCAGGCTGAAGCCCGGCTCAAGAGCCTCGAGGTAACCGGCGTGAAAGGCGTCGCCTCACCCGAGCGCGTGCAATTCCTCGAGCGCGAGAATGCGGGACTCACCGCACGGCTCGAGTCGGCCCGGGCGCGGACCCAGCAGATGATCGACAGGGTTCGCTTTCTCAGACAGCAGCACGACGGGGTATCCGCGCGTTGAGCTCGAAGAAGAACGTCGTCCGCGTCACGATTCTCGGTGACGAGTACTCCATCCGCAGCGACGTCAGTCCCGAGCGCACCCGCGCCGTCGCCGAGCACGTCGACAACGTGATTCGGGAGACGATGCGCGCCGGGAACATCGTCGAGACCCAGAAGGCCGCGATCCTCGCCGCGCTGTCGATCACCGACGAGCTGTTCGATGCCCGCGAAGGGGGAGAGGAGCTGGCGGGAGCAATGAAGCGGTTGAGCGGGGAGATCAGGCCGTGGCTTCCGCCAGCCAAGCGGAAGGACTAGGCGGGGAAGCGATCCGGCCGCGCAAGAGCCACCACAAAACAAAAGCGGGCAGCCATAAGCTGGGTCCGCGCGCCGCTCGGAGCTTAGCTCTGCGCTGCTTGGCTAACACAGCTTAAAGCTCCGTGCTTTTGTATTGAACCAAGCCAGCGAGCATCGCGATCGATTCGCCGCGAATTGTCTCTCGCCCAAACCCCGCAGCGACATTAGCTTAGAGTTCAACTACGCGACGACTTTCCGGCGCGATAGGGGCCGCCTGTGGCTTGGCTGCGGGCCCAACATAGATCTCATGACGACTACGGCCTGGTTATCCGCAGCTGGCATCCTTCTATTCGTTATTGCCGGCGCGGTTTTCTTCTATATAGGACGGCGACTCGGAGCCGGCGCCGAGCTGAAACGGCAGCAGCAGGCCAAAGCCACCGCCGATGAAACCGCCAAGCGCATCCTCGGCGAGGCCGAGCGAGAAGCGGAAAGCCTTCGGAAGACTGCTGTTCTAAGCGGCAAAGAAGAGCTGATGAAGCTCCGCGAGGACTGGGAAGTCGAGGTCCGCGGCCGACGCGAAGAAGTGGAGCGCGAGGAGCGCCGCGTTGAAGACCGCGAGGGCCAGCTCAATCGCAAATACGACCTGCTCGAGCAGCGTGAGCGCGAGAACACCCGCCGCGTCGAAGCGATCGCGGGCCGCGAAAAGACAGTGATCCAGCGTGAGCAGGAGCTCGAGAAGCTCCTCGGCGAGGAGCGCCGTCGACTCGAGCAGCTCGCCGGCATCTCCGCTGCCGATGCGAAGGCAGAGCTGGTGCACCGCATGGAGGAAGAGGCCCAGGCCGACGCGGCCAACCAGATCCGCGAGATCCGTGAGACAGCCAAGCGCAACGCCGAGCGCGAAGCGAAGAAGATCATCGCCCTCGCCATCCAGCGCATTGCCGCCGAGCAAAGCGTCGAAGCAACGGTGTCGGCGGTGTCGCTCCCTAACGACGAGATGAAGGGCCGCATCATCGGCCGCGAAGGCCGGAACATTCGCGCGTTCGAGCTCGCGACCGGAGTCGACGTCATCATCGATGACACGCCGGATACCGTGGTTGTTTCCTGCTTCGATCCGGTGCGGCGTGAGATCGCGCGCCTTTCACTCGAGAAGCTCGTCGCGGACGGTCGAATCCATCCGGGACGCATCGAGGAAGTCGTCAACAAGTCGCGTCAGGAAGTCGAGGCATCGATCATCGAGACCGGCGAGCAGGCGGCGTATGAGAGCGGCGTCCATGGGCTCCATCCCGAGCTCGTCAAGCTCATTGGCCGCATGAGATGGCGCACCAGCTACGGCCAGAATATTCTGAATCACTCCAAGGAAGTAGCGTGGCTCGCGGGCATCATGGCGGCGGAGCTCGGTCTCGACGTTCCGATGGCGCGCCGCGGCGCTCTGCTGCACGATGTCGGCAAGGTGCTCACCCACGAGCACGAAGGCACCCACGTCCAGCTCGGCGTCGAAGTCGCGACGCGGTACGGTGAGAGCCCGCTTGTGGTGAACTGCATCGCCGCGCACCACGACGATGTTCCGCACGAGAGTGAGGTGTCGGTGCTGGTGCAGGCTGCCGACGCGATCTCCGGAGCGAGGCCGGGCGCGCGGCGCGAGGCGTTCGAGACCTACGTGAAGCGTCTCGAGGGTCTCGAGAAGATCGCCTCCAGCTATCGCGGCATCGAAAAGGTGTTTGCGATTCAGGCGGGCCGCGAAGTGCGCGTCATCGTTACGCCCGAAGAGGTCGATGATCCGCGCATGGCATCCCTCACCGAGGAGATCGCGCGCCGCATCGAGGCGGAGCTCCAGTATCCGGGACAGATCAAGGTCGTGCTGATCCGGGAGACGCGGGCCGTCGACTTTGCCCGCTGAGTTGATCGATGGTCGCGCGATCGCGAAAAAAGTTCGCGACGAAGTGGCCGTCCGCGCCAAGGCGCTGACCGACAAGGGAATCAAGCCTGGCCTGGCGGTGGTACTGGTCGGAGAAGATCCGGCCAGCGTCGTCTACACCACGTCGAAGGCTAAAGCAGCGGAAGAGGCCGGGATGTTCAGCCTCAACATCAAGCTGCCGGTGGACACGACGCAGGCGGACCTGATTCGTCGGATCGACGAGCTCAACTCGAATCCGAACGTCCACGGAATACTCGTGCAGATGCCTCTGCCGAAGCAGATCGATCCTGATACCATTATCCGACGCATCGATCCCGCCAAGGACGTGGATGGTTTTCATCCAGTGAACGTCGGTAAGATGCTCGTCGGCGAGCGCGACGGCTTTATTCCGTGCACTCCGGCGGGAATTCAGGTTCTGCTGAAGGAATCGGGTGTAAAGACTCCGGGGAAGGACTGCGTGATCATCGGCCGCAGCAACATCGTCGGCAAGCCAATGGCGGCGCTCATGGTCCAGGACAATGAAAACGCGAACTGCACGGTGACTGTCTGCCATCGTCATACCGCGGACCTGAAAAGTCACACCCGGCGCGCCGACATCCTGATCGTCGCGGCGGGCCGAGCGCGCATGGTGAGCGGCGAAATGGTGAAGCCCGGCGCGGTGGTGATCGACGTCGGTACCAACCGCATCCCCGACGCGCAGACGAAAAGCGGGACCAGATTGGTCGGCGACGTGGAGTTCGAATCGGTGCGCGAAGTTGCGTCGAAGATCACTCCCGTTCCAGGAGGAGTCGGTCCGATGACGATCGCGATGCTGATGTCGAACACCGTCAGGGCTGCGGAGATGGGGCTTCGATGAAGGCAGTTCCGTACGACCTCTTCGCGCCTCCCCGCACACTCGGTCCCGCCGGAACTGCGTCCGACAATCCGATATCGGTCGGAGATCTCGCGATGAGGACGCGTGAAGTCGTCGAATCGCGGCTGCGCTCGGTGTGGGTGCGCGGGGAAATCAGCGACTTCAAGCGCCATCGCAACGGCCACTGGTATTTCTGCCTGCGTGATCGCTTCGCCCAGATCAGATGCGTGGTATGGTCGGGCGATCAGTACCGAATGCCGGCTGCGCCGGACGACGGCATGCAGGTGATTCTCTTCGGCCACATGACTGTCTTCGCCGCGCGTACCGAGGTGCAGCTCAAGGTCGTGAAGATCGAGGCCGAGGGCGACGGACTGTGGCGGAAAGCGATGGAACAGACCCTGGCCCGGTTGCGCAAAGAGGGTTTGCTCGACGAGTCGCGGAAGCGCACCATCCCGCATTATCCCAAACGTATCGCGGTCGTGACGAGCCCCGACGGCGCAGCGCTCCGCGACATCGTTGCTGTTTTGCGCAAGCGAAACCTTGGCGCGAGGATCGTGGTATGTCCGGCGAAAGTGCAGGGCGATGGCGCGGCGCTCGAGATCGCCGCGGCGCTGCGCCGGGTCTCGCGGTGGGGAAAGGCCGACGTTGTGATCGTGGGTCGCGGCGGTGGCGGCAAGGAAGATCTCTGGGCATTCAACGACGAGCGCGTCGCCCGCGCGGTGGTCGCGTGTCCGGTACCGGTGATCTCGGCGGTCGGTCACGAAGTGGACATGACCGTTTGCGATGCAGTCGCAGATCTCCGCGCTGCCACTCCGTCTGCTGCTGCAGCGGCCGCTTGCGCTTCGCGTGACGAGGTTCGAAAGGCGCTGGCGCTGGCGAGCCGCGAGTTGTCCGCGACCATGGCGCAGCTTGTTGCCGACGCTCGTCGTGAGCTGGCGATGATTCGCGGCGCTCTTACCCAGTCGTCGCAGCGTTCCGTCGCCACAAGGCGTACGTCGCTTTCCTCGGCGGCCGCGCGGCTCAACGCGTTGAGTCCACTCGCGACACTTTCGCGAGGATATGCAGTCGCCCGCGATGCGAACGGCCGCGCTCTGACCTCGGCTCGGCAGTTTCCGCCCGGACTCGAGTTCGACCTGATTCTCCACGACGGGCGCGTCGCTTCAAAAGCGAAATGAGTCTCTTCCTCACCTTCATCACCAGCCTGATGCTCGGGATGCGACACGCAACCGATCCCGATCACATCGTGGCGGTGACGACGATCGTCACGCGGGAGCGCTCTGTCGTCAAAGCGGCAGGCGTCGGAGCCGTCTGGGGCTTAGGCCATACCATTACTCTGCTCGTCGTCGGCGGCGCGATCATCGCCTTCAAGATCGGGTTCAACGCGCGGCTCGGGCTGTCGATGGAATTCTGTGTCGCAATAATGCTGATCGTGCTCGGCGTGCTGAATCTTTTCGACGTGCGGGCGAAGGGCGGCGCGCCCAGCGCGTCGCGACCGTTCCTCGTCGGGATTGTCCACGGACTGGCGGGATCTGCCGCGGCAGCGCTGTTGATCGTTCCGCTGATGGACGACGCGCGGTGGGCCGCGATCTACCTTCTGACCTTCGGGCTCGGGACCATCGTCGGCATGAGTCTCGTCACGATCTCGATCGCCGCGCCTTCCATGTTCGCCGCGGCGCGGCTGCCGAACCTGCAGCGATCACTGCGCATCGCATCGGGCGCGGTGAGTCTCGTCTTCGGTCTCTACCTCGCCCACCAGATTGGTATTGGCGGCGGCCTGTTCACTTCGGCGCCGCACTGGACACCGCGCTAGCTACAGCAGCTGCTGATTGCACATCAGCAGAACGACGCGCACTTCTTCCTGTCCGATTGCGCCGACGGTCTTGGCGGAGTAATAGAAAGGCTCACCCTGCATCTTCGCCTCGCCAAATACCAGCACCGAGTCCATCTGATTCACGGTGATTTCGAAATCGCCGTTGCCGTTGCTCATCGCGTAGCCGAGCTTCGGCGCCTTGCGGACCTGGACGAGGAGCCGGTCGTACTGGACCGCCGCCGCGCGCATCGCCACGGGATCGCCCGCCTCCCAGTCGAGGCTGTCGAGGATGTACAGTGATTTCCGGATCGCCGGCACCTTCATGGCGTTGAAGGCATAGACGTGGACGCCGGGGACGCCGGACGTCGAGGTCCTCGAATCCGCGCACGGCACCGCGGTGCCGTCGAGCAGGGTCTTTTCGGGAACTGGGTGCAACACGGCCAACAAGCCAGTCAGGGCCACTACGCGCAGCAACACGTTCACTCCGGTTAGGTCAACCCTTAGACGCGCAAGGCTTGTTACTGTAATCTCGGCATATGGTTGGCGGCGCTTCGACTGGCACCCCTGGTCCAAAAGGTGGCAGGTGGGAGAGGATGCTCAGAGATGCTCCGGTAGCAGTTTTTCTACTCGCATTCTCGCTGCGTCACGCCACT
>CAMLDY010000016.1 GCA_946478895.1 uncultured Gemmatimonadota bacterium
CGACTAACTTTCGTGGCTGCACGCACTACTTAACAGCAACGCTATCCATGACTTACGCGATCATCCGCACCGGCGGCAAGCAGTTCCGCGCCGAGTCCGGAAAGACAATACGGATCCCCACCCTCGAGGGTGAAGCGGGTTCGAAGGTGACGTTCGACGACGTCGTCCTCGGCTCCGACGGCGACAAAACCCACGTTGGTGCACCTGGAGTGAAGGGCGCGCACGTGACTGGCGAGATCGTCAAGCACGGCAAGGGTGAGAAGGTCGTCGTCTTCAAGCAGAAGCGGCGCAAGGGTTACGCGAAAAAGCAGGGCCATCGGCAGGCGTTCACCGAGGTCCGCATCAAGGATATCGCCTTCGGCAAGAAGAGCGGGGGAGAGAAGTAATGGCTCACAAGAAAGGTGTAGGCTCATCGCGCAACGGGCGCGACAGCAATCCGCAGTACCGCGGCGTCAAGAAGTTCGGCGGTGAGAAGGTCGTCGCCGGCAACATCATCGTCCGCCAGTGCGGCACGAAGTGGCACCCTGGCCGCAACGTCGGCCTCGGCTCCGATTTCACCATCTACTCGCTCATCGACGGAGTGGTGAAGTTCGAGCACAAGAGCCGCAGCCGCTACAAGGTCAGCGTTTATCCCGCCACCGAAACGAACGCAGCGTAACTCGTCGTCGCGGCGTCGGCGAGTCGACAGGCCGAGTAGACCAAGGGCCCCGCGAGGGGCCTTTTTGTTGCCATCGCCAAAGCGATGCGCCATACTGAAACGTGACCACAGCGGTCTGCGTACGGTGAGTGGCGAACCCATAACGCGAGACGACTACGATGGCACTACTCGATAGACTGAAACAGGAGCTCGATCGCGCCGGCAAAGTGGCGCAGGATGCTTTCGATGACGGCAAGACGAGACTCGAAGCGTTCCGAACCCGCCAGCTCGCCGATAAGGCGGCGCAGGCACTCGGCTACGCGGTCTATCGCGCCCGCAAGAACGGCGGCGAGATCGACGCTGCGACCTACGACCGGCTCAAGTCAACTCTCGAGACCCACGACACCGAGGCTGCGCGGCTCGAGGCTGAGATCGAGCTGAAGCGACAGCAGTCGTCGCCGCGCTCTTCGACGGCGGATGCGCAGACGCCGAGCGGCGCCGGTCCAGGCTCGCCCAGTTAGGCAGCCCGCGTAGGATTCGGCGCGACTGGCAAGTCTCCTGAACCAAATGCATTAACAAAAGCCCCCGCATTTGCGGGGGCTTTTGCTATCCTCTGCGATCCTGTGTGACTTCGAACTCAGTGCGCCGAAGGCAGGTTGTGGGTGCCAGGCAGATTCTTGTAACGATCGACGAGTAGATCCTGCCTCGTCGTGTCGTGGTACTCCCTGCCGCGCACAAAAACGTGCTCGGCGCGGGTAGTGAACTCGAACGGGTCGCCGCTCCACACGACGACGTTTCCTTCGCGGCCCACCTGCAGAGATCCGACGCGATCGGCTACGCCAAAGACCTCCGCGGGAGCGAGCGTCACCGCGCGCAGCGCATCGTCCCACGACATACCGTAGGCCACTGCGTTACCGGCTTCCTGCTTGAGATTGCGCACATTAAAGGCTTCTTCGTCGCCGCCGCCGGCATTGCCGATCAGCGCGACCTGTACTCCCGCTCTGCGCAGCAGCGCCGCGTTCTCCTGACGCTGCCCGAGGGTCGCAAACCCCGACGGGATGTTGTTCATCGCGCCCGTCAAAACAGGAATCCGCGCCGCCGCCAGCCTGTCGGCCATCATCCACGCCTCGGCGCCGCCGCCGATGATCAGCTTCACATTGTAGTCGCGCGCCAATCGCATCGTCGCGTCGATGTCGGCCTCCTTGTCGACATTCACGACGAGCGGGAGTCGGCCTTCCACAACGGGAATCATCGCCTGCAAATCCAGCCGACTCGCCGCGAACGGTCGCGTCTGAGCGCGATCGAACGCATCGCGGTGGGCCTGAAAGAATTTGGTGTCCTCGAGAAGCTCACGCAGCTTGACGATCAGCTCGCCGCGCGCACCCACGCCCGCCGGCTGCGGGTCGCCGACTTCGGCGAGCATCGCGACCGGGGCGTGAATGATCATGTCGGTAGTCGTACCCGGCACTACATCGACCATCGCCGCCTGACCTGAGACCAAACCACCAGTCGGCATGACGACGAAGCTGGTGATTCCCGCCTTGCGCGCCGGCGCCAGCAGCACCGAGTTCGGATTCAAGCCTTCCCAAACGGTGAACGACGCGGCAATCGCGTCCTTGCCCCGCGCGCTTGCGTCACGAGTGTCGCCGACGGCAGCGACTTCCTGGACGCCAAGCTGAGTCGCGGAATTCACGAGCCCCGGCGTGACGATTTTGCCGGTTGCGTCGATGCGCTGCGCGCCGGCGGGCACCGGAACATTCGCGCCAACGGCGGTGATTCTTCCGTCGGTAATGACGACCGTTCCGTTCTCGATCGGCGGGCCGCTGACCGGATAAACTTTTCCGCCGGTGATGGCGATGGTCTGCGCTCCGATCCCCGGAGCAGCTGCGACGAGCGCGATGGCAGCGGTGAGCTTCAGTCTGTGCGAGATCATCGATTGGTTCCGGTGACGGGTACGAAGCCGAGCTCGAAGTCGGTGCGCCATTGCTCGGACGGATCGAGACGATCGTAGAGCAAAGCACCATCGATCCAAACTTTCTCCGGCTTGGAGTAAACGCTGAATGGATCGCCGGTCCACAGCACGACGTCTGCGTTCTTGCCGGTCTCGAGCGAGCCGATCTTGTCATCGAGATCGAGTGCCCATGCGGGGTTGATGGTGAGCCACTTGATGGCTTCGTCTTCACTCACTGGCAATCCGATTTCGGCGCCGGCTTCCATTCCCTTCGCCGCTTCCTGATTGAGCCGCTGTGACCCCGAAGGATCGTCCGAGTGAACGATGACTCGCGCACCCGCGTGGTTGAGGAGCGCCATGTTGGCCCTTACCGCGTCGAGTGCCTCCATTTTGAAGCTTCCCCAGTCTGCCCATACCGAAGCGGCGATGCCTTCCTTCGCCAGCAGGTCGGCGATCTTGTACGCCTCGACGCCATGGTGAAAAGAGCGAACCTTGTAGCCGAACTCGTGCGCGATGTCGATCATCTGCGCCATCTCGTCAGCGCGATAGCAGTGATTGTGAACGAGGATGTTTCCGCGCAACACTTCGGCGAGAGTCTCGAGACCCAGGTCGCGAGTCGGCGGATCGCCCTTGTGGTCGGCGTTCCACTTGTCCCACTTCCGGCGATAGTCCTGCGCCCTGATCCACGCGGCGCGATAGCCGGCGACGTTTCCCATGCGGGTCTGTGGGCCGCCGCGGTTGCCGTAGACGCGCTTGGGATTTTCACCGCACGCCATCTTGAGGCCGTACTTTGCGCCGGGGAATTTCATTTCCTGAACGGTCCTGCCCGGCACGACCTTGAGCACGACACTGCGACCGCCGATCAGATTCGCCGAGCCTGGCAATACCTGAAGCGTCGTCACGCCGCCGGCCAGATTGCGCGGAAACTGCGGGTCTTGTGGCCAGACCGAATGCTCGGCCCACACCTGCGGAGTCACGGGATTGGTCGCTTCATTGCCATCGCTCAGCGCGTTGACGCCCGGCGCCGCGTACACCCCTAGGTGCGAATGATCGTCGATGATCCCGGGCGTCACGTACTTGCCCCCACCGTCGATGACGACCGCGTCCGCGGGCGCGTTCACAGTGGCACCGACGGCCGCAATCTTCCCAGCCTGGAGCAGGATCGCTCCGTTGCGGATCATCGGCCCCGCGGCCGTCAGTAGATTGACGTTGCGAATTACCGTGGTGCGCGACGGAAACGGTTTGTAGGTACTCGGGAACGGATCGGCGTTTGGAACCGAGAGAGCGCCGCGTTCGGCGTCGACCTTTACGCTGTCCCGCGCAGGCGAAGGCGCGGTGGTCGACTGGGATGCGGCGGATGCACAGGCCGTTGCTCCCAACAACAGGAGGCAATGAAGAGCGCGCATTTGCAGGTGTGTCCTCCGAAAAAAAGACTTGGGTCGCAATAAAGTAGCGCAGTTGTCAGTCGAGCGCGCCGAGCTCCCGGATTCGGTCGGTGCAGATCCCGTCGACGCCGATTCGCCTGAGGGTTTCCCAGCGATCCACGTCGTTGGCGGTCCACGCGATGACTCTCGCATCGACGGAGTGCGCGCGGCTGACGAGTTCCTCGTCGATGGCTGAAACTTCCTGCCACAAATCGCGCGCGCCGGCAGCGACGAGCGCGTGGACTGGATCGATGGGCCGCGCGACCTGCAGCACTCCCGTCGGGACGGCTGGGAAAATGCTTTTCACGGTTTTCACGATGCGATGGTCGAACGAATGCACGGCACAATCGGCTTCCGACTCGCGAATGCAGCGCACCACCAATGGCTCGATCGATCCGGCCTTGATCTCGATGTACACCGATGCGCGCCGGCCAATCGCTGACAGCACCTCGGGCAGTGTTGGAATTGCGATTTCCTTGTCGAGGCGATACCGAGCCAGGTCGGCGGCGGTGAGCTCGGCGATCTCTGCGGCCGGAAGACCGGGGAAATGGACTGCGGCGTCGTGGTGTACGATGACCACTCCGTCGCTCGTCGCGTGCACATCCAGCTCAATGGCGTCGGCGCCGAGTGCGATCGCGCGCTCGAACGCCGGGATGGAGTTCTCCGGCGCGGTGTCGTGGGCGCCGCGATGAGCGATCCTCTGGGGCCGGCCTGGAGGACGGCGGGTCAGGATTTCCTCGGGGTAATAGCTTTGGGCACGATGAGCGCGAAGCATATGGGGGCTCCGGAAGCGGGTCAATCGGCGTCGGCGGCCTTAACGCCGCCCCTTTCGGCGCGTCTACCGGATGAGGCTCCATGACCCAAGGCCCCGAAAGACCGCCCGCTGACAGGGCCGACGAAACAGATATGGAGCTGATCGCGCGCTGGAAGGCGGGCGATGGCAGGGCCGCGACTCAGCTCGTGGGGCGACATTCGCAGGCGTTGGCGAGGTTCGCCGCCAGTGCCGGCGAGCGGGATGGAATCGAGGAGCTGGTGCAGGACACCTTCGTCCGTGCGTTTGGGTCACTCGATTCGTTTCGCGGCGAAAGCTCGCTCCGCACGTGGTTGTTTACGATCGAGCGGCGGTTGATGCTCGATCGGCGAAGGGCGGAGCGGAGGAGCAGGGAGACGGTTCCGGTGGCCGAGTCGGAGCAGGTGAGCGAGTACGGTGCGCTGGACGGATTGATCGCGGAGGAAGCGCAGGAACGGGTGAGGAAATCGCTCGACGCGCTTTCCCCGACCCAGCGGGAGGTTTTCACGCTGCGGGTACAACAGGGCTTGTCGTATAAGGAGATCGCTGAAGTGGTCGGCAGCACCGAAGGAGCAGCGCGGGTTCATTACCACAACGCGATTCAGACGGTAAAGGAGTTTTTGAAAGATGAATGAGTGCATGGCGAGGGACATCCAGGAAATGCTTCCGGATCTGCTTCACACCGCGCTCCCCGCTGACCAGCGGGAGCGGGTCGAGCAGCATCTCGCCGCGTGTGAGAGCTGCCGCGAGGAGCTGGCTGTGCTGCGCACCGTCAGGGATGCTGCGGTCTTCGCGCCTGCGATCGATGCCGCGCGGATTGCGCGGCAGATTCCGCCTTATCGTGCAATTCTGCCCGCTCCCGCACCGGCGCGCAGTCGTGTCGCGCAGTGGCTGGTTGCCGCGACGGCTGCCGTACTGATCATCGGCGGTGGCTCGGTGGTGATGAACCGTGGTTCTGCTACGCCAGACAAGGTTGCGGTCGCCGCTCCTCCGACGGACAGCGGCGCTTCGCAGCCGGACCGCGTGCCCGCTCCCGGTGAGACGACGGTTGCGTCGGCGGGCTCGCAGAGCGCACAGGTGCCCACCTTCGCGTTGGCATCGGATGTCGCGAGTCTGAGTGACGGCGACTTGGTTCAGCTGATGAACGACATGGACGATTTCGACGCGCTGCCCGCGGCGGAGCCCGATCCCGTTATCGCGGTGGACAGCGGGGACAGCCTCTGACCATGATTAGAGCGATGAGGAAATCGGTTCTGTTGACGGCGGTCGTCACGCTAGCCGCGTCCTCGGTCGCAGCGCAGCCGGTGCGCGCCAATGCCAAACCGGCGCGACCGGAGCTCGAGCAGCAGTTCCGCCAGCGCCTCGCCAAGCTCGCGCAAGCGCGGATCGGCCTCAGCGACGCTCAAATGGCGCAGCTGGAGCAGTCGACCGCGCGCTACGCGCCGCAGTTATCCGAGCTCGCGAGGCAGGAGCGTGAAACCCGCCGCCAGCTTCGCGTCGAGCTGACTGCAACGCAGCCCAATCAACAGCACGTCAGCGATTTGCTCGATACCTCGCTGCGCCTCCAGCAGCAGCGCATCAATCTGATCCAGGCGGAGCAGAAGGATCTGGCGCGCTTCATGACACCGGTGCAGCGCGCCCGGTACGCCGCTCTCCAGCAGCAATTCCGGCGTCGCACCCAGGAGCTCAACTCCAGGCGGGGTGGTGCGCAACGTTCCGGCGTCAAGCGGCTTCCATAGCGCTGCATCGCGGAATAGTCTTCGTGACACCTGCCCTCGTCCGAAACGGCGAGGGTTCTTTTTTGGCCTCACCGTTCACGATGCCTGACTTCGCGCACCATCTATCGCACCTGCTCCACGCGTACACATATCCGGTCCTCGTCGCTTTGGTGTTGCTCGAGAGCCTTGGCATACCGCTACCGGGCGAGATCGCGCTTGTCACCGCCTCCGCATACGCTTCGGTGGGAACGATCTCCATTACGGCGGTGATCATTCTCGCGGCGGTGGCGTCAACCGTCGGCGGCGTGACGGGTTACTGGATTGGAATCAAGGGCGGATTGCCCTTGCTCGCGCGCTACGGCGGTTACGTCGGGGTCAGACGCAAGCACATCGATCGCGCCCACGCTTTTTTCGAAAAGAACGGCGCCAAGACGATTCTTTTCGGTCGGTTCGTGGCATTGCTTCGGACGTGGGCGTCAGTGATTGCCGGCGCGGCGTGCATGTCGTTCCGGACGTTCGTCGCCTTCAACGCGATCGGCGCCTTCGCGTGGGCGGTCGTCTTCGGGTTGCTGGGTTTTTACTTCGGCCGCGACCTGCCGATGCTCGAGAGGCTGATCTCCGGAGCGAGCTTCGTGGTACTCATCCTCGGTGCGGTTGTGATTCTGGGCTTTGTGCTGATCAGGCGGCGGAAGGGCCGCCGAGAAAGCCAACTGCCAAAACTGCGGGATGAGTCAGGTGTTCGCGGCGAGGTACTAGGGAAAGAGGTATGAAGGTGAGGGCATCGTTCTTCTCAGCCGACGTTGCTGTCTTCTCGGTAGCCTGCAACTAGATTTGACTCTCACGCCCGGGTGGCGGAATCGGTAGACGCAGGGGACTCAAAATCCCCCGGCCATTGGCCTTACGAGTTCGAGTCTCGTCCCGGGTACTTCCTACCTCTCGCTCGGCGCCAGCGATGTTTCGCGGCGTCTGATTCGCGCTATCGCTCTGCGCGTCAGCACCCGAACCCGACCAGGCAGCTCGTCGAAGTAGGTGTAGAACACCGGCGTCACGTACAGAGTCACTAGCTGCGAGAACGCCAGGCCACCCACCACCGCGACCCCGAGGGGACGACGTGACTCGGCGCCAGCTCCGCGGCCCAGCGCGATCGGCAGGGTCGCCATCAGCGCCGCCATCGTCGTCATCATGATCGGACGGAATCGCACACTCGCGGCTTCAACGATCGCCTGCGCCGGCGGGATGTGCTCGGTGCGCTCTGCCTCCAGCGCGAAGTCGATCATCATGATCGCGTTCTTCTTCACGATGCCCACGAGCAGGATGAGACCCACGAACCCGTAGACGTCGAGCGGCATCCGGAAAATTAGCAGAGCGAGCAGCGCGCCGAACGCCGCGAACGGAAGGCCGGTCAGAATCGTCGCCGGGTGGATGAAGCTCTCGTACAGAATGCCCAGCACCATGTAGATGACGAAGATCGCGAGGATGAGCAGCGCGAGCAGGCCTTGTTGACTCGCCTGAAACGCTTGCGCCGTTCCCGAGAAGCTGGTGGTGACGTTCGATGGAACGGTCGTCGCCGCTGCAGCCTCGACCGCCGCGGTCGCCTCGCCGAGTGCGACATCGGGCCTGGTGTTGAACGAGAGCGTCACCGACGGCAGCTGGCCGGAGTGGGTGATCGACAGCGGGCCGACGTTCTCAGTGATCGTAGCCACCGCGCTGAGCGGCACCAGATCTCCCCGCGTCGACCGCACGTACAACATCCGCAGCGCGTTTACATCCTGCTGAAACTGCTCCTGCAGCTCCATGATCACGTCGTACTGGTTGTTCGGCGTATAGATGGTCGAGACCTGATGCGAGCCGTACGCATCGTACAGCGCGCTCTCGATCTGCTCGGCCGTTACGCCGAGGGACGACGCGCGGTCGCGGTCGATCGCGACGTTGACCTGCGGATTCGAGATCTGGAGATCACTCGTCACGTCCTGGATTTGTGGAATGCCGCGCATCCTGGCTTCCATGCGCTTCGCAGCGGTGTCCAGCGCTTCGATGTCGGGACTCTGAAGCGTGAACTGGTACTGACTCTTCGATGACCGGGCGCCGATCTGGATCGCCGGAGGAACCGTCATGAACACGGTCATCCCGGGAATTCCCGACAGCTTGGGACGCAGCTCGTTGACGACATCCTCCGCGCTTTCTCTCTCGCTGCGCGGCTTGAGGCTGAGGAATATCCGCCCCTGATTGCCGCTGCCACCACCTCCGCCTCCCACCGACGACATGAAGCTGGCGACGTTGGGATCCTTGGCCACGATCGCCGCGACGAGCTGCTGCTTCTTCACCATCTCGTCGAACGAGGTGCCCTCTGCCGCTTCGGTCGTCGCGACGATCTGTCCGGTATCCTGGGTCGGGATGAATCCGGTCGGCACCATCTTGAAGAGGACCACGGTTCCGACCAGCACCGCTAGCGAAAACATCAGCGCCGCGAAGCGATGCTCCATCGTCCACGTCAGGCTCGACTGATAGCGCGCGAGAATGCGCTCGTAGATGCGCTCCGATGCGTTGAACAGGCGTCCATGCTGATGTGATGGCGGCTTGAGGAACCGGCTCGACAACATTGGCGTCAGCGTCAGCGACACGAAGCCCGACACCAGGATCGCCGTTCCAATCGTCACCGCAAACTCGTGGAACAACCGGCCGAGGATTCCTCCCATGAACAGCAGCGGAATGAACACCGCCGTCAGCGAGATCGTCATTGCCAGGATGGTGAAGCCGACTTCCGCCGAGCCGTCGAAAGCCGCCTGCATTGGCTTCTTTCCCATCTCCATGTGCCGGACGATGTTCTCGAGCATGACGATGGCGTCGTCAACCACGAAGCCGACAGCGAGCGTCAGCGCCATCAGCGACAGGTTGTCGAGGGAATAGCCGAACAAATACATCACGGCGAAGGTGCCGATCAGCGACATCGGCAGCGCCAGGCTGGGGATGATCGTCGCCGAGATGTTGCGCAGGAAAATGAAGATCACCATGATGACCAGGAACAGCGTCAGCATCAGGGTGAACTTCACTTCGCCGACTGACTCCTCGATCGAAGCGGATCGGTCGTAGAGAGTCTTGATGTCCACGCTGGGCGGGATCTGATCGCGCAATCCGTTGACGAGATCCTTGACCCCCTTGGCCACCGCGACAGTGTTGGTACCTGGCTGTCGCTGGATCGCGAGCACCACCGCGCGGTCGTTGTTGTACCAGCTCGCGACACGGTTGTTCTCGACGTCGTCGAGAACTTGCCCGAGCTCGTCGAGGTGGACCGGAGCACCGTTTCGATAGGCCACGACCATTCGCCTGAACTCCCCGGCGTTCTGGAGTTGGCCGTTGGCGCGAATGGTCGAAGCACGGTTCGGCCCCCAAAGCGTGCCGGTCGGCATGCTGACGTTCTGCGCCGAAATGGCCGATGCGACTTCGTCGATGCCGATGCCGCGGTTCGCCAGAGATGTGGGATCGAGCTGCACCCGCACCGCGTACTTCTGGCCGCCGTACACGACTACCTGGGCGATTCCGGGGACCGTCGAGATGCGCTGCGCCAGGTAAGTCTCGCCGTACTCGTCGAGGTCCGAGAGCGGCATGGTGTTCGACGTCAGCGCGAAATACAGAATCGGCGCGTCGGCTGGATTCACCTTCCGGTAGGACGGCGGTAGAATCCCGAGCGGCAGGCTGCGCAGCGTCTGCGAGATTGCAGCCTGCACATCCTGCGCTGCGGCATCGATGCTGCGGTCGAGCGAAAACTGGATGGTGATTGACGTCGAGCCAAGCTGACTCGACGACGTCATGTTGTCGATTCCGGCAATCGTCGAGAACTGTTTTTCGAGCGGCGTGGCGACGGCGGCGGCCATCGTCTCGGGGCTGGCGCCGGGGAGATTGGCACGAACCTGAATAGTCGGGAAATCAACCGACGGCAGATCGCTCACCGGCAGGCGTCGATAGGCGACGCTGCCGAAAAACAGGATGCCGATCATGACCAGAGCGGTCATCACCGGGCGTCGAATGAAAAGTGCCGTCATTGTGGTGCTCCCTTTATCGTCACCTTCGACCCCGGGATCAGTCGGGATTGCCCGTCGACGACCACCCGCTCTCCGTCGACGACACCGGTAGCGATGACCGCCACCGAATCAACGGTCCGCGCTATCTGCACTGGACGTTGGCGCGCCGCGCTCGTGGAATCAACAGTGTACACGTAGGTGCCCTGCTGTCCCGTCATCACTGCCGATGCAGGCAATGTGAGGGCGTTCGGATCGACGTAGAGCTGCAGCGCCACCTTCATGTATTGGCCCGGCCACATCGTGCCTTGGGGATTGCTGAAACGCGCCTTGAGGAGCACGGTACCGGTCGTCGAGTCGACGTTGTTGTCGACGAATGCGAGGGTGCCATCCAGTGGAATGCCGGTGCCCTCGGACGGAGTAGCGCGTACCTGAAGGGCATTCCCGCTGTTGTAGTACCGCTGGATGTCTGGAAACTGACTCTGCGGAATCGAAAAACGAACGAGGATCGGCTGGATCTGATTGATCACCACCAGCGGTGGCTGGCTGTTCTGCTTGACCAGATTCCCCTGACGCACGAGGAGCGATCCGGTTCGTCCGGAAATCGGCGCGCGGATGGTGCAGTTGGAGACGTCGAGTGCGGCCTTCTGCACGGCTGCGCGGTCGGCGGCGACGGTCGCTTCAGCAGAGGCAGCGGTCGCTTCGGCCTGATCTGCCTGCGACCCCGTGACGTAGCCTTCCTTGACCAGGGCGGCGTAGCGGGCGGCATCGCGCCGCGCGTTGGCGGAGACGGCTAGGTCCCTGGTAAGCTGCGCCCGGGCCTGATCGAGTATCGCCACGTAGGGGCGGGCGTCGATCTGAAACAACACCTGCCCAGCCTGGACCTCCTGGCCCTCGGCAAACGTCACTCGATTCAGGATGCCGTTGACCTGGGCCTCAACGGCCACGGTTTGCATCGGCTCGGCGACGCCGTTGGCGGTCACCACATAAGGGATTGAAGCGCGCTTTACCGTAGTGATGCTGACCGGCACCACCGGATTGCGTGGCGGGTCTTTCTTCGAGCAAGCAGCGAGGGCAACGAGTGCAAGCGCGGCCATGCACGCGGAAGGAGAGCGCGTGCTCATCGATTGGTCGGGTTTGGAGGTGTGTGAGAAGCTGAGTCGGACGAGAACGCGAAAGGCGTGTCGCCGTTGGGCTGTAATACACCCGCATCGCGCGCCAGTTGCGCCAGCGAAGTATACCACTGCCAGCGCGATTGAACCTGCTGGGCGCGGGCATTGGCGAGCGCGGTTTGCGCCGTGAGCAGGTCGATGATGCTACCGACTCCCTCGCGGTAGCGGCCGGCTGCCACCTGGACGGATTGGGTCGCGCTCGCCAACAGATCGTCGGCGGTCGCAACGCGCTGCCCGGCCGTCTGAAGCGCGTAGTAGGAGACGAAAACCTGAGTCACCACGTTCTGACGCGTCTGGTCTGCGATCGCGGAGATCGCATCCGCCTGCGCCTTGGCCGCGGCGACGTCGTACTGGTGGGAGAAGCCGTTGAAGATTGGAATCTGCAGTCCGAGCGACAGTGTGTAGGACGGTCCCGCGAATACCTGTGGAGTTGAGAACGTCCGAGCCGCATTTCCGTTGAGCGCGAGCGACGGAAGCTCGGCAGAGCGGGCGACTTTGACCGCCGATGCTGCGGCCGCCGCGTCGGCCCTCGCCGCGGCGAGATCGGGCCGGTTTCTCAGCGCATCGTTGATCACGCTGTCGACGCTCTGCGCCAGCGCTCGCACCGGGAGAGCTCCAGTGAGCGGTTGGAGCTCGAACGGAAGATTCGCCGGAAGACCGAGCGCGGATGCAAGGCTCCCGCGCGCGGCCTGAAGATTTCCCTGGGTCGTCTCGAGATTGAGCTGCTCCTGCGAGAGTGCGGTTCGGGCCTGCAGTACATCGGCGATGGTCGCGAGCCCGACCCGATTACGTTGTTGCGCGGCGTTGAGATTCGCCTGTGCTTCGGCAATCGCCGATCGCTCCGCGCCGAGGAGCGCCGCCGTTGCCATGTAGGTGAAGTAGGCGACCTCCGCCTGGAGAACCGTGTTCTGGATCGTCGCGTTGTGCGCGAAGTTGGCCGCAAACAGGTTCTGCCTCGCTCTCTCGATCGACCCGGACCGGCCGCCGAAATCGAGCAGGAGATAGCTGAGAGAGGCCGAGGGTCCGTACTCGGTGCGCTGACCGGCGGGCCTGGTAGCTGTCGCCGGTGACTGGACGCGAGACAAGGTTCCGGCGGCGTTGATCGTGGGGAACAGCTGGCCGCGCTCGGACCCGAAGAGCGCCGCAGCTGCACGGGCCTGGGCCCAGGACGCGCGCGTCGCGGGGTTGTTGCGCAGAGCGAGATCCACGACGTCGGCGAGGGTCAGCTGGCTGATTCGCTGCTGAAGGTCCGAGGGAACCGCTTCGGCAGGCGTGGTCGTCACCAGCGGCTCCGGCTGAATGGCGCGAGCCGGCGCTTTCCATGGGACGTTTGGTGAAGGTGCCGCACCTGCAACACCATTCACCCTGGGTGGTTTTCCACACGCGATCGCAAAGATCGCCACAACCAGGGGGAGTGGTTGGAATAGACTGTTTTTGTGGGGCATTATTTCCAATACGTTGTGCGCGGCCGTTATGCTGATGTGCGCCAAAGGTTTTGTGCGAACCTTCGTTGCACTACATTTGGCGATTCGGATCGACCGTCAGGAGCCAATGACGAAGTATAAGTTCGCAACGGTGCCTTCGCGCGGCGAAGCCATCGTCTACAGGAACGGCGCTCTCGCCGTGCCCGACAATCCAATCATCCCGTTCGTCGAGGGCGACGGCACCGGCCCCGACATCTGGAGAGCGTCGGTGAGGGTTTTCGACGCCGCCGTGGAGCGCGCCTACCAGGGCGAGCGCCGGGTCGCGTGGATGGAGGTTTTCGCCGGCGAAAAATCCTTCAAGCAGTTTCAGGATTGGCTGCCCCAGGAAACCGTCGATGCGATGCAGGAGTATCGCGTATCGATCAAGGGCCCGCTCACGACTCCCGTCGGTGGCGGAATTCGCTCCCTCAACGTCACCCTGCGGCAGGTACTCGATCTTTACGCGTGTATTCGGCCCGTTCGCTACTTCGAGGGTGTGGGTGCGCCGGTCAAAGAGCCCGAGCGGGTCAACGTCGTCATTTTTCGCGAGAACACCGAGGACGTTTACGCTGGGATAGAGTGGAAGGCTGGCTCGCCCGAGGCCGAAAAGGTCGCGGCGTTTCTGCGCAAGGAATTCAATTCAGACATCCGCGAGAAATCGGCGATCGGTATCAAGCCCATGTCCGAGTTCGGATCCAAGCGACTGGTCGCGATGGCAATTCGCCACGCGATCGAGAAGTGCAGGGAGTCGGTGACCCTCGTGCACAAGGGCAACATCATGAAGTTCACCGAGGGTGCCTTTCGCGATTGGGGATACGAGGTAGCCCGCGAGCAGTTCGCTGAAGACACCACCACCGAAGCCGAGCTGACCAAGGGTGGCCCGACGGCGCGCGCCGACGCGATCGTGATCCGCGACCGAATCGCCGACTCGATGTTCCAGCAGCTTCTGCTGCGGCCCTCGGAGTACTCGGTGATCGCGACCCCGAACCTAAACGGCGACTACCTCTCTGACGCCGCCGCGGCGCAGGTTGGCGGGCTTGGCATCGCCCCGGGCGGAAACGTCGGCGACGGAGTGGCCGTTTTCGAGGCCACCCACGGCACGGCACCCAAATACGCCAATCTCGACAAAATCAATCCCGGCAGTGTCATACTGTCGGGGGTCATGATGTTCGAGTACATGGGTTGGAATGAAGCGGCAGCACTGATCGTGAAGGGAATGGAGAACGCCATCAAATCGAAGCGCGTCACCTATGACCTCGCGCGACAGATGCCGGGCGCGACCGAAGTCTCAACCTCCGCTTTTGGCGATCAAGTGATCGCTGGAATGAAGAGTTAAGCGTTGCTGAACGTCGGCATCGCATCGGCGAGTCCGGTTGAAGTCGGAACCGCGCTTCTCGTCGTCGCACTGGCTGAGAATCCGACCCTCTCCGGCATCGCCGGGCTGGACAGCGCCATGCAGGGCGCGCTGTCCAGATCGTTCGAGATGAAAGACTTCCGCGGCTCCCGCGACGAGATGCTGCATCTCACCGGCCTCGCCAAAGGCCCGCGACGCGTCCTGCTCGTCGGCATGGGCGCAGTTAGCGACCGCAGGGCATCGCTCCGTCGCGCCGCAACACTTGCCGCCCGAAATGCACACCGACTGGGCGTCGGCGAGCTGGTGTGGTACTCCGACCAGCTATCGCCCGAAGAAATCGAAGCCATCACTGTCGGGTTGATTGCCGGATGCTGGGAGTACGCGGACCTCAAGTCTCCGTTGCCGGAGGCAGAGCGCAAGAAGCCGCTCGAGAAGGCGACCATCCTCGCCACCAGCACCGATGATAGCCGCCGCGGTCTCGCCAACGGTCAGGCGATAGGATCCGGCCAGAGTCTGGCGCGCCGGCTGGCAATGATGCCGGGTAATATCTGCACGCCCGACCTCCTCGCGGAGACCGCTTCCGAGATCGCAAAGCGCTACGGAATGGGCATCACCGTTCTTGGCCGCAAGGAGCTCGAAGCGGAGAAGATGGGCTCGTTCCTCGCCGTGGCTCAGGCGACGCCGCAGGATCCAAAGCTCATCGCTCTCGAGTACAAGGGCACCAAGCCGACCTCCAAGCCGGTTGTGCTTGTCGGCAAGGGCCTCTGCTTCGACAGCGGCGGCATCTCGATAAAGCCCGCCCAGAGCATGGAATACATGAAGTTCGACATGTGCGGCGCCGCTGGGGTGCTCGGTACCTTCGAGGCGCTGGGGCAGCTCAAGCCGGAAGTGAACGTCGTCGGCATCGTCGGCGCCACGACCAACATGCCCTCCGGCACCGCGATGAATCCGGGGGACGTCGTCCGAGCGTCGAACGGCAAGTCGATCGAGATCATCAATACCGACGCCGAGGGACGGCTCGTTCTCGCCGATTGCCTCTCTTACGCAAAGCGATTCAACCCCGACGTCGTCATAGACGCGGCCACCCTCACCGGCGCTTGCGTCATCGCGCTTGGGCACACGGCGAGCGGAGTCTTCTCCGCCGACGATGCGCTCATCGCCGAGATCCTTGCCGCGGGCAAGCGCGCCGGCGAGCCAAGTTGGCCTTTGCCGCTCTGGGACGAGTACAAGGAGTTGATCAAGTCCGATGTCGCGGACGTGAAGAATTCCGGTGGCAGACCGGCCGGCGCCGTCACCGCCGCGATGTTCCTGAAAGAGTTTGCCGAGGGATACACCTGGGCGCACCTCGACATCGCCGGAACCGCCTACTCCGAGACCGATCTGGTGACGATTCCCAAAGGACCAACGGGCGTTCCAACGGGTACCTTCATCGAATTCGTGCGCGGGAGAATTCCCTGAGGAAAAGCAGAGTGGCGCTCTGGCCCATCTCAGCCCGCCTCGGCCTCATTGCCGGGGCGCTTTTGTACGCGGTGGCAAATCCAGCTCGCGCGCAGGTGGTGCCGCCGCCGGCGAGCGAAGTGCCGATCCCCGTCAAGCCGAAGACCGATTCAGGGCCGGACACCGTCAAGACGGACACCATCAAGGCGCCCATCGGTCGTTTCGCCGACCCGCCACTCTACGAGATCGGCCCGCAGTACGAATGGAATCGTGCCCAGCTTTTTGCGACTGGCGCTTTGAGTCTTGTCGATCTGCTCGATCGCATACCTGGCGTCACGACCTTCAGATCGGGTTGGCTGTCGACGCCGCAAACAGCGATGCACAACGGCGACTTTCGCCGGGTGCGCATATTCTACGACGGACTGGAGATCGACAACCTCGATGGCCGCACTGGTGGCGTGCTCGATCTGTCGACGATCCAGCTCTGGTCGCTCGAGCATCTCAGCATCGAGCGCACCGCGAGCGAGCTACGGATCTACATGCGAAGCTGGAGGGCGGACAACACCGACCCCTACACTCGCGTCGACGTCGCCACCGGTAACGAAGACACCAATCTCTACAGAGGATTTTACGGCAAGCGCTTCGACAATGGCGGAGTGCTTCAGCTCGCCGGTCAACAGTTCGGGGTCAGCAGCAGTCGTGTCGCCGGAAGCGGTGACGCACTCTCACTCCTCGCGCGGATCGGAGTAGCGAAGAAAGCGTGGAGTCTCGACGGGTTTGTGCTGCGCCACCATCCGACGCGGAACATCCAGAGGGGTTTGTCGCGTCCGCCGGTGCCCGGACTCGATGCGACCTACACCGATGCGTATCTGCGCGCATCCATTGGCAACAACAACGCCGGTCCGTGGGTGACTTTGACCGTCGGCTCACTCGGCTTCAAGGGAACGACGCCGCCAGACCGCGGTGTCGGCGCTGCCGCATTCGGCGATACGCTCGAGCGACGCGCCTCGGAGGCGCAGTACGATGTGAGCGGTGGCTTGACCCTGGGGCCTCTTCGGCTTGAGGTCGGCGATCGACTGCGCAGTCTCCTCGGCGCCTCGTACAACACTCCAAGCGCGCGCGCCGATATCGTCAGCCCGATCGGCGTCGTGAGCGGATTCGCCGAGCACGATGGCTTCCGCGGCGTCACCAACGCCGACGTCGGGATACGTGCTCAGCCTCTGCCGTTCCTGGCGCTCTCCGGCTCGGTTGCGCGATCCCAGGCGGGGAGCGGGGTGCCCACAGCGGGCGATGTGACCGCGCTCCGAGGTGAGGCAGGTATCAGGCTCTTCGGACCATGGTTCGCGGGTGGACTGATACGAGCCGATCGGAGACCAGGGCTCGCACCCGTCGTCTACGACACTTTGCTGCTTCCGTCGGCCACGGGTCAGCTTTCGGCGTGGACCGCATCGATCAGGGGGCCGATCGGCGCCGGATTCGGAGTCGATGCCTGGCTCGAGCGCTGGTCGCCGCGAGGACCGTACACACCGGAATACCAGAGTCGATCGGAGCTCAATTACTCCAACAATTTCATCAGGCGCTTTCCGCGCGGCGACTTCGAGCTCAGACTTTCAGGCGTGTACGAGTACCGCTCGCACGTGGATTTTCCTCTCGCCGCCGGCGACGCTCGCACCGAGGCTGAACGGACTGTCTCGGCCATGCTCGAGATTCGGATCATGCGCGCGGTGATCACTTACCAGCAGCGAAACATCACCGCCTACCAGTATCCGATCGTTCCGGGTTTCGAGATGCCGCGGGTGCTCGCGATCTACGGAGTCAGATGGGATTTCTGGAATTGACAAAGCCTTTGTCGTTCCGTAGGATAGCCCACCTCACATGATATCCAGCATGACCGGTTTCGGCGCCGCCGAAGGCGCCATTGGGGATGCTCGCGCGAGCGTCGAGATCCGCTCGGTCAATCATCGATTCTTCAGTCCCAGTCTGAAGCTTCCGCAGGCGCTGGCCCGCTGGGAGGGCGAGGTCCGCGAGATACTTCGGCAGAAGATTGCGCGCGGACACGTTACCCTTACCGCGCGGCTCGATCGCGCCGCTGGAACCCAGACCGTGATCGATGAAGCGCGCGTCGCTCAGTACGCGACAGCTCTGAAAGAGCTCAAGAAAAAACACGCCCTCGGCGGGGAGGTGGATCTCGCTACTGTCCTGCGAATGCCCGACGTCGTCGCGGTTCCGACGGATGATCTGGACGCAGGCGCCGGGGAGGCGCTGGCCGTGATCGTGAATCAGGCGGTCGCGAATCTCGTCTCAATGCGACGTAGCGAGGGGGCGCAGCTCGCGACATTCCTGCTCGAGCGCGTTGGAGCAGTCGAGAGCCGCCTGGCGCGAATCGAAACTCGCGCGCCCATCCGGCTGAAGGAGCACCACGAGCGGGTCAAGCGCACCGTCTCCGAGCTGATCGGAGGTGCCGGGGCCGACCCGCAACGCGTCGCCCAGGAGATCGCAATCCTCGCGGACAAGCTCGACGTCGCCGAAGAGCTCGACCGATTCCGGTCACATCTCGCGGCGTTCCGCGAGACGTCGCGCTCGCAGACGGCAGATCCGGTCGGCAAGCGACTCGGATTCATCCTCCAGGAGATGGTGCGCGAGGCAAACACCATCGGCAGCAAGGCGAGCGATGCCCAGATCCAGGAGGACGTGATCGCGATCAAGGAAGAGCTGGAGCGAATTCGGGAACAGGTAGAAAACCTAGAGTGACGCCCTTTCCCGTCATCCTCTCTTCGCCTTCGGGCGGGGGCAAGACGACCATCGCGCACCGTCTGCTCAACGAGCGGGGCGACGTCGGGTACTCCGTTTCGTGCACCACGCGGCCGCCGCGCGAGGGCGAGGTCCAGGGCAAGGACTATCACTTCCTCACCGAGACGGATTTCGTGCGTGGGCAGAAGAACGGCGAGTTCGCTGAGTCAGCCGAAGTCCACGGCTACCTCTACGGGACGCTCCGGGCCGAAGTCGAGCGCGTCCTGTCGTCCGGACGCCACGTCATCATGGACATCGACGTCCAGGGCGCCCGACAGTTCGCGAAGGCCTTTCCGAGGTCGGTGCTGATCTTCATTCTGCCGCCGTCGGCCGACGTGCTGGTCGAGCGTCTCAGGATCCGCGGAACCGAGGATTCCGACTCGCTGATCAGGCGTTTCAAGAGTGCCAAAGACGAGCTGAAGGCGATAGATTTGTATCAGTACGTCATAGTGAACGACGAGATCGATTCCGCGGTGGCGGCGGTATCGAGCATCATCAACGCCGAAGGACTCACTCGGTCGCGGAACCCGCAGCTCGGCGCCCGCGTCGAAGACCTGATGAACGGTATCCAGCGCGCCATCGATCAATACTCAGCGAGGAAGTAGATGCAGGTATTCATTCCGAACGAAGTCGCGAAGCACGCGACCAACAAGTATCTGGGAGTTCTGGTGGCGGCGAAGTACGCGCGCGTCCTTAACGAATTCCCGCGTGACCGCTCGGCTCCGGGTGAGAAGAAGCTCACCACCAGAGCGCTCGAGGAGCTCACCGACGGCGAGGTCGAGTATCGCGTAGTTCCGCGCCGCCGCACGGAGTAGTTACCGCGCGTCCTTTCGCCGGCAGTCGGGTACTCCTCGGGGTAACCGGGGGAATCGCCAGCTACAAATCAGTGTGGCTGGCGCGTTTGCTTACCCAGGCCGGCGCCGAGGTGGACGTTGTGATGACCCGCGGCGCGCGGGAATTCGTGGGACCGATCACTTTCGAGGCCGTGACCGCTCGTCCGGTCCATACGGAGATCTTCGGCCCCGGCCACGCTCTCGATCACATCCGACTGGCGCGTGAGGCCAAGGTGATCGTGGTCGCTCCAGCAACTGCCGATTTTGTCGGCAGGGCCGCGCACGGGCTCGCCGATGATTTGTTGACGGCCTGCCTCCTCGCCACTCAGTCGAAGGTGCTCCTTGTTCCCGCGATGAACGACAAAATGTGGTCGCACGCGCAGACGAAGCGGAACGTCGAGCAGGCACGATCGCTGGGCTACGAGATCCTCGAGCCGGCAGAGGGACCGCTCGCGGTCGGCGAGGGAAGCGGTCCGGGGCGGATGCCCGAGCCCGAAGAAATCATGAGCCACGTCGGCCGGCTGCTCGAGGGGAAAACTCCATTGAGCGGCAAACGAATCATCATCACCGCTGGAGCGACGCGCGAACCGATTGACCCGGTGCGTTTCATCTCGAATCACAGCAGCGGAAAGATGGGAATCGCGCTGGCGCGGTCCGCGTGGCGGCGGGGAGCCGAGGTGAAATTGATCGCCGGTCATGTCGACATTCCGATTCCACGGGAGATCCCAACGGTGAACGCTGCCACTGTCGAGGATATGGCGCGCTCGGTCGGCGAGTCGTTGCCGTCAGCCGATGTGCTGATCATGGCAGCGGCACCATCCGATTTCAGGCCGGCTTCAGCAGCGCCGGAAAAAATCAAGAAAGGGAAGTCGGTGCCGCGCGTGGATCTCGAGCCGACCACGGACATCCTCAAGTCCACCATCGCGCGGCGGAAAAAGAAAAGCGTCATCGTCGGTTTCGCGCTCGAGACGACCGACGGACTGAAAAACGCGACGGCAAAACTGAAGTCGAAGGATCTGGACCTGGTGGTGCTCAACAACGCAAAAGAGGCCGGCGCAGGATTCGGTGTCGATACAAATCGCGTCACCGTCATCGGCCGCGACGGGAATGCGGAGGAGCTCGAGCTGATGAGCAAGACGGATCTGGCCGATGTGCTGCTCGATCGCGTGGAAAGGGAGCTCGGTGGACGCTAGAGCGGCGCTCCGCCGCTACCTCGAGCAGCGGCGAGAGCTCGGCGAATCCGAGCTGGTGCTCGACAGTCTCCACATCGACGAAGTGATGCAGCTGCTTGGCGCGGCGACGAAGTCGGGCGGCTCGACCGTCAAACAGCCAAGTCTCCGCCAGATCGCGAGCAACGCCGTCGGAGAAGAGACGAAGGACTGGCGTGCATCCCTGCGCGACGCTGGCGTGAATGTTGACGCGCCGGTTGCGGCAGCGCCGGTTGCGCCAGCGCGTGCAACCCCGACAGAGCAGGAAGTCCCACCATCGACTCCCGCCGCGACCAACACCGAAATGGCATTCAAGAAGGGCATTGTCGTCGGCAGTGATGAGGCCGAGCTGATTCCGGGCGCGATCGAAAAGCTCGACACGCTCGAAGAGATCGCAAAGAAAGTTCAGAAGTGCACCCGCTGCCCGCTCTACGAAACCGCGACTCAGGGTGTTCCCGGGGAGGGCGATCCGAAAGCAAAACTCGTTTGCGTCGGCGAGGCGCCGGGCGCGAAGGAAGATGAAACCGGACGTCCTTTCGTCGGCCAGGCGGGTCAGCTGCTCACCAAAATCCTCGGCGCGATCGACCTAACACGCGAGCAGGTCTTCATTTGCAACGTGCTCAAGCATCGGCCGCCCGGAAACAGAAATCCGCGACCCGAAGAAGTCGAAGCGTGCAGTCCGTATCTGATCAGACAGCTCGAGCTGATCAAGCCGAAAGTAATTGTTGCTTTTGGGACCTTCGCTGCCCAAACTCTCCTGAACACCAAAACACCGATCGGCCAGCTCCGTGGGCTAGTCCACAAGTACCACGGCATACCGCTCGTCGTCACTTATCACCCCGCCGCGCTGCTGCGGAATCCGGCGTGGAAACGCCCCACCTGGGAAGATGTCAAGCTCGCCCGTAGAATTCTCGATAGCCGCTCCCGCGCGTGACCCATACAAGGATCGTCGACCACCTTACTCCGAGGACGCGGAGCAGGCGGTCTTGTCGGCGATGCTCATGGATCCCGATGCCATCCTGCGCGCGACGGAATTCCTCGACGACACGATGTTTTATCGCGAGGGCCACCGCCGGATTTTCCGGGCGATGGTCGCCCTCTCGGAGCGCGGCGATGTAGTCGACCCGCTGACGCTCTCGGAGGAGCTCCAGCGCACCGGTTCGCTCGAATCGAGCGGCGGCAAGGATTACATCGGCTTCCTCGTCGACGCCGTCCCGACTGCCGCGAACGTCGAGTACCACGCGCGAATCGTGCGCGAGAAGGCGCTGCGTCGGCGTCTCATAGAGGTCTCGACCGCGATCGTCGCCGAAGCGTTCGAATCTGGCGCGCCGTCCACCGAGCTGCTCGACGAAGCCGAGCACAGGATCTTCGAGGTCAACCAGAGCCGCGGCGCCGAAGGATTCACGCGCATCAAGGAGCTGCTCTGGCCGACGATGGAGCGAATCGAAGAGATCCAGCGCGGCGGCGGTTCGATTACGGGCGTGGCAAGCGGGTTCAAGGATCTGGACGAGCTGACCGCAGGTTTCCAACCATCGGATCTCATCATCGTCGCGGCGAGGCCGTCGATGGGCAAAACCGCGTTCGTCCTGAACATCGCCCAGAATGCCGCGCTCGACAACAACGTGCCGGTCGCTTTCTTCTCGCTCGAGATGAGCAAGGAGCAACTCGTGCAGCGCCTTCTCACTTCAGAGGGACGCGTCGATGCGCAGCGCCTCCGCAAGGGCAAGCTGCACGACGACGAGTTCGTCAGGCTGGGACGCGCCGCGGGAATCCTGAGCCATGCCCCGATCTGGATCGACGATACGCCGGCGATGACGCTGCTCGAGATGCGGTCAAAAGCGCGGCGACTCAAGATGGAGAACAACATCGGCATGGTCGTAGTCGATTACCTGCAGCTGATGCAGGGCCCCACCAATACCGAGAGTCGCCAGCAGGAAATCAGCTACATCTCGCGGTCGCTTAAGGCACTGGCCCGCGAGCTGAGGATTCCGGTCGTCGCGCTGTCGCAGCTGTCGCGCGCGCCAGAACAGCGCACCGGCGAAAACAAGCGCCCACAGCTTTCCGATTTGCGTGAGTCCGGCGCTATCGAGCAGGACGCGGATCTGGTGATGTTCATCTATCGTCAGGAGATGTACGACGGCCCGACCGACAAGGATGGCAACTCGCTCGAGGGCCGCGCCGAGATCATCGTCGGCAAGCAGCGCAACGGACCAACCGGATTTGTGAACCTCTACTTCAACAAGACCTACACGCGCTTCGAGAATCTGTCGCCCCGCCTCACGACGTGAGCCCAAAAGCAAAAACGGTTTATCGCTGCACGAGCTGCGGCGCCGACCACCCGAAGTGGGCCGGCCGCTGCGACGTCTGCGGCGACTGGAACTCGTTGGTCGAAGAGATGGCCGCGCCGCGCGCCTCGGCCACAGCGTCCGGTCGCAGGGTGCTGGGCCAGAAATCGATGGCCGAGGGCGGCAGCGTCGCGCCCACGCCGCGTTTGCGCGATGTCCAGAGCTCCGCCGGTCGGCGCCTCCTGACCGGAATCAACGAGTTCGACTTCGTCCTCGGCGGCGGCATCGTCCCGGGGTCGATGGTTCTCGTCGGCGGCGAGCCGGGCATCGGAAAATCGACGCTCCTGCTCCAGGTCGCCGGCCGGCTCCAGGAGCTCGGCCACTCCACACTCTACGTGTCGGGCGAAGAATCCGCCCTCCAGGTGAAGCTGCGTGCCGAGCGTCTCCACGGATCGGCGGAGGACGTCGCGCTGCTAAACGAAACTTTGCTCGAGACCATCATCGCGACCGCGGGGTCGCAGCGGCTCGATGCGATCGTCGTCGACTCCATCCAGACCATTTTCACCAGCGATCTCGAGGGCGCGCCTGGGAATGTCGGCCAGGTGCGGGAGTGCGCAGCACGGCTGATGCGATTTGCGAAGGAAACCGAGACGACGGTCTTCGCGGTCGGGCACGTCACGAAGGGCGGTGGCATCGCCGGCCCGAAGACGCTCGAGCACATCGTCGACACGGTGTTGTACTTCGAGGGCGAGGGCATGCTCGAGCACCGTGTGCTGCGCGCCACCAAGAATCGATTCGGCAGCGTCGACGAGATCGGTGTGTTCCGGATGACCGAAGAAGGGCTGATCGCTGTCGAGAATCCCTCCGAGCTTTTCCTCGGCGACAGACTGAGCAATTCGTCCGGCAGCGCGGTCACGGCTCTGCTCGAGGGATCGCGGCCGGTGCTGATCGAGATCCAGGGGCTCGCAGCGAAAGCGGGGTACGGAACGCCGCAAAGAGTCAGCACCGGGTACGACGCGCGAAGATTGGCTCTGCTCCTCGCCGTGCTCGACAAGCGCGCCGGCTTATCTTTCTCACAGCTCGATGTTTTTCTCAATGTCGTCGGCGGCGTACGCATGCAGGAGCCCGCGGGTGATCTCGCCGTGGCGAGCGCGCTGGCATCGAGCGTCTACGACCGTCCCGTGGCAAGCTCGGCAATCTTCCTCGGCGAAGTCGGATTGGGCGGGGAGATCAGGCCGGTCTCGCAGGCAGAGCGCCGGCTTGGTGAGGCCGCCAAGATGGGTATGACGACCGCGTACATGGCGGAACGGGGAATTCCGAAGCGCGGAGCGCGCGGGATCGAGATCGTCGGAGTGAAAACGGTGAGCGAGCTATTCGGGCGGCTGTTCGGAGGGATGCGGGATGGGGGATGAGGCAGCTTCCCGCGACGTCGGGGTGATCATCGTCGCCGCCGGCAAGGGCTCGCGGACCGGATCTGGGGAGCTCAAGCAGTTTCGTTGGGTGGCGGGCAAGCCAATGCTGCTCCACAGCATCCAGACATTCCAGGCGCGGCCCGACGTAGCGATGGTCGTCTGCGTTCTGCCGCGCGACTACGTCGGCGATCCGCCGCCGTGGATCTTTCAGAGCGATTCCGACCGGCTCCTGCTCTCCGTCGGTGGCAGGCACCGTAGCGAATCGGTGGCAAATGGTCTCGAGGATCTGCCGGCGGAATGCAAGATCGTCGTCATTCACGACGCAGCGCGCCCGCTCGTGTCTCCCGAGATCATCGGGCGGGTGATCGACGAGGCGCGTAATGGCAATGGTGCGATCGCCGCGCTGCCGGTGATGGACACTTTGAAGCGCGTCGATTCGAGCGGAAAGATCGTTGTCACCGTCGACCGCTTTGGCCTCTGGCGCGCTCAGACGCCCCAGGCTTTTCCCCGCGACGTGATCGAGCGGGCGCACCGCGAGGCGCGCGAAGTGGATCGCATCGCCACTGACGACGCGGCATTGTGCGAGCAGATCGGTGTGCCCGTCGTCGTGGTGCGGGGAAGCGAGCGAAGTCTGAAGATCACCGAGGAAAACGATTTCGCGTTAGCGGAGGCGCTGAGTATCTTCCGCGAATGAAGCCGCAGCCGATGGTGGTGCCCTTCTGGTCGCCGCAGGAAGTCGAGGCTGCGATCAACGGAACTCTCGCTCATCTCGCCGCCGGTAAAGTGCTCGCCTACCCAACTGAAACCGTCTACGGATTCGGCGGCGCCGTCGACGAGAAATCCGTCCAGCAGCTGGTGAAACTCAAGGGCAGGGCCCCCGGCAAGCCGTTCCTGCTGCTGGTTGCGGCGAGCGAGATGATCACGGGTCTCGGCCTCCATCTCACCGGATATGCTTCGATGTTTGCGGCGCGGTTCTGGCCTGGACCGCTGACACTCGTGCTGCCTGGTGGCGAGAAACGAGTACCCGACCGGCTGCGCGGACCGGAGGGTGGAGTGGCGGTGAGGTGGACTCCACACCGTTCGCTCGCGCGACTCATTCTGGCTCATGGCGATCCGATTACATCTACAAGCGCGAACCGGCCCGGCGTTCCGCCCGCGACAGCGGCCGATCAGATCGTCGCGCAGTGGGGCGATGCCATCGCGCGCGGGGCGTTGCGGGTGCTCGATGGGGGAAGGCTCGAGGAATCCCAGCCATCTACCGTGGTCGATTGTACCGGCCGCCTGCCGCGGGTAATTCGCCCCGGCGCGATCCCTGCCGCAAAACTCCGGGAGAGTGTCCCGGACCTCGTGGGCGACGCCTGATCATGAATCTCCTTTTCGTCTGTAGCGGCAACACCTGCCGGAGCGCGATGGCGGAAGCGCTGGCGAAAAAAGTCGCGCGACGGCGCGGCATCGATGACGTGAATGTCTCGAGCGCGGGCACCAATGCGTGGGACAACGCAACTGCCACCGACGAAGCGCTGCTCGTCGGAATGGAGCGCGACATCGATCTCACCGCCCACCGGGCGCGCAAGCTCACATCCGCGATCGTATCGGAAGCCGACTTGATCTTCGTGATGACTCCGGGCCATGTCGAGCAGGTCGTGCAGCTTGGCGGCCGCGGCAAAGTCCACGTCATCGACGAATACACCTCGGGGTCGCCGGGTGGCGGAATCACCGATCCGTACGGCGGCGACCTCGACGCCTACAGACAGACGGCCGATGTGCTCGAGCAGGAGCTGGAAAAACTGTTCGATCGCATCACGACCTGAGTTGGGATGACGCGGACACCCGGCCGGCTGGTGCTGCTTGGGCATCCGGTCAGCCATTCGCTTTCACCCGTTCTCCAGAGCGCCGCGCTTCGCGCGGCCCACATCGACTTGAGCTACGAAGCGATCGACGTCGCGCCACGCGATCTTCTTTCGCTTCTTCGTCAGCTCAAGGGCGCAAACGCTGCCGGCAACGTCACCATTCCGCACAAGGCCGCGGTGCATGCCAGCTCTGACGAGCTGACCGACATCGCTGCCCGGGTCGGCGCCGTGAATACCTTCTGGTTCGAGGACGGCCGACTCCACGGAGACAACACCGACGTCGGTGGCTTCGATGCCGCCGCGCACGCGCTCATCGGAGGTGAAGTGGCCGGTGCGCGTGTCGTCGTTCTCGGAAGTGGCGGAGCCGCCGCGGCGGTGCTGGCGGCGATCGAGCAGTGGCCTGGAGCGAGCGCGCGGATATTTGCACGCAGTCACGATCGCGCAACCCGCCTCGCCCGCCGCTTTCGGGATGTCGCGCGCGCGGAAAAGAATATCGTTGCCGCGGTCGGCGAGGCGACCTTGATAGTCAACGCCACCCCGATCGGCCAGCACGACGACGAGCACCCGCTCGACACCCGACTCCTTCCCGAATCGGCGGCGGTGATGGATCTGGTCTACCGGCCGGGAGGAACTCCGTGGGTAAAGGCAGCGCGAAGAAATGGAAACCGGGCCGCGGACGGACTCCCGATGCTGCTCGAGCAGGGCGCGCTGGCGTTTCAACGTTGGTTCGGTCTCGAGCCGGATCGGGAAGCGATGCGCCAGGCACTTTTCTAGCACGGGCCGAACAATCGAGCCGGGCCCGCAGCGTCCTGACTGGCGTGCTCGACCTGCTCCTGCCGCGGGTGTGCGCGGCGTGCGAGCGGCCGCTGTCACCGCTCGAAGAAGGCGTCGTGTGCAGACTGTGCTGGTCACGGCTCCCCCATCTGCCGTCGCCCCGGTGCGAGCGCTGTGGCCATCCAATCACGGCCGGCGCCTGTCGGTGGTGCGACCTGCTTCCTCCGTTCGTGCGCGCGGCGCGCTCGGTCTGCTGGATGCCGGTCGAGCCCGCCTCATCGATCGTCCACGCACTCAAGTATGGCGGCTGGGAAAAAATCGCCGACGAGCTCGCCGACCGGATGAGCCATGTCGCGTGGCCGCGGGATGTCGTCGAGGAAAGAGCCGGCCTGATCCCGATTCCGCTCGCATCAGCGCGAAAGCGCCAGCGTGGCTATAATCAGAGTGCGCTCATCGCCCGCGGTCTTGGCAGGCGGTGGCGCATTCCTGTATGGGAAGATCTCGTCCTGCGATCGCGGGAAACGACGTCGCAGACGCGGTTGACACCCGAACAGAGGCTGGACAACGTTGCGGATTCGTTCCGCATCGACGAGGCGCGGCGTTCCGTTTTTCAGGGCGCGCATGTCGTCATCGTCGATGATGTGGTCACCACCGCGGCGACCCTGAACGAATGCGCGAAGCTCCTGTACGAGGCGGGCGCAAGAATCATCAGTTACGTGACTTTCGGCCGGGCCCACGCCAGCGGCGACCGGCTTTAACCGATGGAGTGAACGGAATGGCGATAAGGGTTGGCATCAACGGATTTGGACGAATCGGCAGGCAGGTCGTGCGCGCGGCAAAGAATCAGGGCGTGGCCGATCTCGATTTCGTGGCGGTGAACGATCTCACCGACACCAAAACGCTCGCACACCTTTTCAAGTACGACTCGGTGCACGGCACCTATCAGGGTGACGTCGAGGCCGGAGCGGACTCGATCATCATCGATGGCGACGAAGTGAAGGTCCTTGCCCAGAAGGATCCCGGCGAGCTGCCATGGCAGGGACTGGGCGTCGACATCGTGCTCGAGTCCACGGGCCGCTTCACCGATGCCGCTGCCGCGCGCAAACACATCCAGTGTGGCGCGAAAAAAGTTCTGATCTCGGCGCCAGCCAAGGGCGAGGACATCACCATCGTCATGGGCGTCAACGATCACAAGTACGATTCGGCCAAGCACACCATCGTCAGCAACGCTTCATGCACCACCAACTGTCTGGTGCCGATGGTCAAAGTCGTGCGCGACAATTTCGGGTTCAAGCACGGCTCGATGGTCACGATCCACAGCTACACCAACGACCAGCAGATTCTCGACCTGCCGCACAAGGACCTCAGGCGCGCTCGCGCCGCGGCGCTCTCGATGATCCCGACCACCACCGGCGCGGCGAAGGCCACGTCGCTCGTGATCCCGGAAGTGAAGGGCAAGATCGACGGCAGCTCGATCCGGGTTCCCACGCCCGACGTTTCGTATACCGTGCTCACCGTCGAGATCGAAAAGGCCGGCGCCACCAAGGAGTCGGTCAACGCGGCGTTCAAGAAGGCCGCGGCCGAGGGACCACTGCAGGGGATTCTTCGCTACACCGAAGAGGAGCTCGTTTCCAGCGATTTCATCGGCGATCCCGCCTCCTGCATCCTCGACGCCAAAACCACCAACGTCATCGACGGCAATCTCGTCACCGTACAGGGTTGGTACGACAATGAGTGGGGCTACGCATCACGGTGTGTGGACATGCTCCGCTTCATGGGGACGCGACTCTAGAACCGGCCAACGATGAAGAAGAAGACGGTGCGCGATCTCGACGACGCGCAAATCCGTGGTAAGCGAGCTCTGGTGCGGGTCGATTTCAACGTACCGCTCGACGAAAACGGAAACATCACCGACGACACCCGCATTCGCGCGTCGCTACCTACCCTCGAGCTCCTGCTCGAGCGCGGCGCGCGACCGGTGATCCTGTCGCACCTCGGCAGGCCGAAAGGAAAGCCTGAGCCGAAGTACTCTCTCGAGCCGGTGGCAAAAAGGCTCGGCGAGCTCACCGGGAAGAAAGTCAACTTCGTCGAATCGACCGATTCCGACGAAGCCCTCCAGGCTTCGCAGAATCTGAAGCCGGGTGAGATTCTGCTGCTCGAGAACACCCGCTTCCTGGGTGGCGAAGAGAAAAACGACCAGCGTCTCTCGCGCGCCCTCGCGGGACTCGGCGATTTTTTCGTCAACGATGCGTTCGGTGCCGCCCATCGCGCCCACGCGTCAACGGTCGGAGTGGCGGAATACCTGCGGCCCGCGGTCGCCGGCCTGTTGATGCAGAAGGAGCTCGACTATCTCGGCGGCGCGCTGTCGGATCCCAAACGTCCTTTCGTGGCCATCCTGGGCGGCGCCAAGATTTCCGGCAAGATCGATGTCATCGAGCAGCTGCTCCCGAAAGTCGATGGGCTCCTGATCGGCGGCGCGATGGCGTGCACGTTCTACCGGGCGATGGGACTGGAGACGGGAAGGTCTCTGGTCGAGGAAGATCGCGTCCAGATGGCCAAGGATCTGCTCGCGCGCGCCGGAATGCGACTCACCCTGCCACACGACGCGGTCGTCGCCCCGTCGCTGGATAAGCCAGCCGAAGCGAAAGCTGTTGCGCGCAACGCGATTCCAAAGGACGAGGCGATGTTCGATATCGGGCCGCAAACGGTACAGTCGTACTCGCGCGCGATCGCCTCGGCAAAAACGGTAATCTGGAACGGTCCGATGGGTGTGTTCGAGACGCCGCCGTTTGACAAAGGCACGCGGGCGATCGCCGAAGCGATGGCGAGTGCCACGGCCAAGGGTGCCACGACCATCGTCGGCGGCGGCGACTCGGCGGCGGCAGTCGCCGAGGCCGGCCTCGAGGCGAAAATGAGTCACGTCTCGACCGGCGGCGGTGCCTCGCTGGAATTCCTCGAGGGGAAAAAGCTGCCCGGCGTGGAAATTCTCGACGGAGCTGCGTAGTGAAGCGTCCAATTCTCGCCGCCAACTGGAAGATGAACAACGGTCCAACGGCGGCGAAGGCGTTCATGAGCGCATTCCTCGAGAATTACCAGCCGCGCGGTGACCGCACGGTGATCATCTTTCCTCCGGCGGTAGATCTGATCACGGTGGCCGCAGCGACCGCGACGCGAACCGACGTCGTTGCCGGCATTCAGAACATCCACTGGGCGGACAAGGGAGCCTTCACGGGCGAGATCTCAGCTCTGATGGCGAAGGACGCGGGCGCCCGGATGGTGCTCGTCGGGCACTCGGAGCGGCGTCACGTGTTCGGTGAGACCGACGCTCAGTGCGCGAAGAAATGTCTGGCCGCGACCAAGGTGCAGCTGCCTTTCATGCTCTGCGTCGGTGAGAAAATCGAGCAGCGGGAGGCGGGCGAAACCGAAGCGGTCGTGACGCGCCAGCTTCGGGAAGGGCTCTCACAAACTCCGAACCTGATCTCCGTCGATTTCATGATCGCGTACGAACCGGTGTGGGCGATCGGGACCGGGCTTACCGCGTCGGCGGCGGACGCTTCAGCGATCCACACCCTGCTGCGGTCCGAGCTGCGGGAGATGATCGGCACCCGGGGAAACGAGATTCCGATTCTTTACGGCGGCAGCGTCAACGCCACCAACGCCGCCGGGCTCCTGGCCGCGCCCGAGGTCGACGGCCTCCTCGTCGGGGGCGCAAGCGTCGACGCCGCGTCATGGCTCACCATCGCACAGACTTGACTCGATTCGCCTCGCCGCCGATATTCAACGGCTAGACTGAACTTTAAATCTATCAATGCTTTACACGTTTCTACTTACCCTGCTGATCATCGACTGCTTCGTCCTGATGCTTGCCATTCTGCTTCAGAGTGGAAAGGGCTCGGGACTCGCAGCGAGCTTCGGTGGCGCGAGCTCATCTCCGGACGCCTTGATCGGAATCCGTCAGGCCGGGAATCTTCTTACGAAGGTGAGCTGGTGGGGCGGCGGGATTTTTCTCGGACTCTGCTTCATCCTGCAGCTGATGTCGACCCACGGGTCCACGCCGCGGTCCGTACTCGAGAAGGGTCTCGGTACGACGCCGCAGAGCACTGCGCCAGCTCCGACGTCAGCGCCCGCGGTACCGCTCGAGCCGGCTCCGACTACCACTGCGCCGGCCGGCGGAGCGACTACAAACCCTCCAGCTACGACCCCGAAGAAATAAGTTGGCCGCGCTCAACGTGACCGAGCCAGGGTTCCTCCTCCTAGAGGATGGGACCCTTTTTCGTGGCCGGGTTTCCGGCGATCCGGAGGCAGTGGCGCTTCCTGCGGTGGCCGAAGTCGTCTTCACCACCAACATGACCGGCTACCAGGAAGTGTTCACGGACCCTTCCTACCGGCGGCAGATCGTCGTGATGACCGCTCCGCAGATCGGGAACTACGGCGTGAACGCCGAAGATCCCGAGTCCGGGGCGCCGCAGGTTGCCGGAGTAGTGGTGCGGGAGCTTTCGAGTACATACTCGAATTGGCGCGCGTCGGGCGGATTGGCCAGTTGGCTTGCCTCATCGCAAATACCGATCATTCATGATGTTGACACCCGCCGGCTAACCCGACACTTGAGGTCGGTCGGGGTGATGCGCGGCGTGATCGGCTTCGGCGAAACGCCCGACGACGCAGCGCGTGCTGCGCTCGAAGCCTGTCCGTCGATGGAAGGTCTCGATCTGGCGTCGCGGGTCACGACTCGTGAGCGCTATACGTGGGGCGACCCGCGGGCGCGTCACCACATCGTTGCCTACGATTATGGGATCAAGCGCAACATCCTGCGGCTGTTCGGCGAAAACGATTGCCGGGTGACCGTGGTTCCCGCGGACACTTCGGCCGCGGACGCTTTCGCAACGGACCCGGATGGAATCTTCCTCTCCAACGGACCCGGCGATCCCGAAGCGGTCGAATACGCGCCGGAGATTATCCGCGACCTTACGTCCCGAGGTGTGCCGACCTTCGGAATCTGCCTCGGCCACCAACTGCTCGGCCTCACCTACGGCGGGGGCACGAAGAAGATGCCCTATGGGCACCGGGGTGGAAATCACCCCGTGAAAGAAGTCTCGACCGGCCGGGTTCTGATCACATCGCAGAACCACGGCTTTGCGGTTGAAGGCGACGAGGGGGGTGTGACGGGAGCCAACGAGCTCGAAGTCACTCACGTGAATCTGAACGACGGCACTATCGAGGGACTCCGCCACCGGGAGCTTCCGGTGTTTGGGGTGCAGTACCATCCCGAGGCTGCTCCGGGGCCCCACGATGCCCGACCGCTCTTTCAGGAGTTTCTCGCGGCCCTCAAGGGCGCGGTCAGGTAGCGCCAGAGTCGGCTTGACAGCATTTTAGTAAAGTCATAGTTTCAAAGCACTTACGCGCCTTGGCGCGCGACAATACCGGAGTTTTGTCAATGACCAAAGCCGACCTCGTCGAGCGCGTCACGGCCCAGATTTCTCGGACTGCCGGGCCGATGATTTCCAAGAAGGACTGCGCTCGCGTCGTGGACGCTTTTCTCGAAGCCATCAAAGAAGCGCTCCAGACCCAGGAAAACATCGAGGTTCGTGGTTTCGGCACCTTCAAGATCCGTAACCGCAAGACTCGGATGGCGCGCAATCCGCGCACTGGCGCTCCGGTTGAGGTGTCGGCGCGTCCCGTTCCGGTATTCAAGCCCTCCAAGGAGCTTCGCGCCCTCGTTGCCGGCGTCGACGTCTCCCAGATGTCGGAAGCGTAACGACTTAGCTTCTCCAGCTGCCGGCCAGCGCACGTGTCCACCGTGACGGTGCAGCTATTCGCTTCCTACGCCGAGTGCTTTGGCACCAACGCGCTGGAAATACCAATCACACCGGGAACGAGCGTCAATGATCTGATCCGGCAGATCCGCGCCCTTCCAGGCTCAGAGATCGTCCGCGATTCCGCCCGAGTCGCAATCAATCGACAATTTGCTCGTCCGGATCAGCTGGTCGGACCCGGCGATGAAGTCGCCTTGATTCCACCGGTTGCAGGCGGATGAGACGCGCGGGCGTCGTCACCAGATCGATCGATCCAGGCGCAGTAATGGACGAAGTTCGATCGAGGGAATACGGCGCGGTCTCGATGTTCGTCGGCACAGTCCGAGATACCAATGAAGACAGGGCGGTGTCCTCGATCGATTATTCCGCGTACGTGCCGATGGCCGAAGCGGAGCTGGATCGAATAATCGTCGAGGCCATCGAAAAATTTGGCGTCGGCGCGGTAGTCGTCGAACACCGCATCGGGCAGCTGGGGCTGGGAGATGTGAGCGTCGCAATCGCCGTTGCTCACCGGCATCGCGCCCCTGCGCTCGAGGCGACGAGCTTTCTGATCGAGCGAATCAAGTCACAGGTTCCGATCTGGAAGCGGGAGCACTACTCCGACGGCGCGGTCGGCTGGATCGACCCCACCGACGCGGTCGCGGGAAGATGACCACCGCGCTGTTGGATGGATTCGGACGGAGCATCGAATATCTCCGTATCTCCGTAACCGATAGGTGCAACTTCCGATGCCTCTACTGCATGCCCGTTGCCGGCCTCGAGTGGCTGCCGCGATCGGCGGTTCTTTCCTACGAGGAAATCGCGCGTGTGGTGCGTGAGCTGTCGACGCTTGGACTGCGGCGAATTCGAATCACCGGCGGCGAACCGACCATTCGACCCGACCTGCACGTCCTCGTTGGTTTGCTCACCGACATCGAGGGCATCGAAGACATCTCGCTCTCAACCAACGGTACTCGTCTCATAGAGGTAGCTTCCGAGCTCCGACGAGCTGGACTCGATCGTGTCAACATCAGCGTCGATTCGTTGCGACCAGATCGTATTCGCTCGATCGCGCGGCGCAACATCGATTTCGATCCGATCGCAGCTGCGACCGCGGCCGAAGAGGCAGGGCTTTCACCGATCAAGCTCAACGTCGTCGCAATGCGTGGCGTGAACGACGATGAGCTGATCGACCTCGCGCGGCTGACGTTCGATCACGACTGGCACGTGCGGTTCATCGAGCTGATGCCCGTGGGAGATCTGCGCGCGCTGACCTGGGAGCACGTGGTGCCCAGCGATGAAGTGCTGAATCGGCTTGGTACGCTCGGTGTGCTCACCCCGGCAGCGGCACCGGCGCGCGGTAACGGACCCGCGCGGTACTATCGTTTCGCGGGAGCTCGCGGCTCGATTGGTGTGATCACGCCGATGAGTCACACCTACTGCGCGAGCTGCAATCGCGTGAGGTTGACGGCGGATGGCAGATTGCGCACCTGTCTGTTCGGGGATCACGAAGTGGATCTGCGCACGCCGCTGCGCAACGGACAGCGACTGGAGCCGTACTTCCGAGCCGCGCTCGCGTCAAAGCCGAAGGAGCACGGGCTGCTGCAGATGGAGGTTGGAGGACTCAGGGCGCTGTCGCAAGTCGGCGGTTGACATCTCGGGGTCAGAGTTTCGGGCGCTGCGGCTAGCCACCACATGAAAGAATGCCGGCAGCTGCAGGCGTGACAGCTGCCACGCTGACAGCTCTCGGGAAGCATCGCGTCTCGTCGTCCGGGTCCCTAATTGGAATGGCGAAACGACGCAGACGTGCATTGCTGTGGGCGTAGCTGCTGTAAAGCTTGCAGCTGCCCGCTTCGGTATTGTTAGATGCATACGAAGCGCAACAATCCAGGCGCCGCATCAAGTTGATACCCGCACCTCGCTCCGATAACTTCAAAAGAGTCATTCCTCCCACAACACCCGAAAGAAATGGTAAACAAAATCACGGTGGTCGGCGCTGGCAACGTTGGTGCGACCACCGCGCAGCGTATTGCGGAAAAATCTCTCGCCCGCACGGTCGTAATGGTCGACGTAGTCGAGGGAATACCACAGGGTAAAGGACTCGATCAGTGGCAGTCGGCGCCGATTGAGGGATTCGACTCCCGAATCGTCGGCACCAACAGCTACGACGAGACCCGCGACTCGCAGATCGTCGTCATCACGGCGGGAATTGCGCGCAAGCCGGGGATGTCGCGCGACGACCTGCTCAACACCAACGCGGGCATCGTCAAGCAGGTCTCCGAGCAGATCAAGACGACTTCGCCGAACGCGATTCTCATCGTCGTCTCGAATCCGCTCGACGTCATGTCCTACGTCGCGATGAAGGTGACGGGTTTTCCCCGACAGCGCGTGCTCGGGATGGCCGGCGTCCTCGACACCGCGCGGTATCGCGCTTTTCTCGCCGAGGCACTCGACGTTTCGGTGCGCGACATTCAGGCGATGGTGCTCGGTGGTCACGGCGACACCATGGTTCCACTCATCTCGTACACTTCTGTGAGCGGCATCCCGATCACCCAGCTGATGCCGCAGTCGAAGCTGAACGCTATCGTCGACCGCACCCGCACCGGCGGCGCGGAGATCGTGAAGTACCTGAAGACCGGTTCGGCGTACTATGCGCCGTCCGCCGCCGCCGTCCAGATGTGCGAGGCGATCGTTCTCGATCAAAAGCGGATTCTGCCGTGCGCAGCCTGGCTCGAGGGCGAGTATGGCATGTCGGGTCTCTTTCTCGGCGTTCCCTGCAAGCTCGGCCGAAACGGACTGGAGCAGATCATCGAAGTCGAGCTCACTGGTGAGGAGCGCGACGCCCTGGCGAAGAGCGCGGAGGCGGTGCGCGAGCCAATGGGCGCGGTAAAACTGTAGCACGCTGATGGGCAGGATTCGCCGCTTCTACGCGTCCATGGTCGGCAAGAAAGTCGTCATGGGCGTCACCGGGTTGATTGGCGTCGGCTTCGTCATCCTTCATTCGCTCGGGAATCTGCTCGTATTCCGCGGGCCGGAAGCGATCAACTCCTACTCCCATTTTCTCAAGAGCTCGGGTGAGCTGCTCTGGGCGTTGCGCATCGTTCTGATCGTCGCCGTGATCCTTCATGTCGTCGCGGCCGTCCAGCTGAGCAGACAGAGTCTCGCCGCGCGTCCGGTCGGCTACGTGAAACGCGAGCCTCAGGCGGCAACCATTGCCTCACGTACCATGAGGTGGGGCGGCGTGCTGCTGCTCATCTTCATCGTCCTCCACATTCTTCACTTCACCACCGGTACCATCAGGCCAACGGGGTATTTCAGCAGCGAAGATGTCTACGCGAACGTCGTCGGTAGCTTTCGAATCTGGTGGGTCGCGCTCTTCTACATCGTCTCGATGATCGCGCTCGGTCTGCACCTCTTTCATGGCGCGTGGAGCTCGGTGCGCACCATTGGCGTCAGCCCTCGCTCGCCCCATCCTTTGCATCGCCGAATCTCGCTGGTGATCGCGGTGTTCGTGTGGGCAGCCTTCACGGCAATTCCGGTCGCCGTAATCGCGGGGTGGGTGCGATGACGCTCAACCTCGACGCGCGCATCCCGAGCGGCCCGCTGCCGGAGAAGTGGAACCGCCACCGCTTCGAGATGAAGCTGGTGAATCCGGCGAACAAGCGGAAAAACACGGTCATCGTCGTTGGATCCGGCCTCGCCGGCGGCGCCGGCGCTGCCACCATGAGCGAGCTTGGCTACAACGTGAAGTGCTTCTGCTTCCAGGATTCGCCCCGCCGAGCACACAGTATCGCGGCGCAGGGCGGTATCAACGCGGCCAAGAATTATCAGAACGACGGCGACAGCGTCTACCGGCTGTTCTACGACACGGTGAAGGGCGGCGATTTCCGCTCTCGTGAAGCGAACGTGTATCGGCTCGCCGAGCTGAGCGTGAACATCATCGATCAGTGCGTGGCGCAGGGCGTGCCGTTCGCGCGCGAATACGGCGG
>CAMLDY010000017.1 GCA_946478895.1 uncultured Gemmatimonadota bacterium
GAGATCTCGTCGCTCACCTCGAGCAGACTGGAGTTGGTTTCCTGCGGCAGCGATGGATTTCCGCCGAATTGCAGCGTCGAGATCGCGCTCGATCCATCCTGCAACACGGACGCGACCACCACCCGACCGTCGGGCACCGACAGATAGCCGGCCGTGGTGCGATTGTCGACCGACTTGTAGCCCCGCAGCTCATTGATGAACATGCCCACGTGCGAGGTGAGGGTAAGCATCCCGCCACCGCCTGAGCCTTTGACATCTCCGCCGGAGTGTGGCAGCGCCAGGGCATTCAGACGCGATCCGAGCTGGGTGTTGCCGCGCCAGTCGCCGCGCAGCATCAACGAATGATCTTCCGCGAAGTTGTAATCGACGCGCACCAGCGCCGAGGTGTTGTCGTTCAGCCGCTCGTCGGGTGCCAGCGGCGAAGTGAGGGGCAGGCCGAAATTCTGAACCAGGCCAAGAAAGCGCGTCACTGAATCGGGACTCGTGCCGAGTCGCTGGAGGGTCAGCGGGTCGGCGGCGAGCAGTGACAGAAGCGGATCGGTGCGCCGCGAGAAGGTCAGCGCGCCGAAAGTGAACAGCTTGTTTTTGATGAGTGGGCCGCCGGCGCCGAAACTTATCTGGTTCTGATTGTACTTCTGGCCGAACGCCGCGCTCGAGTCATCGACGAATTCCAGGTTCGGATCCCGATGTGAGTAGCTCACCGCACCCTGCACGTTGTTCGTACCGCCGCGCGTAGTCGACGCTACCTGCCCGCCAGTGAATTGACCGCGGGCGACATCGTACGTGCTGGTAACGACGCGAGTGTTCCTGATTGCTTCGGTGGGCACGCTGCCCGCGCCGAAGCTCAGACCGTCGAGAGTGATGTTGTTCTGATTTGCCGGCTGGCCCGCGACGTTGAATGACGCCTTGGTGGTGTCGGTGCCCGGCACCTGGATGACTCCCGGGGCAAGAGCGGCCAGGGCGGTGAGGTCGCCGGCGTCGACCGGCAGCCGGTTGACGAGATTGGGATTGAGATTTCTCTCGGTGCTCCCCGCGGTGGGCCGCTGGTTGGGATCGCCACCACGCCTGGGCGTCGCTCGCACCTGCACCGTCGCCAGCTGGGTTGCGGTCCGACCCATGGTGAAGTCGGCAATGAGTCGATCCTCGTCCCCCTGGCGCTGAATATCGCGTGTTACCGGCGCCATTCCGATGGCGCGAACGGTGATGCGATACGTTCCGCCGCCGTCAGGGAACACGATCGTGTATCTGCCGTCGGCGTCGGTGGTCTTGCTGCGCATAATCCCGGTTTCCGCGGACGTGACCTCGACCCGCGCGCCCGACACGGCCTGGCTGTCGACTCCCGCGACCCTGCCCATCACGATGTCGGTGGTCGAGCCAATCTGCGCTGCTGCGATGGCCGGGCTGGCGAACGACAAAACGCCAAGCGCAACCAAATATGACTTCACTCTCATCCTGAAGACTCTGGTTAACAGTTCACTGCCTTGAGCTTCTACGTCCGGCTGGCAACGAATGCTGCACGAGGCGGGGCGATGATTCCGCGCGCCCTCGATCGGTTTCGCGTTGCGACGGCCGTGCCCGCTAGCCTCCTGGATGCTCGCTGCCGTGCGATCCGCCGCGCTCGTCGGAATCGACGCCTACGACGTAACTGTAGAGGTAGACGCGGCTCAAGGCCTGCCGCAGTGGACGATCGTGGGTCTCGCCGCGAGCGCTGTTAAGGAAAGTCGGGAGCGTGTCGGCGCCGCCCTGGTCAACTCGGGCTTCAAGGTCCCGCCGCGCCGGATCACGGTCAACCTTGCGCCAGCGGATGTTCGCAAAGAGGGCACAGCGTTCGATCTACCGATCGCGATAGGAATCCTGATCGCGACCGGACAGCTGCAATCGTCCGTGGCCGACAGTCGAATGTTCGTCGGCGAGCTTGGTCTGGACGGCGCGCTGCGGCCAATGCGCGGTGCGCTGTCGATTTCGAGGCACGCGATGCGCTCGGGCGTGGGAACATTGGTGCTCCCGCCATCAAATGTCGCCGAGGCTGCGAGGGTGAGCGCGCTGGCATTGTCTGCACCGGTCGGCCTGGCAGATCTCGTGAGCGAGCTCCAGCGCGATGAGCTGACACCGGCCCGAAGCGGCCTGGGCGTTTGCCCACCTGCGACAGATTCGAGCGATTTCGCCGACGTCGTCGGCCAACAAGGTGCCAAGCGTGCTCTCGAGGTCGCCGCCGCCGGCGGTCACAACGTCCTGCTCGTGGGGCCACCGGGCGCGGGCAAGACGATGCTCGCCCGACGCGTGCCGACGATCCTCCCCGCATTGTCCGAGGAGGAGGCGCTCGAGGTCATCGCCATTCACTCAGTCGCCGGCCTGCTCGAGCGCAGCAGCGTCAGCGAAGGTGTACGGCCCTTTCGCGCGCCCCACCACTCAATCTCGAGCGCCGGTCTCATTGGCGGAGGCTCACATCCCCGCCCTGGCGAGGTGAGTCTGGCCCATCACGGCGTGCTGTTCCTCGACGAGATGCTCGAGTTTCCGCGTCACGTGCTCGACGGCCTGCGGCAGCCGATGGAGGACGCGAAGGTCGTAATCGCGCGCGCCGCACAGGCAGTTACCTATCCGGCGCGGTTCACCCTGATCGGCGCCTCCAACCCGTGCCCGTGCGGAAAGGCCGCGGATCCAGGCAGCACCTGTACGTGCAGCGCGGTCGACGTTGAGCGTTATAACGCGCGGATTTCCGGGCCGCTCGCCGACAGGATCGACATGCACGTTACCGTCGGCGCTGTTGCGTTACGCGAGCTCAGTGGCGACGGCAACGGCGACGCATCGAGCGCCATTCGCGCGCGGGTCGAGCGTGCACGCGCCAGGCAGCGAACACGCTTTGCGCGAAAGCCGGGAATCTCGTGCAACGCCTTCGCGGTTGGGCGGTGGCTGGACGCGCACACTCCCGTGCACGCCGAGGCGAGATCACTGCTGCAGACCGCGGCAGAGCGGCTCGGACTGTCGGCGCGCGGCTATCACAGGGTCCTCAAGGTTGCCCGAACGATTGCCGATCTGGAAGAAGCGCGCGAGCTCGGTCCGGCTCACGTTGCTGAAGCGCTCCGCTACCGGCCGCGCATCCCGGCAACGCCGCCAGTACAGCCGACGGCGGTGAGTACTTCCGTAGTCGAGACGCCAAAGGTGTAAAACAGAAAGGCGGGGCGTCGGTGTTCGGACGCCCCGCCTTTTAGTCTCCGTGCCGACCTCCTTTCGGAGGCCGGCCGGAGAAGGTGCTTATTCCATCGGTGGTACGACGATCCTGTCGCTGCCGATCGTCACGATACGGAAGTCATCGCGACGGTTCTGCTGCCAGCAGGCTTCGTTGTGCTCGGTGCAAACCGGGCGCTCCTCGCCGTACGACACAAGGTCGAAGCGATCTGCTGCAATGCCGTGGTCAACGAGGTACCGCTTGGCGCTTGCCGCGCGGCGCTGGCCGAGGGCCAGGTTGTACTCGTCGGAGCCACGCTCGTCAGCGTTACCCTCGATACGAATTCTCATACCCGGGTTGGCCTGCAGCCACGGGATCTTGCGATCGAGTGTAGCAGCCGCATCCGGTCTGATCGTCGACTTGTCGAAGTCGAAGTAGATCGGGCCAGTGATCGCGGTGGTATCGACCGGGGCCACGCAGTTCGGGTCTGTCGAAGCGATGCTCGCGTTATACGGGCACGGCGTGACAGCCGGCGGCGGTGGCGGCGGCGGTGGCGGCGGAGGCGGAGCAACGCAGTTCGGGCTCGAAGCAGGAATGCTCTCGAGGCCGGCGTACGTGCACATGACTTCCGGACGCGCACCACCGAGCAGGAAGCTCAGACCGCCACGAACATGAATGTTCATGTTCGCATCGGGATCGTGGTTTGGCATGTAGTCGAGCACGCCATCGACGCGGATGGCGGTACGATTCGCAATGCCGAGACGAATACCGGCCAGTGCACTCCCACCATAGTTGTAGGTGTAGCCGATATTGTCACTCGCGTCGCTGGCGAACTTGTAACTGGTGCGAGTCGGGCCGGCGCCGATGATGAACTGGCTCTGGCGACCGCCGATGAAGTTCCCGATCGGGAAGTTGTAGTTGAGGCGCAGCGCGAACGCGTGCGCGTTCACTTCCGAGATGGGGGAGTTCTCGATCTCGTTGTCGGCCGGAGTATAGTAGCCGTCACCCTCGAGCTCCCAGCGCGGGTCGGAGAGGAACACGCCGACGCGTCCGCCGTAACCCAGGCCGTCTTCCGCAACCGCGGCACCTTCGAGTCCGGCGTTGTCGTCGAAGAACGAATACTGGACGAATCCGCCCAGTTCAACGGTTCCGGGAAGAGGAGCATCCATGTTATCCCACCACACGTACGGCGCCCACATCACCGGCGTCGTGGCCATGGTGCCGCCGCCGAAAAGGTTGCTGATGTCCGGGGAAAATTGAAGTCCGGCCTGAGCGCCGAAGTCAAATCTTCCGTCGTTGGACGGGAAGTAGTTGACCAAACCATCGACGCGGAGGGAAACGCCACTAAAACCGAGGTTGAAACCGGCGAGTCCATTGGCGCCGAACTGGTAAACGCCCCCGCTCGTGTTGTCGTCACCGCGGAAATTCTGGAGGACTCCGCCAGCGCCAATGTGGAAGGAGGGCAGATTCCCCATCGGGAAGCTGTAGACGAGGCGAGCAGAGATATTGCTCCCCTTCACGTCCAAGTCGCCCACTTCTGACTGGGCTGGGATATACTGGCCGTCCGCCTCGAGATTCCAATTCGGAGCAATGAAGGCGCCTACGCGTCCACCGTACCCGATGGAGTTACCAAAGTCCGTATTCAGACCCCATTTGCTATCGAATTTCGTCCACGAAGCGAACCCGCCTACCAGCAACGTCCCGGGCGACTGTGCTGCCGCCGATCCGCCGAGGAGTAAGGCCGTCATCGCGCAGACGGTCCAACTTCTTCTCAACATGATTGGTTCCTCTCAAAGGGTGGAGATGCTTTGCAGCGGTTACCGCGGTTGCACGTTGCGTCGTGAGGCAGGATGCATGCCCGCTGAGCGCGCAAACGCTCGCCAGGCCCTACCCGCCTCACAACCGGACAAACTAGCAAGTCTTTCCTGAGAAGCTAGTGATGCTCGAACGTTGAAAACAACGCGACAAACATTCGTCACGCTCCGCGAATTGCGGCTACGATAAACCGTACTCGTCGTGGCCAAATCGGCTTGCAAGTGCCACGCCAGTTGTGCCCCGCAACGCGCAAAGGCGGGCCTTCGGATCGAATTGGGGTATTTAGGAGCGCAAATCGGGCCTCGACACAACCCGGCGCCACCACGAGCCACGCTGTCGCGCAAGTATCCTGTCAGCTGTGGCTTCCCACGCCAGCTTCATCGCGCTGCCGTCCGCAAACCGGTCCTCTGCTTTCGCCGCAAACGCGGTCCTGAACCAGGACGCAAGCACGCTCGGAAACATCCCGAGGTCGGCGCGCTCCCCCAACTGGCGCGCCAGAATGCTGCGCGCATCGTCGGCACCGAAGGGCGTGTCACCGGTCAGCGTGAAGTACACGATCGAGGCGAGCGCGAAATAGTCGGCCGCCGGCCCCTGCAGCTCGCCAAGCAATTGCTCCGGTGCCGCGAACGCCGGCGTGCCTGTCGTGCTCGCAACGTCCTCCCCCGTGACGTTCGCGATTCCGAAATCGGTGATCCGCCATCGTTGATACCGGTCGATCAGCACGTTCTCCGGTTTCAGATCGCGATGCAGGATCCCATTTGCATGCGCGACGATCAGACCGTCCAGCACCTGGTCCACCTGTGACGCAATCTCGGCGATCTGACGCGGTCCCGAACGCGCGATCAAACTCGCAACGCTTCCCTCTTCCGCCAGCTCCATCGTGTACCACGACAGATCACCGCTAGAATCCCAATCGTAGATCGGGACGATGGCCGGATGCGCGAGCTGCGCGGCGAGCTTTGCCTCACGCCAGAACGCGCGCACCGCGCCATCGTCGCGCGCGATGCTCGGATGAAGAGCCTTGAGCGCGACCTCGCGTTCGAGCGAGAGGTCTCGCGCGCGCCAAACCGTGCCAAACGCGCCGCTCCCCAGCTTCGAGAGAATCTCGTAATCATCACCGACCGCCCAGCGCACGCGCGCTTCGGCGGATTCGTTGGCACTTCGATCCGGCTCCCCACGCACCATCACCACCGTGCGCGCCGGATCGCCGCGATCGACAGCGCGGAGCAGCACCGCCAGCGATGGGTATCTGTCTCCCGGATCGAGCGACAGTGCCCGATCCAGCGCGATCGCCATAGACTCCGGAGTTTCCGGGCGCACGAGCTTTACCGGAGGCGCACCGCGTGACGGCGGTGCCTCGCCGGTAAGCGCAGTGAAGCACATCGCCGCGAGCTGCCATTGGTCGCTTGCCGGCGTCGGTATCCACTCATCGGATTCCCATTCCGGCGGCATCGGCAGCAGCTCTTCACGCATCGGTCGCGACGATTCGCGCGAACGAATCTCGAGCGGACCATTGCCCGGCCGAACACCGGCCGGAATGGATTCGCGTGGCACCGCCCATTGCCACTCCAGCATCCACAGGCGTCCGGTCGGAGTCGTCCAGAGCGCGTCGCCGTTGAGTCCGCCGTGGGCAATGCCGGTCTCGTGCAGATACGCAAGCGTGGAGCACGCGCCGCGGAGGAGCTGCAATACGTATGGAATGTCCGCCAGCCCCAGGCGCGCCAGCCTCGCCCGCACAGTCTCCCCGGTCACCCAACGCCGCAGGTATCCGGGTCCGCGACGGCCTTCACGGTAAGATGTCCAGTAATGGTAGGTGGTCGGTATCGAAGGGTGGCTGCGCTGCGCCAGCTGCCGCGCTTCCTCGAACAACCACCCCGTGTGCGCGGGGTCGGGAGCCGTAACGAGCGACAGTGATCGTCCGAGAACATCGATGACTTCCTGGTAATGGCGATAGTCTCCGACCATCCCGCCCGGGCCCCACGACCATTCCGGCGGCAACTGCCATTCGACCAGGTGCGGCGGCAGCACCTTGGTCGCACGCGGTGTCACTACCCCGCGGTTGACCGGCGTCATGGCGCGCTCCGCGCCAGAAGTATGAGCACCCTCGTTCCCCGTCCCTCGTCGCTGGTTATCGCAATCTCGCCACCCCAGGCCTCGATCAGCCGGCGCGTGACGGCGAGTCCCAAACCGCTGCCCGTCGTGCGGGTGGAAAAATGTGGCTCAAAGATGCGCGGCATTACAGCAGGCGGAATTCCGCCGCCATCATCGACGGTCTCGATGCGCACGCGCACATCTTCTTCCTGCACGGTGATGTCGACGTGACGGGCTCCGGCCAGCCGCGCGTTCTCGAAGATGTTGAGCAGCACATCCCGCATCTCGTCCTTGCGCGCCATCGCCCAGACCGGACGGTCTGCTCCGCGCAACCGCCACTTCACTTTCCGATCGCCCATCTGCTCCAGTCCGGCGACGTCGCGAGTGATCGCGGCGACATCCACCGGCTCGGCGGGTGGAAGATCAGCCGGGGCGCTGCCGTACCGGCTGAATGAGCGCGCGATTTCGTCCAGGCGGTCGATCTCGGCGAGAATTCGTCGAACGTTGTCATTGAGAACAGTATCGTAATCGACCCGCGGATCAGTGCGCGCGCGTCGGAGATGCTGAACCCCGAGCCTGATCGGAGTAAGGGGATTCTTGATCTCGTGAGCGACCTGGCGCGCCATCTCTCCCCACGCCAGTACTCGCTCGGCGCGGGCGACCTCGATTCTGCTCAGCTCGAGATCGCGCGCCAGGCGGCGCGCTGCGATTCCGCTGAGCCAGAGCGCCGCCAAAGCTCCAGCGGCCGTCGCGAACAGAACGAGCATGCTCAGGTCTCGGCGCCGCCGGTCGAGCACAAGATCGTCACTTCGCGCCGGAGCGGCGACGACATGACGCTGCGCTCCCGGGGCAGCCGCGGCCGCGTACCCGAAAAGCATCCGTGCCGAACCGAGCGTCACCTCCCACGCCGCGGACAGCTCGCCGGCACGCTCGATCCTCAGGTTGACTGCGGGCGGCAGGGATCGGCCCATCGGAGCCAGAGCATCGAGCAGTGTGTCGCTGCTGGTCTCGAGGAACCCGCTCTCGTAAAGGAAGAGCGGCGTGTCGAACCGACGTGCGGCGGCGGGCAGCTGATCGAGCTCATTCCCTGTCACCACCGCATGCAGAGTCTCGCCCACCAGCACTTCTCTCGTCTGGAGATCGTCTCCGCGCAGCCGCTGATAGGACCACGCCGCAAAGACGATCGCGGGAATCACGAAGAACGCGAAGAGTGCGAGGGTCAGGCGCGCATGATAGGTGTAGATCCATCGTGCAGCGCGAACCCTGAGCCAGCGCAGAAAGCCTTTTTCGACCAACGCGCCGGCGAGCCACAGCAGCCCTGCCACGATCAGGTCGAACAGCAGCACGAGCACGCCCCGCTCACCGCGTGCCCACAGTGAACGGAAATCAATCTCGACGTGCGCACGCATCGTCCCCGTGCTGGTCGAGATGAGACGATCTCCATGCACTTCGTCACCAACGCGGTGCCAGCGCACACTGGAGGTATCGGCAACGACGCCCGCCGATGCGTCGGCGAGCGCCACGGCGTACGGCGGATCACCGCCTGATGGAGACGCCATCCCTATCAATGCCGCGTAAGGGTTTGCGCCCAGCAAACGCGTGCGCGGTAACACGAGCACCGACGTCGCGCCTCCATCTGGATGCGCGACCGCCGCCAGCACCTGAACGCCGGTCGGTCCGAGAACGCTTCGGGTCACCGGCTGGTTGGTAGTCAGCGTCTCCCTGATCGCGCTGGCAATCGCTGTCGAATCGGGCTCGGTCGGGACCACAGCGAACTCCGAGATCCGATTGCCGACCTGATCCCACGACGCCAGCACTGCCGGATACTCCGCTGCCGCGAGATCGGACGACGCGTACAGCTTCAGCAGCTCGGCGCGGCTTCCAGCCCTGCTCGAGCTCGCCAGCGTCGAAACGAGACGCCGTGTCAGCTGCACCGCATAGTCGTCGACGTGGCCGAGCGCGGCGACGTCTTCTTCGGCGAGCTGCATGCGCTGCCTCGAAGTCGTCGCCCAGAGGCCGGCGAGCGCGACGATGCCGGCGCCACAAGCCAGGATGAGTGCGGCTCGAAAGCTGACGCTGCCGGGCCAGCCGAGTGCCATCCTGATCGTCCAGTAGGCGCTCAGCAGTACCGCGAAAAGAAAAATGAAGAGCGGTACCTCCCAGAGCAGCCACAGCCCCGGCGTCGATCCCCACGGTGGCTGACCGATGCCGCGCACGATGTTGGAAGCAAAAGGCAGCCCGATGCCGAGAATGAGAACCGCGGAGATCGCGCTGGCCGCGCGCGGCCAGCGCGCGTCGGGGCGCGCTCGAATCACCGCGAACACCGCCATCAGGACGAGACATGCGCTGATGCAGAGCGCGCCCGCGTTAGCGGTGAGCGGACCGGCCAGCCTCGAGAAGTAGTACGCCGGATCGAACGCGCGGGATGTATTGGAGAACGAATTCCACGGCACGAGCGCGGCAAGTGACAGTGCGAAACCCAGCGCGAGCAGGCGCTCGGTCAATGCATGACGGTCTCTCCACGCATACCCCAGAAATGCGAGCACCAGAATCACGAGCGCGACGGTCCCGCGGGCACGCAGCGTCGACGCCTGACGAAAGCGCACCTCACCCGCGGTCGCTAGCTGCGGCGTCGCGCGTAAAATAGGCTTCCCGTTTAGCGCCAACACCACCTCGCCGCCACCGGCGCTGTCACCAGGTGCAAACTCGTACGATGTGACCGCCTGCGTCTTGGAGAGCCGGCTATTGACGGATTCGGTGAGCCGATCGGCCGGAGGCGCTGCGTCGAGCACCGCCGACGCGATGGCGCGACGCGCGCCCCGCGATCGGGTGACCTGAAGCGAGACGTAGAACGGGGTGAAGCTGACACTCATCGGGGCGACAGCCGAATGCGGAGCGACGCGCATTTCACCGGACCATGCCACCGGCCGACTCCCATCGAGCACCACCACCGACTCGCCCTCACGGTGTGGGGAACGCGTATCGAGGAACTCGAACGCGGCTTCGGGAATGTCGGGCGCTTCGAGGGCGGTGGTGGCGCGCTCGTCGAGGCGCTCGCGAGTCGTCGCCAGCTCTCGCTGCAGCGCCCGAATCGCCCCGTCGGAGGCGTTCGTGAGATCAGCGGCGGTCTGCGATGGCGCGGGTCCCGTGCGGGGCAGCGCCGGTGTTCTCACCCACATCGCGATCAGGAAAAGCGGAACCGCCGACGCGGCGAGGATTGCGCGCCGCGAGCGAGGTCGGCTTCTTACAGTAGGATTCCCAGCTGACGCGATGACTCTTCCCTCCCCCTTACCGGCTTCCGGTCCGCTGCGCGTGAAGGAGCTCAATCCTGCGCAGGTCAGTGCCGCGCTCGGCAACGATCCGCGACTCATTATCCCGATCGGCACCTGCGAGCAACACGGCCCTCATCTTCCGCTCGGCTGCGACACCATCATCGTCGAGCGGATGGCCGACGACTTGTCCGCAGAATATGGCGTCTTGCGCGCCCCAACGGTGGAGTACGGAGTCAACGTCGACACCGAGCGCGGCTTCACGGGGAACGCTTCACTGCGCAAAAAAACCCTGCATCGGATGCTCAACGACCTGATCGACTCATGGGAAGCAACGGGCGTCCGTGAATTCATCCTGTTGACGGCCCACGGCCACGATCCGCATCAGGAGGCTCTCGCGACGGTGACGACGACCGCGGCGCGGGTGCGCGTCGTGGACATGTTCGGGATGAACCTCTCGGACCTGTTGCAGGGGCAGCGTGAAGCAATGCACGGCGATGAAGTCGACACTTCGATAATGCTCTACCTCCATCCGGAGATGGTCAGCCTCGATCAGGCGCAGGACTACATGATGTCGCGCGAGCAGCTGCGCAGATACCGCCGCGGTTGGCTGACCGTGCCGAGCGGCAGCGCGGGCTCGATCGGACGGCCGTCGCTTGCCTCCGCGGAGAAAGGCCGGCTGATCTACGACCGGATCTACGCCAAGATCAGCGATCGCATCTTCCTCGCGCCGTCGCCAACGGAGTAGGCGGCTGGAGCCGCGGCCGGTCGTGTGAGATTGCGTCGGTTCTTAATTCAATCTTAAGAAAATCCGGCGTGTTTGGCGCCTGAAACTCTGTTATATAGTTGCGCGTAGTTGTCCAAAAGCCATCCTCTCCATCAAATGATAAGAACACTGCTTTTCATAGGTCTGATCGCAGTCAGCGTAAGGGCATCTGCCCAGGTCGCTCCTGCCGATTCGACCGCCCCGACGACCCTGTCGCTCGATCAGGCGATCGCGCTGGCAAGGCGCAACAATCCTGCATTCCAGCAGACCCTCAACAATCGCATCGGTGCTCGTGCAGCGGTGCGAAGCGCCTACGGTGCACTGCTCCCGAGCGCGGACGCCTCGCTCAGCGTCTCACGCCAGCAGGGTGGCCAGCAGATTTTCAGCGGCACCACTCTGGGAGCTTCCTCGGACGTCAATCAGTCGAATTACGAGATCGGTCTCAGCTACCGCCTCAACTCGGCGACTCTGATCACGCCAAGCCTGCAGCGCGCAAATCGCGACGCCGTCGAAGCCGACATCACCGGAGCGGCGGAAACGCTGCGCGCCAATGTGGCGCAGCAGTATCTGTCCACGCTTCAGGCAGAGGCAAACGCCGACCTCCAGGATTCGCTGGTGGTCGCGTCGCAGGCCGAGCTCATCCTTGCACAGGCCCGTGAAATCGTGGGCTCGGGGACCCAGCTCGACGTCCAGCGCGCCGAAGTCGCGCTCGGCCTCCAGAAAGTCCAGGCGTTGAAGGCCCGGAATCAGGTAGAAATCGAGAAGCTGCGACTCTTCCAGATCATTGGAACGCCCCAGCCAGCGACAGTTCAACTGACAACGGAGTTCAAGGTCACGCCGATGAATCTGAGTCTTCAGGATTTGATCGCATCGGCTCGCCGCGACAATCCGGGGGTCCTGGCGCTGCGTTCCAGAGAGCACGTGGCCGATCTGAATGTGCGCCGGGAAAAGGGCGAGTACTCGCCGACGCTGTCGCTCTCAACAGGTATTGGCGGCTACACGTACGGCTACACGAACCCGAACTTTCCGGTCCAACAGGCGCAGGCGCAACTCGAGGCATCGCGGTCCAGCTGCGTCCGCACTGAAGAAGTGCGGGCAGCGCTCAACCTCTCCAATCAATTGGCAGAGTGCCAGGCGATGACTTTTACTGACGCCCAGGCGGCCGCCATTCGGCAGAGCAACTCCAGGTTCCCCTTCGACTTCACGAAATCGCCGCGGTCGATAACAGCGATGTTGTCGCTGCCGCTGTTCGACGGATTTGCGCGTGAGCAGCGGTTGCAGGAAGCGATGGCAAACCGCTCCGACGCCCGCTACAGTGTGCGCTCGATGGAGCTGGCGCTCACCGCCGACGTCACCGCCGCTTATCTGACGCTCGTGACCGCCGGGAAGACCGTGACGCTTCAGGAGCAGAACGCCGAAGCAGCCAAGAACGAGCTCAAGCTCGTGCAGGACCGTTATCGGATCGGAGCGACGACCTTCGTCGATCTGACCGAGGCGCGCGCGACGTATGAGCGCGCCGAGAGTGACCGCATCAACGCGATTTACGACTACCATAAAGCCTTCGCCGCTCTGGAGAGCGCCGTCGGTCATCCCCTTCGCTAATCGGATCGAGACAATGAAGAAACGCACCAAGTGGACAGTTGTCGGCGCCATCACCCTCGCGGTGTTGATGATTGGCGTCACCAGCGCCATGAAAGGCCGCAACAAGGCAACCGAAGTGCGAATGGAGAAGGTTCAGCGCCGCGATCTCGTCGCGTCGGTGACCGCCAGCGGACAGGTCCAGCCACATACAAAGGTCGACATCAGCGCCGACATTAGCGGGCGCATCGTGCGACTCGCCGTCAAGGAAGGCCAAATGGTGACGGCCGGCCAGTTCCTGCTCGAGATCGATCCGTCGCAGTACCGTGCATCGGTGGAGCGCGCCACGGCGGCGGTTGCGTCGGCGCGCGCCCAGGCAGCACAGGCCAAGCCAGCGCTCACCCAGGCGCAGAGAAACTTCGACCGTCTGATGGCGCTCAAGAAAGCCAACCCGACTCTCGTTTCGGACGAGCAGATCGAGCAGCTGCGCACCGAAGTAGAGGTAAATCAGGCGAGCCTCGAGGCCGCCAATCACTCCGTCGATCAGGCGGCCGCGTCGCTGCGTGACGCGCAGTCACTGCTCGGCAAGACCACCATCGTCGCGCCAATGAGCGGACAGGTGACGAGACTGAGCGTCGAGCAGGGCGAGACGGCGATTCAGGGTACGTTCAACAAAGACGCCGCCACGATGCTGACCATCAGCGACATGAGCGTGCTCGAAACGAAGGTCAAGGTCGATGAGACCGACGTGTCACGCATCAAGATCGGCGATTCGGCGGTCGTCCAGCTCGACGCGTTCCCGGACACGACCTTCGTCGGCCGCGTCTCGGAGATCTCGAACAGCTCGGTGAAGGCGGCGGGCACCGGTGGAACCGGCGGCGCTGCCGATCAGGCGATCGATTACGAGGTGACCATTCAGCTGTTGAACGCGCCGCCGGAAACGCGCCCGGACTTCTCGTCTACGGCGAAGATCATCACGTCGACGCGGAACAACGTGCTGTCGATCCCGATCATCGCACTCACTGTTCGAGAAGACACAGTGAAGCCGGACACGGCTTTGACGCTGGCGCGGCGCGCGCCGACGAAGCAGGTCGGCAAGCGCGACGTCGAAGGCGTGTTCGTGATCGGCGCCAACAACAAAGTCACCTTCCGCCCCGTAAGAGTTGGTATCGCGGGCGAGAAGTACTTCGAGGTGCTGACTGGTCTCAAGGAAGGCGAGGAAATCGTCGGCGGGACCTACCAGGCCATCCGCGAGCTCAAGGATGGCGCAACCGTGCGCGCACAGAAAGAAGCGGCTGCCAAACCCGGCCAACCGGCAAAATCCTAATGCAAATTGATGAAATCCCGCTCAGCACTACCGCTGAGCGGCAGGCGGTCACCACCGAATCGGGTGTCGCGCCCGACAAGGACTGGGTAATCGTCACCCGCGACCTCAAGCGCGACTACGACATGGGCGGCGAGGTCGTGCACGCGCTGCGTGGAGTCGACATCGCGATCCGCCGCAACGAGTACGTGGCGATCATGGGCCCGTCCGGATCCGGCAAATCGACGCTGATGAATCTGATCGGCTGCCTCGATACGCCGAACGGCGGCGAATACTGGCTGAACGGAATGCTGGTCTCCGACAAGGACGAAGACGAGCTCGCGAGGGTCAGAAACCGCGAGATCGGCTTCGTGTTCCAGACCTTCAACCTCCTGCCGCGCGCAACCGCGCTCCACAACGTCGAGCTGCCGCTGGTGTATGCGGGTGTCAATGCCGACGAGCGCCGGGCCCGCGCTACCGAAGCGCTGGAGCGCGTGCAGCTGGGCGATCGAATCCACCACCGGCCCAACGAGCTGTCGGGCGGACAACGCCAGCGCGTCGCCATCGCGCGCGCGCTCGTGAATCGGCCGGCGATTCTTCTCGCCGACGAGCCGACGGGAAATCTCGACTCGACGACGTCAGAAGAGATCATGCGCGTCTTTCAGGGACTCGCGTCGCAGGGTCAGACCGTGATCATGGTCACCCACGAGCCGGACATCGCGGCGCACGCGCGGCGAGTGATCGTCCTGCGCGACGGCCGCGTCGCGAGCGACGAGAAGGTGGAGACCTTCATCAAGACGGCAGGCATCGCCGCGCCCGCTCTGACTCGCAAGGACTGACGTGCCGTTCGTAGAAGCGATCTGGCTCGCTCTGGCGCAGATCAGGGTGCAGAAACTGAAAAGCTTCTTCACCCTGCTGGGCGTTTGCATCGGCGTGATGTTTCTGATCGCCGTGATCTCGATCGTGCAGGGGATGAGCAGCTACATGGAGAACGATTTCGCCGCGAAGCTGCTCGGCGTGAACACCTTCACCCTGCGGCGCTTCCCCTGGTTCGGCGACGGCGCCAGCTCTGAGGAGGAGTGGCGCGCGTGGCTCAGACGCCCGCGGATCTATCACTCCGATCTGCCGCTGGTTGCGAGCGTGCTGCCGGAGGGCTCGCGATACGCGGTCGAAAGCCAGGAGAACCTCCAGGCCGAGAGCCAGTACGCGCGGCCGAAGCAGGTCGAGGCCCACGCCGTTGATGGGGACTACTTCACGATCAAGAAGTACGATGTCCACACCGGCCGCCTCTTCACCCAGCAGGAAGCGGCGCTGGGCGCGCCCGTCGTGGTCATTGGCAACGACGTCGCGACGTATTTCTTCAACGATCTCGACCCTCTGGGCAGGCAGCTCCGCATCAAAGGCATGCCCTACACCGTGATCGGAGTGCTGGAGAAACAGGGCTCTGTCTTTGGCCTATCTCTGGATCGAATCGCCATCGCGCCGTACAACTCGCCGCTTCACCACTTCACCAATCCGCGCGGCGACGTCGACGGGATCATGGTGCAGACGCCTTCAGAGCTGACGATGACCGATGCGATGGAGGCGGTGCGCGAAGTCATGCGCGGACGCCGCAAGCTGAGGCCGGCGGAGCCCGACAACTTCTTCATGGAGACCTCCGCCAGCGCGCTGGCGTTCATGGACAAGCTCAAGAAAGTGATGACGATGGCGGGTACCGCGTTCCCGGCGATCGGGCTCATCGTCGGCGGAATGGTGATCATGAACATCATGCTGGTCGCGGTCGCGGAACGGACACGCGAGATCGGCATCCGGAAATCACTGGGCGCGCGACGCCGCGACATCATGCGACAGTTCCTCGTCGAAGCGGCGACGCTCAGCACGCTCGGCGCGGTGATCGGCATTCTGCTCGGCATCGCGATCGCCAAGGTCATCGAATGGAAGACGCCGCTGCCCGCGGCGATCGCGCCGTGGTCCATCGTTCTCGCGACGCTGCTCGGGACCGTAGTCGGAATCATCTCGGGCGTGTATCCGGCGCGCCGAGCCGCACGGCTCGACCCCATCGAGGCGCTCCGCAAGGAATAACATGAGACTCGCGCAACGGATCTTCAACGCGTTCGAGGGAGTCGGCATGGCCGTCGACTCCATCCGCTCCAACAAGGTGCGCGCGGCGCTCACCATCCTCGGCGTCGCCATCGGAGTCTTCGTCGTGGTCGCGATGTCGTCGGTGGTGCGTGGCATCAACGAGAGCTTCGCGCGCGATCTGGAGGCGGCGGGTCCGACCTCATTCTACATCTACAGACGACCGATCAGTGGGTTCACGGCGTGCGATGGAAGCGACGAGACCTGTCCGTGGCGCCGGAATCCGGCGTTGACGATCGATGAGGCGAAGGCGATCGAGCGGCTGCCGACCATCAAGGCGGTGACCGCTCACCTCGGCAGCGGCGCAAAGTTCACCTACAAGGACAAGCAGGTGAGCACGGGGATGGAGATCTACACGCCGAACTGGGTCGATGTGGACGGCGGTGACATCTATCCGGGTCGCAGCTTTACCTACGCCGAGAACACCACCGCGGCCCGTGTGATCATCGTCAACGAGAAGCTGGCGGAGCGGCTGTTCGGAACCTCGGATCCTATCGACAAGACCATCAGCGTCGACGGCGTCAACTTCAAGGTGATCGGCGTCTACCACTACACGGCGAGCCCGATGGGAACGCCGACATCTGCCGGCGGCGGCGATCAGGCCAAAGCGATCGTGCCGTTCGAAAGCGCGCGCCGAGCCCTCAATCCGTGGATGCGCGGAGTCGATTTCATCGTCAAGCCCGAGCCGGGCGTGACGACCGAGGAAGCGACCGACGACGTCACCGCGCTCCTGCGCGGGATGCGCGGGCTGCGGGCGACGGCGAAGAACAACTTCGAGATCGTCACCCAGGACCGGCTGATGGGAATCTACAATCAGCTGTTCGGCACGTTCTTCGTTGTCGGTCTGGCGCTGTCGTCGGTGGGCCTGCTCGTCGGCGGCGTCGGAGTCGTGGCGATCATGATGATCAGCGTCACCGAGCGCACGCGCGAGATCGGAGTCCGGAAGGCGCTGGGAGCGACCAAAAGCGCGATCCTGTGGCAGTTCCTGGTGGAGGCAGCGACCCTGACGAGCATAGGCGCGTCGATCGGCCTCGTGCTCGGAATTCTGGTCGCGCTGGGAATCAAGACCGCGTTCCCAGCCGTCCCCGCATCGACGCCGATTTCCGCCGTGCTCGCCGCGCTCGCAACCAGCGCGTTCACGGGGATTCTGTTCGGGCTGCTGCCCGCCGCACGTGCCGCAAGGCTGGATCCGGTAGAAGCGCTACGCTACGAGTAGGACAACACCCGTCTGGGCTATCGCGCTGATCAGAGATCATGCGTTGCGGGTTGCCGGTAGCACGGTGGCGGGTCGCCGGTAAACTGCGTTACTGACTTGTCGTGCCCCGATTAGGGGACAGGCAACTACGGGCGAAGCCCGCGGCCTCCAGCCGGCCCGCCCCCCGCCGCCGGCCGGTAGTCTTCTTTTGTGTACTTCCCCCGATCCCACCGCTCGAAATCATGGCGCGCGGACGATGCGCCCCCGAAATTAGGGGATGCGTTTCGCCGACGTCATAACGACCGCGCTCGAGCAAATCCGCGTCAACAAGCTGCGGTCGTTCTTCACGCTGCTCGGCATCATCGTGTCAGTGGCGTTTCTCGTCGCGGTCGTCGCGATCATCTCCGGGATGAATTTCTACGTCAAGGAGAACCTCGCCAGCGCGCTGATCGGCGCCAACACCTTTCAGGTCAGACGCACCCCGATCCGGATCGGACTCTTCGACGACGAAGAGTGGCGAAAGCTGCAACGACGTCCGCGCGTGACCGAGTCAGACGCGGAAGCCGTAATCGCCGCGGTACCCGAGGCAGTCGCGGTGAGTCTGCAGTCAGGGTGGCCGACGCCGGTTGCCGACATCGTCTGGCGCAACAAGACCATGGGCGATGTCGTGATCATGGGAGTCACGGCACCGTACCAGGTCGTGCAGGATTACGTGTTCGCGAGCGGGCGGCCGATCACCGATCTGGATGTGCGGGATCGCCGGCCTGTCGCGGTGATCGGAGCCGACGTCGCCGAGAAGCTGTTCGAGAACGTAGACCCGGTTGGTCAGGACATCCGCATCATCGGCCAGCGTTTTACGGTGATCGGCACCATCGCCAAGAAGGGCCGCGTGCTCGGCCAATCGTTCGACGGCTTCGTCCTGCTGCCGCTGCCGAACTTCGAGATGATCTACGGCCGGCGGAAAACGAACACCGTCTCCGTCAAAATGCCGAGCGCCGATCTGGTCGCCAGCGGCATGGAGCGCGCCGATGAAGCGATGCGCGTCGCGCATCACTTGCGACCGAGCGAAGAGCCGAACTACTCGGTGGAGACCGCCGACGCGCTGGTGGATTTCTGGAAGAATCTCACCCGCATCCTCTTCTCGGTCATCCCGGCTATAGTCGCGATCGGAGTCGTGGTCGGTGGAATCGTCATCATGAACATCATGCTGATGTCGGTCACCGAGCGCACTCAGGAGATCGGCGTCCGCAAGGCGCTCGGTGCCAAGCCCGCTGACATCCGCCGTCAGTTTCTGGTGGAGTCGATCGTGCTGGCGACCATCGGCGGTCTCTGCGGCGTAGCGGCCGGCTGGGGACTCGCCGGCCTCGTCAGTCTCGCATCTCCCCTCCCGGCGCGGGTGAGCATGTGGTCGGTGATGCTGGCGCTGGCGCTGGGCGCAGGAGTCGGCGTGCTTTTCGGAGTCTATCCCGCGTCGCGCGCCGCGCAGCTCGACCCAATTGCCGCATTGCGGGCCGAATGATCATCGCCGAGCGGATTCGCAGCAACTTTCAGATCGCGCTGGATACGTTGCGCGCCAACAAGCTGCGCTCGTCACTCACGATTCTTGGCGTTGTCATCGGGGTCTCCACGGTGATGACGATGGCGGCGATCGTTCAGGGGATACAGGAGCAGATCGTCCGTACGATCGAGATCGCCGGCCCGACGACATTCTACGTCGTCAAAGTGTTTTCGCAGACTCCGGTCAATCCCGATCGACTACCGAAGTGGATCCGGGTGCGGCCGGACCTCGTCGCAGCCGAAGCTGAGCGCATCAAGCAGCTCCCCGAAGTGTCGTATGCGGCGATCTGGGCGCAGTCCAACGGCCGGCTCTCGTACGAAGCGCAGCGCACCCAGAACATCATCATCATGGGCGCCGACGACCGGTACCAGGAGATTCAGGGCGGCGAGCTGCTGGACGGGCGGTGGTTCACGCCGGCCGAGATGTCCTCGGGAGCAAGTGTTGCGGTGCTCGACGAGAATGCCGCGAAGAAGCTGTTCGGCCAGGAGTCGGTGCTCGACAAGACGATTCACATCAGCGGCCGTCCGGCGCGAGTGATCGGCGTTTACGCGCAGCCCGGCAACATCTTCTCGCCTCCCGGCCAGGACATCGGCGTCATCGTTCCGTATGCGATGCTCGATCACCAGTTCACCATCGACAAGACCAACGCGCTATACATCCCGGTAAAGCCGAAACGCGGCGTGACGACGGCTGACGCACAGGAAGCGGTAACCATCGCGCTGCGAGAGATGCGGCGTCTCCGTCCCGCCGACAAGAACAATTTCGATCTGATAACCCAGGATCAGATCCTCGACACCTTCAACAAGATCACCGGCGTGTTCTTCCTGGTGATGATCGTTCTGTCGAGCGTCGGACTGCTGGTCGGCGGAATCGGGGTGATGGCGATCATGATGGTTTCCGTTACGAGCCGCACGCGTGAGATCGGAATTCGCAAAGCGCTGGGCGCGACGAGGCGGGAGATCCTGTTCCAGTTTCTCGTCGAGGCAGCAACGCTCACCGGATTCGGCGGGCTCCTCGGCATCCTCATCGGCCTCAGCTTCGGCAGGCTCGCGACCCTGGCGATGAAGATCGACGCCGCGGTCCCGATCGGCCTCACGATGGTCGCCGTGTTAGTCTCGGTGAGCATCGGAATCGTTTTCGGGATGCTGCCCGCTCAGCGCGCCGCGCGGCTGGATCCGATCGACGCTTTGCGGTACGAGTAGATTCTCGTCATGACCAAAGTCGATGTACTCGCGATCGCCGCCCACCCCGACGATGTCGAGCTCGTTTGTGGCGGGACCCTGATTCGCGCGCAGATGCTCGGACGATCCACCGGAATCATCGATCTGGCCGCGGGCGAGATGGCGAGCCGCGGAACCCCGCAGCTGCGTGCCGAGGAGGCAGGGCGCGCGGCGAAGGTGATGGGCGTATCGGTGCGCGAAAATCTCGGTCTTCCCGACGGCGGGATCGTCAACACGCCGGCAACCCGCGCCAGGCTGGCCGTCGCGATCAGGCGACTGCAGCCGAAGATCGTGATGACGCATTCCCTGCATGGCCGTCATCCCGATCACCCCATCGTCGCTCAGCTCGTTCGCGACGCGTGCTTCGTCGCGGGCCTGAAGATGATCGAGCCGTCGGTACCAGCATATCGGCCACTCAAGGTTCTGCACGCGCTCTCCTATCGAGAGGACAACCAGAAGCCGACATTCGTCGTCGACATCACCGAGGCGTTCGAGAAGAAGCTCGAGGCAATCGGGTGCTATGCATCGCAATTCGGTGACGCAGTCCAGGCCGGTGAGGTTTATCCCAACGGTGAGCCGCTGCGCGATCTCATCCGTCATCACGCCGCGCACTACGGGTCGCTGATCCGCTGCCGCTACGGCGAGCCGTTCTACACAACTGAGACGATGCGGGTTGACGACGTCACGTCTCTCGAGGTGTCGACCTTTTGACGGGCAGCCCGCGCGCGAAACCGAAATCGAGCGAGCCGACGCAGACAGACGACGAGGTCACCTACCCATCGTACCTCGCCCTCGACGAGTTGCTCTCGCTCCAGCGGCCCCGGTCGGAGCCGGAACATCCCGACGAGCTCCTGTTCATCATCGTCCACCAGGCGAGTGAGCTGTGGTTCAAGCTGATTATTCACGAGCTCGAAGCCCTCATCGCCCTCCTTAAGGACCACGACACCCTCGGCGCGCTGACCTCGGTGCGACGGGTTAACGCGCTGGTGCACATCGTCACGGCACAGCTCTCCGCGCTCGAGACTCTGCCACCGCAGCGCTTCGCTCAGTTTCGCGGCTATCTCGGGACGTCGAGCGGGTCGCAGAGCGTGCAGTTTCGCACCATCGAAGCGATGTCCGGTATGCGTGACGAGCATTTTCTACAGGTGCTCAAGCAGCACGGTAAGATCCCGCCGCCCGTCGAGGCCGCGCTCGCACGACCGACGTTACAGGAGCTCTTCGACAACCTGCTCGCAGCGCATTCGGTATCGCTCGAACAGATATACGCCGAGCCGCACCAGCGCCCGTTGCAGATGCTTGCGGAGGGCCTGCTGGAATACGAGCAGGGCTTCGCGATGTGGCGGTTTCTCCACGTACAGCTCGTCGAGCGCATCATCGGGCCCGCGACCTCGGGCACCGGAGGAACGCTCGGCTCCAGGTATCTCCAGAAGACCGTTTCGCAACGGTTCTTCCCCAAGCTGTGGGAAGTGAGGAGCAGGTTCTTTCAGGGTTAACTCAGCCTCCCTGAGCTCGTCCGCGGGCCTTAAATTCCGAACATGCCAGCTGACCCGGTTTACCTCGACCACGCCGCCACGACGCCGGTGCGCGAAGAGGTTTTCGAGGCGATGAAGCCGTTTTACGGCCCGCGCTTCGGGAATCCCTCCAGCACCCACCGCTGGGGCCGCGAAGCGCGCGCGGCGCTCGACGAGGCCCGGGAGCGAGTCGGCCGATGTCTAGGAGCACGTCCCGACGAAATCTGTTTCACCTCGGGCGGCACTGAGGCCGACAACCTGGCCATCCTCGGGTCGTGGCGCGCGCTGAAAAAGGAGGGTCGGAAAGCAGTCGTCGCCACGCCGATCGAGCACAAGGCGATCCTCGGCGCGGTGCACCAGGCAGCGCATGAGGGAGCCGAAGAGCGCTTCCTGACGATGACATCGGAAGGCGTGATCGATCGCGATTCCTTCAACAGGCTGGTGGACGATCAGGTCGCAATTTGCTCGACGATGTGGGTCAACAACGAGATCGGCACCATTCAGCCGGTGCCCGAGCTGGCTGCCATCGCCAAGGAGCGCGGCGCGATGGTGCACACCGACGCCGTTCAGGCATTCGGCAAGGTGAAGATCGACGCGCGAACCCAGAAGTTCGACTTCCTGACGATCTCGGGCCACAAGTTCGGCGCGCCCAAGGGAATCGGCGCGCTCTTCATTCGGCGCGGCACTCATCTCGAGCCTTTGATGCACGGCGGGATGCAGGACCGGGGACGGCGGCCGGGCACCGAGAACGTCGCCGCCGCAGTCGGTCTGGCGCGCGCCGCCGAGCTGGCGCTCGCCGAGTGCGAAGCGCACTGCGAGCGGCTGCGAGAGCTGCGCGACAGACTCGAGGCCGGCATCGTCGCCAGGGTTCCCGACGTGATCGTCCACGGCCGCGGTGCGGAGCGCGCCCCACACATCCTCAACGTTTCCGTGCCGGGCACCGACAGCGAGTCGCTGTTGATGGCGCTCGATCTGCGCGGCATCGCCGCGTCGGGTGGGTCCGCGTGCCAGAGCGGGAGCATCTCGCCCTCTCACGTTCTCACCGCGATCGGGGTCCGTCCCGAGCTCGCCAGCGCGGCGGTGCGTATGAGCCTGGGCGCGCTAACGACGGATCGCTGTATCGACCGTGTCATCGAAGTCTTTCCGACCCTCGTCGCCAAGGCGAGACAGCTTACGGCAGCAGAGTAACGATGTCGCGTGAAAGGGTGCTGGTTGCCATGTCGGGCGGAGTGGATTCGTCGGTCGCCGCGGCGATCCTCGTGGAGCAGGGCTACGACGTCGTCGGCGCGACGATGAAGCTTTTCTGTCACGGCGAGGACGTACCCGACCGCCCGTGCTGCTCCCTCGACTCGGTGAACGACGCCCGCCGCGTCTGCGAGCAGCTCGGAATCCCGCACTACGTGCTCAATCTCGAGAGTCGCTTTGGACACGACGTCGTGGATAATTTCGTCGACGAGTACGCGCGCGGGCGCACGCCGATTCCCTGCGTGCGCTGCAACACCTTCACCAAGTTCCGCGATTTTCTGAAGAAGGCGGACGCCATCGATGCCCACTGGATCGCGACGGGTCATTACGCGCGGGTCATCGACGGTGAGCTTCGGCGCGGCCTGGACGAGAACAAGGACCAGACCTACTTCCTGTGGGGGATCGATCGCGCCGTACTTTCGCGCATGATTTTGCCGGTCGGAGCTCTCGACAAGGCCCAGACCCGCGCCCGCGCCCACGCGATGGGTCTCGAGGTCATCGCCGAGAAGCCCGAGAGCCAGGAGATCTGCTTTGTACCGGACGGGAACTATGCCCGCATCCTCGAGCAGCGACTGCCGGCGGACGCACCAGCGCTGACTCGCGGTCCAATTGTCACTTCCTCGGGGCGCATCGTCGGCGAGCACAACGGTTTCGCGCGGTACACCATTGGCCAGCGACGCGGTGTGCCCGGCGGCTTCAGTACCCCGATGTACGTGATCGCGATTCGTCCCGACGAGCGCGCGGTGGTGATCGGCAATCGTGACGAGCTCCTCGGCAGCGGCCTCGTTGCCCGCGAGGTGAACTGGCTTGCCGATACTCCGCCGGTCGGCGCGCGTGTCTCGGTACGCGTCAGGCACCGCGCCCCTCTCGCGGGCGCCGAGATCATCCGGCTCGATGGTGACGAGATAGAGATCGCGCTCGACGACGCCGTCTCCGCAATCACGCCCGGTCAATCGGTCGTATTTTATGACGCCGAGCGAGTGCTTGGCGGCGGATTCATCGAAGCGGCAAAGCAGCAAAGGCGCAACCTACCAGTACTCGCAGCATAGCACTCGGCGGCTCCCCGCCGAGAACCCTTCGCAGAGAGGCCGGGCGTGATGCAGTGTAGCGACTTCCTTTCCCACTCCAGCCGCGCGCTCGTGGTTGCGGTTGTCATCGGCGGCGCGGCTTGCGCACCAACCAGCGTTCCGCCCCTGCAACCGGTGCAGCGAGCCCCACAGCTCGTGCCCGCACCGGCTTCGATGGTGATGGCGGCCGGGCCCGCGTTCACCGTCGAGAAAACGACGGGGATCTATGTGGATGGCGGTCCGGCGGCGACGGCAATTGCCGAGATGCTCGCTGCGCAGCTGCGGAAGTCGACCGAATTTCCTGTCGCTGTGGCCGCGGCGGCGAGCGCGGTACGCGGTGGAATCATTCTCAGGGTTGTGGGTGATCACCCCGCGCTCGGCAACGAAGGTTACGAGCTCACCGTCAGCGGCGACTCGGTGCGCTTGATTGCGAACCAGCCGGCTGGATTGTTCCACGGAATTCAAACGATCAGGCAGCTCCTCCCCGCCGACATTGAAGCCGACGCGGGCGCGGAGCGCTCGGTGTGGCCGATTCCCGCGCTGAGCATCGTCGACCAACCACGATTCGCGTGGCGCGGCGCGATGATGGATGTAGCGCGTCACTTCTTCACCGTCGATGAAGTCGAGCAGTTCATCGACATTCTCGCGCTTTACAAGCTCAACACCCTGCACCTCCATCTGTCCGACGACCAGGGCTGGCGCATCGCGATCAACTCGCGCCCAAAGCTCACGGCGATGGGGTCAGGCACCCAGGTCGGTGGCGGGCCGGGCGGATTCTACACCCAGCAGGACTATCAGCAGATCATCGCCTACGCGGCGGCCCGCTACATCACGATCGTTCCCGAGATCGACATGCCGGCGCACAGCAACGCCGGATTGATAGGTTATCCGGAGTACGCCTGCAGCAAGCGTCCCACCGGCCCTTACACCGGGACCGATGTGGGCTGGAGCAGCCTGTGCGTCGACAAGGAAGAGACCTACGCGTACGTCGACGACATCATTCGCGAGATCAGCAGCCTCACCCCCGGGCCGTACTTCCACATCGGCGGCGACGAAGTTCAGGCGCTGACCGACGATCAGTACATAAAGTTCATCGAGCGGGTTCAGGGCATCGTTAACAAGTACGGCAAGACGATGATCGGCTGGGAAGAGATCGGAAAGGCACGACTCAATCCGACGACGATTGCCCAGCAGTGGAAGAGCGATTCGGCATCGGCTGCCGTCACGAGCGGGACGAAGCTCGTCATGTCCCCGGCAAACAAGATTTATCTGGACATGAAGTACAATCCTTCGACTGAGCTGGGTCTCCACTGGGCCGCGTATGTCGAGGTGCGCGACGCATATGACTGGGATCCTGCTCTCTACATGAAGGGTGTTACCGAGCAGAACATCGTCGGGGTCGAAGCGCCGTTCTGGAGCGAGACGCTGCGCAACATCACGGCGCTGGAATATCTGGCGATGCCGCGCCTGCCCGCCGTCGCTGAGATCGGCTGGACGCCGCAGTCGGTGCGCAACTGGGAGAGCTTCCGCAACCGTGTCGCGACCCACGCGCCCCGCTGGCGCTACCTCGGCATCAACTATTACGCCTCACCGCAGGTGCCGTGGTAATGCGCGGTCTCATCGGAATTGTTCTCGCGCCCGCCTGTGCCGTTGCGCTGGGCGCGCAGGAGCCGCAGCCCTTCCCTCCGCCCAAGACCGCGCCGCCGATCGTAACGCCGGGACGCACGAACAGTGATCCGCCGTCCGATGCGATCGTGCTGTTCGACGGAAAGGATCTCTCGCGCTGGCGAAGCGCCGACGGCGGCCCGGCGAAATGGGTGGTGCGCGACGGTTACGTCGAGGTCGCTCCGGGCACAGGGGAGATCGCGACCGCCGACAAATTCGGCGACGTGCAGCTGCACATTGAATGGGCGACGCCCGCGGTCGTCAAAGGCGAAGGCCAGGAGCGCGGTAACAGCGGCGTCTTTCTGATGGGACACTACGAAATTCAGGTCCTCGACTCGTATCAGAACGAGACGTACTACCACGGCCAGGCGGGTTCCGTCTACAAGCAATACGCGCCGCTCGTCAATGCCTCGCGGAAGCCGGGCGAGTGGCAGGCGTACGACATCATCTTCCACGCCCCACGGTTCGACGACCAGGGCAAAGTGACCGACCGGGCCCGTGTGACGGTTCTGCACAACGGTGTTCTGATCCAGAACAACGTCGAGATCTACGGCAACACCTATCACGATCGTCCGGCACTCTACACAGCGCATGCTCCAGAGGAGTCGCTGCGGCTGCAGGATCACGGCAATCCGGTTCGCTACAGAAATATCTGGATCAGAAAATTGTAGCGAGGTGCGTCAGTACTTGAGCCCGCCCGACGCAGCGAACTCCTTCATCATCCGCTCCTGCTCCTCAGACAACTTGTCCGGCACCTGGATGGACACTTCGACGATCAGATCGCCGGTCTTGTCGCCCTTCTGAATTCCCTGTCCCCGTACACGGAATCGCTTGCCCGACGGGGTGCCCGCGGGTATCCTGATTGCCACTTTCTTTCCGTCGAGGGTACGCACGCTGATCTTCGTTCCGAGGGTCGCCTGCGCGATGTTCAGCGGAACCGTCGCTATCACATCGAGGCCATCGCGCCGGTAGAACTTGTCGGGGAGAACGTTGAAGGTGATGATGAGATCACCGGGCGGCCCGTTCTGGGTGCCTTTCCCGCCCTGCCCCTTCAACCGGATCTTCGATCCCGTATCGACTCCCGGCGGAACGTTGATCAGGACCTTCTTCTTTGCCCGGACGTCGCCGCTGCCGCGACATGTGGGGCACGGCTCGGTAGGAACCTGTCCCCGGCCGAGACACACCGGACAGGGCCTGTTCACGGCGAATCCGCCCTGGCCAAACGAGACCACGCCGCGGCCGTTGCACTCGGGGCAGATCTTGAGCGACGCGCCGGGGGCGGCGCCGCTGCCGTGGCAAGTCGGACACTCCTCGCTCACCTCGAGCTCGATCGGGACCTTGCCACCGCGCGCCGCCGTACGGAACGGGATGTCGAGAGACGCTTCGACAGTCTGGCCTCGTTCCGGACCGCGGGACCGCGACGACTGCCTGGCCTCGCCGCCGCCGAACATCGAGCTGAACAGGTCACCGAGCCCGCCGAGGCCGCCGATGTCAAAGTCCTGAAAGTTGATCGACTCCGCGCCGGTGGGACCGCGCGAGCTGCGGGTCGATCTTCCGCCGCCGAACCCGCCGAATCCACCGCCATCAAACGCGCCGAGCCGGCGCATTTCGTCGTACTGCTTCCGCTTCTCGGCATCACCGAGAACGTTGTTCGCCTCAGAGATCTCCTTGAAGCGCTCCGCGGCTTTCGGATCGTTCGCGTTCGCGTCGGGATGGTACTTCTTCGCGAGCTTGCGGTAGGCCTTCTTTATCTCGTCTTGCGAAGCGGTGGAGCTGACGCCGAGTACCGAATAGAAATCCTTCGTCGGTGGCATGTGTGGTCAGCGAGCGGACGCCGTCAGCCGTTCCACTGCTTCACAACAACGCGCGCCGGGCGCAACAGCTGCCCCTTGAAAACGTATCCGGGCTGATAAACCCGCGAGACGACGTGATCATCCTCGCGCGCGGAAGTGGGCTCCGTCGCCACCGCCTCCTGCACCGCCGGATCGAAGGTCTCGCCGACCGGGTTGATCACCTCGAGTCCCGCGTTTCCCAGCGCCTTGAGCAGCTTTTTCTCGACCATGTCGACACCCTGTACTACCGTTGCGGCATCAGTCGTCGCCGGGTCGACGTGCGCGAATCGCGCGACATCGTCGAGGGCGTCGATCAGCTCGCGGACGAGATCAGCCTGCGCCCGCGCACCAGCTTCGGTCCGCTCGCGTGCCGCGCGTTTCCGGTAGTTGTCGTATTCGGCGGCGAGTCGCAGGTACCGCTCGCGGTCCGCGCCGGTATCCTGCTGTACCGACGCGTCCGCGACGCTATCCGCCTCGTTCGGTGCGGCCGGCGCATCCGCGGTCTCGACGGTGTCCGTAAAGGTCGGGCCGTCGGCCTGGCCGTCACCTTGGCTGGTGGCGCCACCCGGCGCGTAATCGTCGGCGGAGCCCATCGCATCCTGCTCCGGCAGCCGGGTCTGTTCGGACTTCTTCTTCGAGTGTCTCATCTTCCTAAGTTAACCGTTTGGAAGGGCTCGCCGCACCATGTCCAGCGCCGCCTGGCTGGCGCGCTGTCTGATCTCGGCGCGATCTCCAATCAAATGAAAGCGTCGTGCCTTGACTTCGTCTGTCTGCACGGCAATCCAGACAAGCCCCACAGGCTTCTCCGGCGTCCCGCCGGCGGGTCCCGCGATCCCGGTTATCGAGACGCCGACATCTGCCTTGAGCTTGTCCCGCACACCCGTTGCCATCTCGAGCGCAACCTCTTCACTCACGGCTCCATACCGGTGCACATCGTCAGCCACGACGCCCAGCGCAGTGGTCTTGATGTCGTTCCGATAGGCGATGACACCTCCCAAAAACACATCGCTCGAGCCAGGAATCGCGGTGATTCGCTCGCCGAGCATCCCACCGGTACAGCTTTCGGCAACAGCAAGCGTCAGACTGGTCGCGCGAAGTTTCTGGAGGACAACGGCCGCGAGATCGGTATCGTCCTCTCCGTAGGCATACGTGCCGACCTTTGCGCGCAGTTTCACGATTGCCTCCTTGACCAGCGTCGCAGCACGATCGCGCGGCATCCCCTTGGCCGTAACGCGGAGATCGACCCCCATCGGACCAGGCAGATAGGCCAATGGGAGCGACCCGAGCTCGGTGCCAGGCTCGCCGAGGAAATGGGGTCCGAGCAGGTCCGCAATCGCTGACTCGGCGATGCCAGTCGTGCGGAGGGTGCGGGAGAGCACCACGGTCTCGGATTCCACCCGCGCCCGAATCGCCGGCAGCAGCTCCTCGGCGAGGATGCCGCGCATCTCACGCGGCACTCCCGGAATCATCGCGACCCAGCGTCCGCTCGCGTCTTCCAGCCAGATGCCCGGCGCGCTGCCGTGCCGGTTGGGAAGCACCCGCGCGCCCTCCGGAATCTCGGCCTGACTGCGATTGGTGGCCGGAAAGACGCTGTTCGGAAAGCGCGCCTTCCAGCGCCGCTCGAGCTCGGCGGCTATCCGCTCGTCGAGCAGCATTCTTTTGCCGAAGAGCGCTGCGATTGCCGGCTTGGTGAGATCGTCGCTGGTCGGTCCGAGACCGCCGGTAGTTATTACGGCGCCCGTCCGGTCGAGCGCTTCGCTGACGGCCGCCGCGATACCGTCGGCTTCATCGCCCACCGTCGTCCGCCGAACAATTTCAACCCCTGCTGCTGCCAGCGTGCGGGCGATGTGTGCCGCGTTGGTGTCGACCGTGAAACCGAGGAGGAGCTCGTCACCGATGGTGATCAGCTCGACCCGCTGTCCGCTCAAAAAGCAAACACCCCCGAGTACCGGCGGAGATAGAGTGCGAGCGAATAAACTGTGAGAAACACTGAAGCGATCATTGCGAGGGCGCCGACGGTTCCGTTGAAGTAAGCGAACCCGCGCCACGCCGCGCTACCCCATCCTCTGCTCGCGGCGAGAGTGGCGGCAAAAAACCAGAAGTATGCCGAGCCGACCCAGAGCGACTGAAACGCGGTTTTCCACTTGGCGGGACCGATGGCGGAAATCACTACTCCGCGCCGCGCGGCTGCCTGACGGAAAATCGTCATGAATATCTCACGGCCGATGACGATCGCGACCACCCACCACGGCAGCCCGATGGCGCCGAAGGGCGTGAGGAACGGCAGTCGGCCGGCGTCGAGATTCTCGGCGGTGGTGGGAATGAGTGGATCGTTGTGGGGCGCCATCAACACGAACATGGGGATCAGCGTCGCGAAGAGCAGCAGCTTGTCAGCGAGCGGGTCGAGGAGCCGGCCAAGATCGGTGATGAGATTTCGCTCACGGGCGAGGTAACCGTCGAGATAATCGGTAACCGCCGCGATCACGTAGAGGATGAACGCGATGAGCCGCGCCGTGGGTGACGCGATGAAGGGTAGCGCTGCGATGAAAGGGGCCGCGAGGATGCGGCCAGCCGTGATGGCGTTGGGGAGATTCACGCCACGTCCTCCCGGCGCTAGGCGAGCGCCTTCAGGACGAGCTTGCTGACCGCCTTGAGCGTGTCAAACACGCCGTCGCCCTGCACCGCGATCGCCTCGAAGTACGGCGCGCGCTCCACCCACTCTCCGCCGGCGAGCTGCTCGACCAGGTTCTGGCCGGCGTGATACGGGTCGGGCTGGACGCGCTGCTTCACCGGATCTTCGACTTCCCAGCCAGGATTGAGCGCGGCCTGGAGATCATCGATGGGCGCCGCGTTGGGCAGATCCCGCTTGTTGTACTGAATCACGAACGGCATCTGGGTGAGGTCGTAGCCGTACTCCGCCATGTTGTCGTAGAGATTCTGCATCGACTCCAGGTTCGCTTCCATTCGCTCGGCCTGCGAGTCTCCGACGAAGACGATGCCGTCGACGTTCTTGAGAATCAGCTTGCGGCTGGCGTTGTAGTAGACCTGGCCCGGCACGGTGTAGAGATGGAACCGCGTCTTGAAGCCGCGGATGGTTCCGAGATCGACGGGCAGAAAGTCGAAGAAGAGGGTGCGCTCGGTCTCGGTGGCGAGAGAGATGAGCTTGCCCCTCGTCTCCGGCTTCACCTTTCCGTAGACGTGCTCGAGGTTCGTAGTTTTTCCGCCAAGCCCGGGACCATAGTAAACGATCTTACAATTGATCTCGCGCGAGGCGTAGTTGATCATCGACACTGTCTAGCTTTCCTCACCAATTGAACAGTTTGTCGATTTCGTCATCCGCGCCCTTGAGCAGATGCTCGGCCGGGGCGGCGCCATTGCGACCGCGGGAGAATACACGATCGATCAACAGCGTCAACTCCTCGATCTCGTCCTTCATTCTCAGCCGAACGAGGCCGACGGTCGTGCGTGAATCGAAGATTATCACCAACAGAAGCCGTCGCGCGATATCCGCGACGTAGATGGACTCCTTTTCACCCTGGTGGAACAGGCTCGAGAAATCGTCCTCGCCAACCAGCTTCGCGAGCTGGTCGTTGGCGCTGTAGTCCGCCGCGGTCAAGGTCGCGAACGCGGTGGTGTCCAGCCCGGGCGCATTGCCGACGGTCGTAACGAGCTGTCCGGACCGATCGACGAGCAGCGCGCAGATCGACTTTGTCTCGCCGAGAAAGCGCGTCAGGGATTCAGTTATGGCGGTGAAGTCGTCCTGGGTGAACGACCAGTTGGCCGTGCCGGCAGTCATCTGGCTCCGGTCACAGAGTCGCCTCGAGCCGCCTCAGCATCTTCGCGCCGCGCTGGCGGAGGATCGATCGCGGCTCCCAGGCGACGTACTCGCGGAGCAGCTGCGCGTTTCTGACCGACGGCTTGGCGCGAAGATAGCCGAGCGCGGCAACGCGTCTCAGGGCGTGGCGCGAGAACAGATTGCGTCGGCATTGGCGCTGCATCCGGCTCCAGAACAGGGATCCCGCTGCCACCCCACCGATAAAACCAACGGCGACGAAGCTCGCGCGCTGTTTGGTCATGACATTGCCCTCCTTGCGGTCAAGGCCTGGGCAATGGTCACGCCATCCGCGTATTCCAGGTCGCCTCCGACCGGCAGGCCCCGGGCGATCCGCGAGACGGTGAGAGGATATCGCGACAACCGGCGCTGTACGTACAGCGCGGTCGTCTCGCCCTCGATGCTCGGATTGGTGGCAATTATCACTTCGCGGACGACTCCGGCCGACACTCTGGTCTCCAGCTGCGGAATGGTGAGATCCTCGGGCCCGATTCCGTCCAGCGGGGACAATCTCCCGCCCAGGACGTGATACACGCCCCGGAACTCGCCAGACCGCTCGATGGCTCCGATATCGGATGCTTCCTCCACTGCGCAGATGACTGCCTTATCCCTGCGCGCGTCACGGCAGATGGAGCAGAGTTCCTCCTCTGTCAGATTGAAGCATTGGGGACAAGGCCTGACCTTCTCGGCAAGGGTGGTCAACGCCGTGGCAAGGTGCCTGGCCTGGTCGGGCGACTGCTTCAGGAGATGGTAGGTAAGGCGCAGCGCGGTCTTCCGTCCGATCCCGGGCAGTTTGGAGAGCTCCGCGGCCAGCTCGTCGATGGCCCCCACGCCTAGAACGGGAGCTTGAATGGCAGGTTGAGTCCGCCAGTGAGCTTACCCATCTCGCTTTTGGCGAGCTCCGCGGCCTTCTTCTGCGCTTCGTTGACCGCGACCAGAACCAGATCCTCCAGCATCTCTACATCCTTGGGATCCGCGACGCTGGGATCGATCTTGACGCGGGTGATGGTGCCTTTTCCGTCCGCCTCGATGGTGACCATACCTGCGCCGGACGTAGCGGTTACGGTCTGCTTCTCCAGCTCCGCCTGCATCTGCTGCATGCGGGTCTGCATCTGCTGAGCCTGCTCGAAAATCTTCGTGAAGTCCGCCATGAAAATCGAATTGAGAGTGTTAGTCGAGGAGCTCGAGATCGAGCTCGTCGATGGCTGTGCCGAGCGCCGGGTCCTTCTGGCGCAGCATGCCGATGCGCTCCTCTTTCAGCGCCTCCGGCGTCATCCGGCTGCGATTGGAATCCTGCGCGGTTGCTTCCATCGCCCGCTTCATCTCGCGAAGCTGGGCTTCGTTGGGCGGAGGTCCGGAAGATTGCCTGGTCTCCGGCTTCGATGTCGGCGTGTTGGGCGCGTCGATCTGCGGAGGATAGCCGGGCCGGGTGGCGGGACGCTGCACGGTTCGCGCGACCGCCGGTTGCGGGTTTTGCGCGCGCACCGATCCGCTCGGCTGCGCCGCACGCTCGGCGCCGCTGGCTTCGCCAAGGCCCTTGAGGACGTCCTCCAGCGCGACCGTTCGATCGAGGAGGGCCATCCTCACCAGCAGCATCTCGATCAGCAATTGCTGTTGAGAGCTTTTTTTGAAATTCGGCTCGAGGGCGTTGATTGCGCTGATCATGCGAAGGAGATCTCCGGCGCTGAACAGATCCTTTCTCTCCCTGAGGGCTGCGGCGGCAGCGGCTGATACTCCGTCGGCGCGGTCGTTGAGCACCACCGTCAGCTGGGCACGCAGCATGTCCGCGAAACCGGACAGGAAAACGCCGAAGTCGACACCTGAATCGGTGAGCTTGTTGACGGCTTCGAAGACTTCACCAGCGCGGTGGGCCGCGATGAGGTCCAGCAGATGGATGAACTCGTCCTCGGCGACGAGGCCAAGCGCCTCGCGCACGCGTTCGACGGTGACGGTGCCGCCGCCGATGGAAATCACCTGGTCGGTGAGACTGAGGGCGTCGCGCATGGAGCCGTCGGCGGCGCGCGCGATGAGCGCGATGGCGTCGTCGGATGCTTTCACGCCCTCCTGCTCCAGCACCGTTGATAAGCGGCGGGTGATGTCGGCGAGTCCGATGCGCTTGAGGTCAAAACGCTGCAAACGACTCAGCACGGGCGCCGCGGCCTGGGCGATCTTCTGTGGCTCGGTGGTCGCAAAAACGAAGATCACTCGCGGCGGCGGCTCCTCGAGAATCTTGAGGAGCGCATTCCAGGCTTCACGCGTGAGCATATGCGCTTCATCGACGATGTAGACCTTGTAGCGGTCTTCACCCGAGGGCGCGTACATCGCCCTCTCGCGCAGCTCCCGGGCATCATCGACGCCGCGGTTCGATGCGGCATCGATCTCGACGACGTCGAGGCTCGACGAGCCGCTCCAGATGCGCTGGCAGGAGACGCACTCGCCGCAGGGCTCGCCGTCTTCACGCTTGTTCTCGCAGTTGAGCGCCATTGCCAGCACGCGCGCAAGCGTGGTCTTGCCGACACCGCGGGGTCCGGAAAGCAGATATCCGTGCGCGACTTTCGCTCTGGCGATCGCGCCGCGCAGCGTGTTTGAAACGTGCGACTGGACGGCGACGTCAGCGAAGCGCTTTGGGCGGTATTTACGGGCGAGTGCGAGAGACATTGCGAGGCGGGAGTACCCCAGGCCTTACGGAGCAACGTAAGACACCGCATGCCGCTGCTACCTTCGGGGTCCTGACGGAGTTAGTGGGCCTACGCCCTCCGGGACCTGGGGCGTCTGAAATATAGCACACCGAGAAGGCTTTTAACTGCCACCGAAGACTACCGGCCGGCGGCGGTGGGCCACACGGCTCGAGGCCATGGGCTCAATCATTTCGTGGCGCATTCACGCTCAACGTTGCTGAAAATGCGCTGGCAGTAGCCCGCGGCCTCCAGCCGGCCCGCCCCAAAGCCGCCCGCCGGTAGTCTTCAGTGGCAGCTACAAGAAAGCCCCGCCGAAAGGCGGGGCTTTCTCACGTGCGCCGGAGGTGCACGCGCGCGATAGGTGAGGAGTTACTTCTTCGGCGGATTCACCTTCACCGTCGGCACCTTCACCGTCGCGGTGTCCTTCTTCACCTCGACCTTCGGGACCGTCACGTTCGCCGTGTCGGTTCCCACGTCGACAGTCGGCGTGTGAATCGTGTCCGTCTGCGTCCCTACAACCGGCCGCTCAACCTGGTACTCGCCATCACCCGTCTTCTTGCAAGCTGAGATCGATACGACGGCCAGTATGGCCGCTACTGCTGCGAACTTGCGCACGAGACGCCCCCTCAAAAAGTGTGTTCGCCGGAAGGCCCGGCAACATCGCTAATGGAACTCAGTCCTCGAACGCTTCGCGCTGCATTTTCCGCACACGCCGAAGCTCGTATACCTGTGCGACTTCGCCGCCTATGATGAAGATGAAGGAGGCGTAATACACCCAGATAACTACCAGCACTAATGCAGCGACTGTGCCGCTGTAGAAGCTCCCCGGATTAAATGAGCGGACATAGGCCGAAAACGCCCGTTTGGCGACCTCCAGCATCACGCTCGTGAACAGGGACGCGATCAACGCCGTTTTCCAGCGAATCTTGCGGTGCGGCAGGAATTTGTAGAGCGAGAAGAACATCGTCGCGATGAACGAGAAGGCGATCAGCTGACCGACGTTGTACTCGAGCTGGCCCATCAACTCTTTCCGGAGACCCAGATCTGCCAACACCCCAACGCCCCGGGTCGTGGCTATCGCCAGGTAGGCGCTAAGTGCCGTGTACGCGACGAGGAGCAGGCTCGACACCAGGGTCATCTCGATGTCGAAGATCTTGCCCGCGATGATCCCGCGATCGGTATCGATATCGAAGATCGCCGCGAGCACCGTTCGCAGAGACCCGAACAGGCGAGTCGAAAACCAGATGAAGCCGACGGCGCTGTAGATCGTGACGGTGCCGCTGCGTTTGATGACCTCGTTGAGGATGGAGCCGGCCGGCCCCGAGTCGCCGGGAGGATGGGGCGGAAGAAACTTGTCGACGATCTGCAGTACTTCGGCGGACGTCGTATCCGGCGACTGATTCAGCAGGTAGAGCAAGCCGGTCGCGAGCAGCAGGAAGAAAGGAACGGCGGCGAGGAGAATGTTGAACGCGATTCCCCCCGCCAGAAAAAACACGTTGTCTTCGCCGCTGTTGTCCCAGACTCGCTTCGCGTAGTCGCGGAGGAGCCAGCCGAGCCGGGCCCAGAGCCCGCGCTGCGGCACTAGTTAGGTCTCTTTGTACGCCGCTTTCGTCTCGGCGATGCGCTGCTCCAGCTCGCCCCGCGCTTCGCGCGCAGCCGCCCGTCCTGCGTGGAAGGCGTTCGTGACTCGCCGCTTCTTGTCGTCGACTGCGTCGAGGGTGGCTTCAATGCGCTCCTCGACCGTCGCTCTGACCTCACTGAACTTGTCGGCGACGGTACCGCTGACATCGTCGACGAAATCCACCGCCGCTTCCTGGGCGCGACGCGCACGACGGGCGATGCCGCGCCGGGTCTCCTCGCCGCTCTGCGGCGCGAACAGCAACGCCGCGCCGGCTCCCAGCGCCAGGCCAATCAGGAAAGTGCCAACACCCGCTTCGCGTCTCTCGACGATGACATATGGCTCGGCGTAGTCGGCGTCGTCGTCATAGTACCAATCCTGCTCGTCCATTGGCGTCCTCCATCTCATTAGCGCTTCCGGGCTTTCGATTTGGCGGGCGCCGGCGCCGCGGATGACTTCACTGGCGCCTTTGCCGGCTTGCCGGCCGCGGCAAACTGATCGGCCGGTTTGGATACGCGTTGCACACCGTTGGTCGCTGGACTGCTCGCCTGATGCTCGCCGGCGCTCCCGTTGAGCAGCGAGGCAATCTCCGAGCGCACTTCGGCCGGGGTCATGCCGACCATCGTCGCGGTACGGGAATAGTCGCCGTTGGTCGATGCGAACGCGCGCAGCACCAGCTGGCGCCGTGTGTCGGCAAGCGTTGCGCCGGGCGGCAAAGTGATCGGCGTCTGCACATCACTTCCGCGGCGGAGGTGCCGCGGCATGATGTCGGCTGCCTGGATCTTGTCACCACGGCTCATGATCACCGCGCGCTCGACGGCGTTTTTCAGCTCGCGCACGTTGCCCGGCCAGTTGTAGGAGAGGATCCACTCCCACGCGGCGTCGTCGAAGCCGCTGACGGGCTTGCCGTTCTGCTCGGCGAAGCGCGCGAGGAACTCGGTGGCGAGCAGCTTGATGTCGCCAATGCGCTCGCGCAGCG
>CAMLDY010000018.1 GCA_946478895.1 uncultured Gemmatimonadota bacterium
CAGACCTTCGACGGAGTTCCGGATATGCTGGCTCCGCCGGCCTTCGATCTGACTTCACCGGCGACGATCGATAGCCTTCCGCGCGCGCGTGGAACGGTGGTGACGCCTCCGACGCGAGCGCAGCTCGAGTCCGGCGCTGTGACGTGCTCACGCACACTGCTCACCACGGAGCAGGGAACCACCGATGCCATCGACGCCGTCACCAAGACTGCTTCGGAAGGTTTTGCGAACGGCACGGTGATCTTCCTCGACATCGAGCACATGGATGTGATTCCCCCATCCATGGAAGCGTACTACCGGGCGTGGGTGCAGCAGGTGCTTGCGGACGGTCGCTTCAGACCGGGGATCTATGTGCACAAGGCGAACGCCCAATCGATCTACGATGGAGTCCGCCGCGCGTACACGGACATGGGGAAAAGTGGATCAGCGGTGTTCTGGATTACGAGCCCCGACGGATTCTCGATCGAGAAGTCGCCGCAGGAAGCTGGATTCGCCTGGGCAAGTCTATGGCAGGGAATCTATGAGGTCACTCAGACGTGGAATGGCGCGTCGGTGAACATCGACGTGAATGTTGCTACGACCGCGTCGCCGTCAAAACCCTGAGCGATTGGCAAAACGCTCGGCGGTGAATGAGATTATGACGGTCTCCTCAAACTCTCACGATGCCGCAACTGTTCTCGCGCCCCGTCCTCGCGATCGCCCTCTTCGCGTCTCCGCTCACCACTCTTGCACAGGCGACGCGTAACGCCAAAACCACTCCCGTCGCGTTCGACGCCGATTCAGCGCGGCTCGCTGAGCTGCCGTGGCGATCGATAGGACCTGCGGTCACGAGCGGACGCGTCGTGGATTTCGCGGTGCCCGAGGGGCCTGCCTCGCAGATCGGGCAGCGACTCGGCGAGACCTTCTACGTCGCGTCGGCATCGGGTGGCGTCTGGAAAACGGTGAACGGTGGCACGACGTGGGAGCCGATCTTCGATCACGAAGGCTCGGCATCGATTGGCGACATCGCGGTCGCGCCCAGCAATCCCGACATCATCTGGGTGGGCACGGGCGAGAACAACAATCAACGCAGCGCTTCCTGGGGCGACGGCGTTTACAAGTCCGAGAATGGCGGCAAAAGCTGGACGAACATGGGCCTGAAGAAATCCGAGCACATTGGCCGCATCATCGTGCACCCCACCAATCCGCAGATCGTGTTCGTCGCGGCCGCAGGACCACTGTGGAATTCTGGTGGTGAACGCGGGCTCTATCGCACCACCGACGGCGGCCGCACCTGGAAGAACGTCAAGAACATCGATCAGTACACCGGATTCACCGACGTAATCTTCGACCCGTCGAATCCCGATGTGATTTATGCGGCGTCGTTTCAGCGCGAGCGCAGACCATACACCTACGTCGGCGGCGGGCCGGGTAGCGCCCTCTGGAAGAGCATCGATGGCGGGGACACCTGGAGCAAACTGACCGAGGGTCTGCCCAAAGGCGATGTCGGGAGGATCGGCCTCGACGTCAGCCGGTCGAGTCCAAACATCGTCTATGCGACGATCGAGACCAGGGTCACCGGCAGTGGCGCTGCGGAGGGGAACACCGAAGCGAGTGTGTATCGCTCCGACGACCGTGGTGGCAGCTGGCAGAAGATGGGGACCGGCTTCTCCTATCCATGGTATATGGGCCAGATCCGCGTCGATCCGACCAACCCGGATCGCGTCTATTTCATGGGTGTGCCGCTCCAGGTCTCGAACGATGGCGGTCGTACCTTCCGCAACATCGCCGGCGGCGCGCACTCCGATCACCACGCGATGTGGATCGATCCGACCGATCCCGATCACCTGATCATAGGCTGCGACGGCGGCGTTTACATCAGTCACGATCGCGGGCGGACGGTCGACTTCGTTCCCAACCTTCCGATTTCGCAGTACTACGCCATCGCAACCGACATGCGTCAGCCGTTCTACTACGTCTACGGCGGACTGCAGGACAACAGCAGCTGGGGCGGACCAAGTCAGACGAGAAACCGTCAGGGAATAACCAATGCCGACTGGATTCGCACCACCGGCGGCGACGGCTTCTACGCGCAGATCGATCCCGTCGACCCCAACACGGTCTACGGCGAATCGCAGGGCGGCGACATCGTCAGGTTCGACGTGCGCACGGGTGAGCAAAAAACCATCAAGCCGCTACCATCGTTCGGCGCGAAACCGTATCGGTGGAACTGGAGCTCGCCGATGCTGATCTCGCCGTACGACCACAACACTCTGTACTTCGGCGCCAACTATCTCTTCAAGAGCACCAACCGCGGCGATGCGTGGACGCGTCTCGGGGCCGACCTCACCCGACAGCTCAATCGCGACAGCCTGCCGGTGATGGGCAAGATCTGGCCGCGCGACGCCATCGCGCGGCACCAGGGAACCGCCGAGTACGGAAACATCAGCACCATCGACGAATCGCCGCTCAAGCAGGGACTGCTCTACGTCGGCACCGACGACGGGGTGGTCTCGGTGTCGCGCGACGGCGGAGCGACGTGGACGAAGTACATGAAATTTCCCGGCGTGCCCGATCAGACCTACGTGAGTCGCGTAGTAGCATCGCGATTCCGTGAAGGAACGGTTTACGCGACGATGGACAACCATCGCAACAACGACTTCAAGCCGTACGTTCTCCAGAGCGACGACTACGGCGCGCACTGGAAGTCGATCACGGGCAACCTCCCCGCCAACGGTTCGGTGCAGGTAATTCGCGAAGGTTACAACGAGCCGAGCCTGCTTTTCGTCGGCACCGAGTTCGGTGCGTTCTACTCGCCGACCCATGGCAATCAGTGGACCCAGCTCAAATACAACATCCCCACGGTGGCGGTGCATGACATCGTGGTGCAGCCGCGCGAGCACGATCTGGTCATCGGTACCCACGGGCGCGGGATTTACATCATCGACGACATCACCCCGCTCGAGAAGCTCGCCGAGGCTAACAACCATCCGGCGTTCCTGTTTCCGGTGAAAGCGGCGACGGAATACAATCCGAATTCATCGGTACCCGGTGGCGTTCGGGGCGCCGGAGCGCTCGGCGACCGTGAGTATTCGGCGCCGAATCCGCCGTTCGGAGCGGCGATCACGTACTTCCTGCGCGACTCGCTGCCCAAGGGCGGCGATGTGTCGCTGGCGATTTATGATGCCACGGGCAAGAAAGTCCGCGACCTCACCGTCAACAAGAAGCGTGGAATGCATCGGGTTACGTGGGACCTGAGGAATCCGGCGCCCTACACTGTCAGACGCCCGGCGAACCAGGTCGGCGAGTCGCAGTTCCGCCAACGCGATCCGCTCGGACCGTTCGTGCTGCCGGGACGCTATACCGCGCGACTCACCGTCAAGGGCGGCAGCTCGCCGGGCGTACAGGAAGTACCTGTTGAAGTGCACTCAGACCCGCTGGTCCAGCTGAGCGACGCCGATTATCGCGCGCTTTACGACATGCGTGTCAGCACCGGCCGGTTGCAGGCGACGGTGCAGGCTGCAGTGCGCACCACCGAGCAGCTGAAGGAGCAGATCACCGACGCCAAGGCAGCGATCAAATCGGCGTCCGGCGCGGACAGCGTTTCGAAGCAGGCCGACGCCATCGATCGGGAGATCTCCGACGTGTTGAAGAAGCTGCGCGGCGATCCAAACGCGCAGCCGGTCAGCGACGACAAGCGTGTCGAGGAGCCTTCAATTCAGGAGAGGGTGAATGACGTCGCCGAGCAGATCGGCAACGTCACCTCGCAGCCGACCGCGCTGCAGCGCGCGACGCTGGATCTGGCCAGCGCTGACCTTCAGCGGGAGGTCGGCCGAATCAACGCGTTGCTGCAGCAGCGGATCCCGGCGTTGAACGCCAGCATGGACGCGGCGAAAATTCCGTGGAGCATCGGCCGGCCGGTCGAGTTCATGAGGTGAAAGGAGACCGCGGCGCGACGGCCAGACAGCTCCTTAGCTGCCGGGCCTCGCGCTGCTGGTGAGCTAATCTCTTTCGGGCCCGGGCTCGAATTCGAGTCCGCCGCTGCCGGCAGATCCGAACTTCGGCGCCGTAAAGTTCTTTCCGCTGGTGGTGCGCGGCGGATTGACGTCGTCGCGATCGCGAGTGCGATCGTCAGTGGAATTCGGATTGTTGGCGCGTTTCTCCTCGGCGGATCCCGGCGCGAGCTCGTCGGTGTCGGTCGGAATGTGGGGCTGGGTGTCGCGGTTCGTGTGGGTATCGGCCATCGATCGCCTCGTGCTGATGAATTGGGATCCATATGAGGGCATAGGCCGTGCCCCGCACCTCAGCACTTGTTCCGCCGAAAGGCGCTACGCGATGCGGTTGATGTTTCCCGGCGGGGTTTCGCGAGCGACCGTAGGCGTTGCCTCAGGTGGATGTGGCTCGGCCGGCAAGCCGAGGAATTCGCGGGCTCTATCGAGGGCATCGTCGAGGTTGCCGAAGAGGTTGGCTTGGCCGATCTCCTCGAGGATGTCCGACCGGGCGAGCGCGAACATCGGCTGGGCATGTACGTCGGCAAGCAGCAGCAGGGTGCGATCGTGCTTGCAGCTCCGCGCGAGCTCGTGCAATGCGTGCAGACCAGTGGAATCGATTGCCGGCACGTCGCGGAGACGGATGATCAGCACTTTCGGCTTCTTCGCGACCTGACGCAGGGTGTCCTTGAACTGCTCGGCGGCGCCGAAAAAGAACGGCCCGTTGATCTCGAAGACCTCGACGCCGCGCGGGACGACGCGCTTCCGCACCGAATTCGGATCGTCTTCCTCGTCACCTTCCATTCCGTCGGCCAGCTCGCGTGTGACGATGCTGACGTTGGTGACTTCCGCCATCCGCCGCATGAACAGGAAGGCGGCGAGTACCATTCCGACTTCGATGGCGACGGTGAGATCGATCAGTACGGTAAGAAGGAACGTCGTCAGCAAAACCGCGACATCGCTCTTCGGGGCGCTCAGCTCGCTGCGGAAGGTGCGCCACTCGCTCATGTGATACGCTACGACGACGAGAATGGCGGCGAGTGTAGCCAGTGGGATCGCTCCCGCCCAGCGGCCGAAGAAGAGCGTGATCAGGAGCAGTGTCAGCGCGTGGAACATGCCCGCTACCGGAGTGCGACCGCCGTTCTTGACGTTTGTCGCGGTGCGCGCGATTGCGCCCGTTGCCGGCATGCCGCCAAAAATCGGAGCGGCAATGTTGGCGATCCCCTGCGCGACGAGCTCCATGTTGGATCGATGGCGGCCTCCGATCATACCGTCGGCGACCACGGCCGAAAGGAGTGACTCGACCGCCGCGAGCAGCGCAATGGTGAAGGCCGGCGCCACGAGACCCGTTAGCTGAGGGAGCGTCACGTGCGGAACCACGGGATGGGGCAGGCTCGCGCTGATCGCGCCGAAGCGCGTGCCGATGGTCTCGACCGGAAAGTGCAGCACGTTGGCCAGAACAGTCGTCACAATCAGCGCGACGAACGGGCCGGGCATGCGCCGGCTGACTTTTGGCCACAAGACCATTATCAGCAGCGCGCCCAGAGAAACGCCGATCGTGTATGGATTGACCGAATTGAAATTGACCGCGAAGGCTCTCCATTTCGGGATGAACTCTGCGGGTACCTCGCCCATCCGCAGCCCCAGGAAATCCTTCACCTGGCTGGAGAAGATGATGACGGCGATTCCGCTGGTGAATCCGATCACGACCGGATGCGGAATGAACTTGATCGCCGCGCCGAGCCTCGCAACGCCGAGTACGATCAGGATTACGCCGGCCATGATCGTCGCGACGACGAGACCATCGATCCCGTACTTCTGGACGATGCCGTAGACGATGACGACGAACGCGCCTGTCGGTCCGCCGATCTGGACGCGCGAGCCGCCGAGCGCCGAGATCAGAAAGCCGGCGATGATGGCGGTATAGAGGCCGCGGTCAGGGGTGACGCCGCTGGCAATCGCAAACGCTATGGCGAGGGGGAGTGCGACAACGCCGACGATCACGCCCGCGACGGCGTCGGACGTGAACTGCGATCGGCTGTACGACTTGAGCGTCGTAACTGATTTCGGGACGAGCAAGAAGAACCTCGAACGTGCGTTCGGGCGCCGGTTCAGAGTTACGGCCCCCAGTCAAGACTCGCTGCCCGCACAGTTCGCAACATCCTGCCCGAGATTTGCGGCTCCGCAAACGCCCCGATACTATCCGAGCGTGGATTTACTCCTCTCGTATCTTCGGAAGTATCAGGCGCTGATCCTGCTCGCGCTCTTTCTGGCGGCGACCAACCAGGTCTTCTCGCTGCTGGATCCGCTCATCTTCCGGCACGTCATCGACGACTACGCAACGCGCTTTCGGGAGTACACCACCGCGAACTTCGTCAAAGGCGCCGGCACGCTGCTCCTGATGGCGATGGGCGTCGCGTTCGTCTCGCGAGTCGCCAAGAATTTCCAGGACTATTACGTCAACGTGATCGTCCAGCGGGTCGGCGCCGAGATGTACTCCGATGGCATTCGTCACTCGCTGGAGCTTCCGTACTCGGTGTTCGAGGATCAGCGCAGCGGTGAGACCCTCGGCAAGCTCCAGAAGGTGCGGCAGGATGTCGAGAAGTTCATCTCGCTGTCGATCAACCTGATCTTCACGACGCTGGTCGGTGTGGTATTCGTGGTCATCTACGCGCTGACCGTGCACTGGGTGATCGTACCGGCATTTCTCGCGACAGTGCCGTTGCTCGGCACGCTGAGCTGGGCGTTGAGCGGCCGCGTTAAGAGCATCCAGAAAGTGATCGTCGCCGAGACCACTGCGCTGGCGGGGTCAACGACGGAATCGCTGCGCAATATCGAGCTGGTGAAGAGTCTGGGTCTGGCCGATCAGGAACAGGTGCGACTCAATGCGACGACGGAGAAGATTCTCAGACTCGAGCTCAAGAAAGTGAAGTACATCAGAAGTCTGAGCTTCATCCAGGGAACGGTGGTGAATCTGCTTCGTACCTGCATCCTGTTCCTCATGCTTTACCTGATCTTCGCCCAGAAGATCACGGTCGGGCAGTTCTTCTCGCTGCTCTTTTATTCGTTCTTCATCTTCGGGCCGATGCAGGAGCTGGGGAACATCATCAACGTCTATCGCGAGACCGAAGTCTCGCTGGTGAATTTCCGCAAGATTCTGGAGACGCCGCGCGACCCGAAGCCGGCTGCGCCGGTGCCGTTGTCGGACATCGCGAATCTCGAGTTCAGGGATGTCGGGTTCATGCACCAGAGCGCGACCACGCCGGCCTTGAGCGACATCTCCTTCGACGTGAGTCGCGGCGAGACCATCGCTTTCGTCGGGCCATCGGGCGCGGGCAAAACGACCCTGGTGAAGCTGCTCGTCGGCCTCTACACACCGCGACAGGGAGAAATTCTCTACAACGGAGTCCCCGGCAAAGATGTCGACCTCGACAGGCTACGCGAGCGGATCGGCCTTGTCACCCAGGACGCCCAGCTTTTTTCCGGCACGATCCGGGAGAATCTCAAGTTCGTGAATCCGCAGGCGAGCGACGCGGATTGCATGGAAGTCCTGCACAAGGCGGCCGCCAACGCTCTCCTGGCGCGCGCCGACAAGGGTCTCGATACCGTGATTGGTGAAGGGGGCGTCAAGGTCTCTGGCGGTGAGAAGCAGCGTCTGTCGATCGCGCGGGCGCTGCTGCGCGATCCACATCTCCTCGTCTTCGACGAGGCGACGTCGTCGCTCGATTCGCTCACCGAGGAAGAGATCAGTCGCACCATGCGCGAGGTCGCCAGCTCGCGTGAGGTCATCACCATTCTGATCGCGCACCGCCTGTCGACCGTCATGCACGCCGACCGGATCTACGTGCTCGAGCGCGGGCGAATCGTGGAAGTCGGCCAACACGCGGATCTGCTGGAGAGAATGGGTCTTTACTACGCGATGTGGCGCCAGCAGGTCGGTGAGCGGCGCGCTCCGCCCCAGCTGCCACCCGCCAAACCTGCTCAGCTGGCGCGAGCCTGATACCCCTCACCCAGCGATCAATGTCTGACGACACCGGCAAGCTCAGGAAAGGGAACTTCATGCAGGCACTGGATTCGATTCGCGCCGAAGCCGAGAAGCTGATGGCGCGTCCCGATCTGCCTCCCGATGCCAAGGCGGGTCTTCAGCGAATCGTCGGCCTCACTCGCTCCAAATTCGATCTCGGCGGGGACATAGAATAGGGGCAGCGAGGGGTTGAGGGCGGGCGGCTAAGAGTTAGCTCCCCGCAGCGAGCCGCCAGCTCGGGAAAGTCTCTGAGTTGGCAACCGATTCCAACCCGCTGCCGTTTTGCGGCATCTTATCCGCGGCCACAATGAAGACGAGCGCCGTGGTATCGGACACTATCGGACCCAACCCGTCCACGATTGGTGAAGAGAACGCTGCGGCGCTGGAATCAGTCCGGCGCGCGCAGGCGGGCGACGTCGATGCCTTCGAGGTCCTGTACCGGCAGCACGCGGGTCGCATTTACGCGCTGTGCCTACGCCTCAAGGCCGGCAACAGCAACGACGCGACCGAGCTGATGCAGGATGTCTTCATTCGGGCCTGGCGGGGACTCTCGGCCTTTCGCGGTGACGCCGCGTTCGCGTCGTGGCTGCATCGCCTGGCGGTGAACACCATGCTGGAAAACGCGCGCGGTGAGCACCGCCGGACCGCGCGGGTGCTGCCGATGGACGACACGTCGCGGCTCGAGGGCGCGGCGCGGTCGAGCGGCGTCGATTTGCGGATGGATATGGAAGAAGCGATCGCGTCGCTACCTCAGGGCGCGCGACTCGCGTTCGTGCTGCACGACGTCGAGGGCTATCAGCACCAGGAGATTGCTGAACGGCTGGGAGTATCGGTGGGAACGATCAAGGCGCAGCTGCACCGCGCCCGCAGACTATTGAGAGAGAGGTTGGAGAGATGACCCACGAAGTCATCAGACATCTACTGGACGATTACGTGACGGGCGATCTCGCCGAGGATGCGCGCGTGCCCGTGGCAGATCACATCGCCGGGTGCGAGACGTGTCGCGTCGAGGTCGAGGATCTGCGGCGGATTCTGGCGAAGGCGGCGGAGCTGCCGAAGTGGATCGAGCCGCCGCCTGTGGCGTGGCAGAGCATCCGCGCATCGATCCAGCGCGAGAAGCTGGCAGTGACTGAACGAGAAGAGCGCCGCGTGAGTTGGTGGCAGCGCCCATCGGTGCTGGCAGCATCGATCATCGTTGCAGTCGTGCTGTCGTCAGGCGGGACCGCGCTCTACATGAACAGTCGCGGCAATGCTCCCGCGCGACCGGTGGCGGCTGCTCCTGTCAGCACCGCGACGCCGGCGACGCTCGCTGCCTTCACCATCGAGGAGAACAACTATCTGCGCAACGTTGCCGTGCTCCAGGACATGCTGGATCAGCAGGAGGCGTCGCTGGCACCGGAGACCGTCGCGCAGCTCAAGGCCAGTCTCCGCACAATAGACGAAGCCATTCTCGAGGCGCGGCTCGCCCTCGCTCGCGATCCGGCCAACCAGACGTTGATCGAGATGCTCTCGGGCACCTACAAGCAGAAGGTGGATCTGCTTCGTCGCACCACCGAGCTGACGCGTGGCAGCTGACCGGAAGACGCGGCGTCGCCCTCGCCGGGCTTTCACGCGCCAGTGGTGGATTGTCGCGGTGCTCGCGCTCGCTTTCGCGCCGACGACTTTGTTCGCCCAGAAGAAGGTGGAGCGCCGCCTGGCGCTCGGGATGGAGGGCGCGATCCGAATCTCCAATATGGTCGGCAGTGTGATTGTCCATGGCTGGAACAAGGACACCGTGCTCGTCCGTGCTGCGCTTGCTTCTGGTGACGAGCTGCTCAGCGGCGGCGGATATACCGGTGTAAAGATGTTCGTCGAATCGATGAGCGAACGGAATCCCAAGCCATCTCGGCTCGAGGTGTGGGTTCCATCGCGGGTGAGGCTCTGGATCAAGACGGCCACCGCGAGCATTGATGTGAGCGGGGTTGACGGCGGTCTCGATCTTTATGTCGTGAGCGGCTCGATCGACGTCGCTGGAAATCCGCGTGAGCTGAATGCCGAAGCGATCGACGGTGACATCCACATCAACGCGACCACTCCGTGGGTGCGGGCGAAGAGCGCGACGGGAACGATCGTGTTCCAGGGCGCCAGCGCTGACGCTGCATTCACCACTGTCAGCGGACCGATCAAGGTCACCGGTGGGGTATTCCAGCGCACCAAGATCGAGACGGTGACGGGACCGGTAACGTTCTCCGGCCATCTGGACCGCAGCGGCGCGTTCGATTTCGACACCCACAGCGGCCCGATCGACATCGCGCTTCCGGATCGCACGGCGGCAAGCTTCTCGGTCGTCTCGATTGCCGGCAAGATCGTGAACTCGCTCACGAGGGCCGCTGCCGTCGCCGGCCGTTTTGGCCATGGCTCGGAGCTGACCACCGAGACGCGCGACGGTGGAGCAAAGGTGACCGTGCGGACGTTCAAGGGGACGGTCACTCTTCGTCGAGGCGGCTGAGTTGCAACCAAGTGCGAAAAGAGTAAGGCCGTGGCGGCGAGGTAATAGGGAGGAGGCAGGAGGGGTGCGGTTATTACAGTCTTTCCGCCACCTTTGCGTCACGCGTGCATTCGCCGTTTGCGGGTGCGATAGTGATCGGTAGGCGGAAAGGATCCAAACGCCCCGCACCTCTCCCACCTCCTCCCAATCACCTCGCACCGTCCACCTTACTGTTCTCGCAGTGGATTCATCTACCTAACTGTTCTCGCACCTGGTTCAAACCCTGAAGGCCCCACCGGCATCGTACGTCCGCCAAATGAACCCCTTCAGGAGTATCCCATGAGAATCACAATGCTCCGCTCCTTCGCGCTCGCCGCTGTGCTCAGTGTCTGCGCAGTCAGCACCGCTCTCGCCGGACCGCCGTGGATCGCGATCGAGTATCCCGCCAATCCGTTCGACCAGGATACGCGCGATGCGTTCCTTACGGTGCGCACCTATCATCACGGCGACATCGTCTCAAAGACCGTCACTGGAACAGCCGAAGGCGTCGTTGACGGCAAGCGTCAGAGCATGCGCCTCGACATTCGCGCTACGTCGCATCCCGGCATGTACGTCGTTCGCTGGCAGAAGCCGGCGACCGGTCGGTGGGTGCTCGTGATCAACAGCGGCTACCAGGGCACCACCGACGCAACCGCGGTCGTTGAGATCAGTGCGGCGGGCACAGTTGCGAGCGTAAGCGTGCCGACTCGCGCGATCGCCAACGGCTGGATCTCGCCGCGGCCGGTTGCCGCGTCGGAGATCGACGCGTTGCTGCAGGGAAGAGCGCTGGCGAGCGCAGGACTGCAGTACCGCGCCAACCGCTAGTTGTTACTGTCCCCTCAACCCTGCCAGAGTGCGGCGCAGCTCGGCGGTGCGCTTGTCGGAATAATTGGCGAGGCACCTTGCCACCGAGCGCGCCCACAGCTTGCCCGCACTCTGCGTGTCGGGGCGACAATTCGCGTCGCGCTCGTTCACCCACTCGCGCTGGGTCTGACGGATCCGCTCCTCGAGCTCGGAGCCACCGGACTTGCGCGCCTGCGCGATGAGCTCCTGATAGGTGCTGTTCAGATCGGCATCATTCGCTACGATCGAACGATTGAGACAAGTGCGCTGGTCCGCGGTTGTTGGCGAGTCGCACGGATCTCCTGACGATGGCCGCGCTGACGCCGGAGAACGCTCGAGCGGAACGGTAGTTGGACCAGACGCGTCGTTGGCGGTCGTCGGAGCGGTGATCCTCGGACGTGATGTCAACACCGACGGGTTGGTCGCCGGCGGAGACGTGATCACCCGGGAGTCTGCGGGCCGGTTTTGTGGCGTCTGATCGCTCGTGAGCGTGCTGCTGCCGCTCGTCACCATCGTATTGAGACTATTGTCGGCAGCAGCAGCGGCGGCGGTATTCTTGTTCGCCTCGGCGAGGTCGTGAAGCAACATCGTGTCCTGCGCGACGGCCGCGACTTCCTTCCCCTTCGTCTCCTTGCGGCAAGCCGCGACGCTCGCCGCGATAGCGAGTATCAAAACGATCGAAAGGCGGGGGAAAACTTTCATGTGCGCCTGGACAGTGTGAGCCCTGCTAACGCGCAGACCGTGTGCCAGCAGTGGGCAGGGTCTCTCCGAAGTATATGCAGTTGACGCGACATCGTTGCAGATTTCCAGTGACATTGCCTGGGGCGTGAATGGAGCGGCAGCTGCCGGAGCTCAATACCGTAATAAGGACCTTCGCCAACGAGGTCGAGGCGCACGTCGCGCAGGCCGTGCTGGATGCAAACGGCATCGACTCGAACCTGATACGCGACGACGCGGGCGGGATGATGCCGTGGCTCCAATGGCTGCATCCGATCCGACTCGTTGTTCGCGAAGCGGACAGTCTGGAGGCCGTTGAGATACTAGACACTCCGCCGGGTCCGGCACTCCTCCCCTGAATACCGACTGCACCGGGCCGCCTTCACGCTTACCTTAGGCGCCATGCATTTGCATTCTTCCCGTGCCGATCGCGGTGCGCTCCGCGTTCTCGGTGTACTGATCGCCCTCGCCATCGCATCACTCCCCGCTTACGGACAATCGCCGGCACCAAGCGCCAACGATCTCGAGAGAGCGAAACGCGTTTTGCGGCAAACTCCCCTCATCGATGGCCATAACGATCTGCCGTGGCGCATCCGTGAAGACTCGATCGCGCGCGGCAATGTCGACGCGTACGACTTGCGAAAGCGCACTCCCGGCCACACCGATCTCGATCGACTGAAGCAGGGAATGGTCGGCGCGCAGTTCTGGTCGGTGTATACACCGGGCGAGTATCCGGATTCCGGCTATGCCCGCGTCGAGCTCGAGCAAATCGACATCGCGCGGCGGATGATTGCGAAATATCCCGATCGTCTCGCGCTTGCTCTGAGTGCCGAAGACATCCGGCGCGACTTCAAACAGGGCAGGATCGGCTCCTTGCTTGGCCTCGAGGGCGGCCATGCGATCGAGAATTCGCTCGGCGCGTTGCGCGCGTACTACGACCTCGGCGTGCGCTACATGACCCTTACTCACAACGTGACCCTCGCGTGGGCGGATGCGGCGCTCGATTCGGCAAGGCATGGCGGGCTGACCGCGTTCGGCGACAGCGTGGTTCGCGAGATGAATCGGCTCGGCATGCTGGTGGATCTCTCGCACGTGTCACCCGGCACGATGAGCGACGCGCTCAACGTGACGCAGGCACCGGTGATCTTCTCGCATTCCGGAGCGCGCGCGCTGGTGGATGTCGCCCGCAACGTGCCGGATTCGATCCTGCGACGCATCACGACCAACGGAGGGATCGTGATGGTTCCGTTCGTCACCGGCTTCGTCTCCCCGGCGGTCCAGCTGTACGAGCAGTCGACTCGCCCGCTGATCACCGATCTCGAGAAGAAATACGGCAGCGACACCGCGGCAATCACGCGCGAGGTCAAGCAGTGGCGCGCGAGCCACCCGCAGCCGCGCGCGACACTATCCCAGGTCGCCGATCAGATCGACTATGTGCGCAAGGTGGCGGGCGTGGATCACGTCGGAATCGGGAGCGACTTCGACGGGATCACGGAAGTAGTGGAGGGACTCGAGGACGTCTCGACTTTCCCGGCACTTTTTGCGGAGCTCGCGAGACGCGGCTGGTCGGACGGCGATCTACGAAAACTCGCTGGAGAGAATCTGCTGAGAGTCTTTACGCAGGCCGAAGCAGTTGCGCATCGACTGCAGAGGGAGCAACAAAAAGCGAACTGAGTAAGGTGGTCACCTGCTCGCTCTTGTTGTGCGCCGAGTCATCACAACCGCGCTTTCCGGACACGCACCCTGAAATTCAGCCGATGACTCGAGGGCGGCGGGCACCGCGGCGCGGCTGGCGCGCGTGAAGCCGAAGCGCGGGAAATAGTCCTCGGCTGTAGTAGTGAGGAGGTAAACGTCGTCTACACCTTCCCGCTCCGCGCGCTCGAGCGCCTGTTCAACCAGTTGACGGCCCACTCCCGTACCGCGATGGTCCGCCGCGACAACCGCTGAGCGCAGCAGCGCAGCCGAATCGAACGTCTCCAGGCCCACCGCGCCGACGACAACACCTTCGTCGTCGGCAACGAGAAATCCCGCGAAGCTGCCGCGAACGCCGTCCCGGGGAAGGTCGTTCGCAGCGAGCAAGCTCTCTACGGCAGCTAAATCAGCGGGACTGGCATCTCGAATCTTCACCTTCACCTCCCTGCCTGCGATCAGCAGCACTCGGGGCCGCAACACTTCGCTGCCGGCTTCACCGCGCGCACGAACGCGCCCATGAACTTCCCGTCAATCTCGGCTGCGAGCCTCGCTGCGTCGAGACCGGAGCCCTCGAGGAATGCCGCCGCGTCGGCGGCTTTGTAGATCCGGGTCGGTGTGATGGAAGGCTTCGCGAACCCGGCGCTGCGCAGCATCGACTTGAATTCCTGCTCCTCCAACGCGCCCGCGACGCAGCCGAGCCACAGCTCCATGCTCGTCCTGACTTCACGCGGGACGTCGCCGCGCACCACGACGTCGGACACGGCAAACCTGCCGCCTGGCTTGAGAACACGGAATGCCTCGCTCAGCACCTTGTTCTTGTCTGCCGCGAGGTTGATGACGCAATTCGAGATGATCACGTCAACCGAGGCATCCGGGAGGGGAATCTGCTCGATGTCACCCTTGAGAAACTCGACGTTTTCGGCGCGCGCCCGCCGCTTGTTTTCATTTGCGAGCGCGAGCATTTCGTCGGTCATGTCGAGGCCGTATGCCTTTCCGGTCGGGCCGACCCTTTTGGCAGACAGGAGCACATCGATTCCGCCGCCTGAGCCGAGGTCGAGAACGGTCTCGCCCTCCTTCAGGGTGGCGAGCGCGGTGGGATTCCCGCACCCGAGAGATGCCAAAACCGCCTCTGCGGGAATGCCTGCTTTCTGTTTCTCGTCGTAAAGGTCGGACGTGATTGGATCCCAGGTCGCAGTCGTCGTGCCGCAACAAGCGCTCGAGCCGCAGCAACTGCTTGCGGTAGCGCCGTCGGTTACGCGAAGGGCTGCCTGTCCATACCTCTCTTTGACACTGGCCTTCAGGGTTGCATCGCTCATCGCTCCTCCTAACAAGATTTCTTGATATGTTGGTGAAAAAAAATCAGTCACAGCAGGCAGCAGCGAATCGACCGGTCGCGCGGGGCTTCATCGCTGCAATCAGCGTCTCCATTTCCTCGAACGCGGCGGGCTCCAGCTCGTAGTGCACCCAGCGCCCATCCTTCCGGTCGCGAACGATCCCCGCATCGCGCAGAACGCGGAGATGGAAGGAAAGCCGAGACTGCGCGGCATCGAGCGAGTCGGTAAGCTCACACACACACCGTTCGCCCTTTCGGAGCAGCTCGACTATGTCCAGTCGGGTTTCGTCCGACAGCGCATGAAAGAGCTCCACGGCCCGCTCGGTCCGGGAATGAATCGCAGTAGCCATGGACTCAATATATCAAGAAAAGTTGGTGCGTCAAGATTGGGTAGTTTGACCGCTGCTTCCAGGCCTCAGAGCGATACCCAAGGCCGTGAGCGCTATCAGGAGCGCTATAATCGAGATGTAGAGCGAGCTCCTGGAAACTTTCATCGGCATCGCGACCGCGTGCGCGGTGGATACCAGGGTCGAGGACACAGGCGTTTTCGCGGCGGTGTCCGGGTCGGTCCAGTGCACTGTGTCGCCATTCGCGTACGTCTGAATCGTGGGCCAAATCAGCCGCACGCTGTCTTTCGGATTGACCGCTATGAACGGGAATTCGATGAACCGCTCCTTCGGCAGGCGGCCCGTCCAGACCGCGCCGATGATCCGCTCTGCCGTGTCGGTAAGCACCTGAAGATTCCAGCCCGCGACATCCCCGAAGGACACCACGCGCAGCCCCGGAGGAAAGTGGAGCTCGACACGGGTGGTCGGAACGTCACGCTCGTTGGGGACGCGCAGAACGTATTTCTCGTACGCGCCCGGCGACGATGTCTTCGGAAAGACTACCGCGTGCGCCAATGCAACAGACGGAACCGTGATGAGCGTCGCAACCAGTATCAGCTGCGCCCTCCTTCTCGACTGCGACGGCGAGAGCGTTTTCAATGAAGGCTTCCCACCTGGGCGTTCATCGCCGATTGCGCGACAGGCGGCGTCGGGACGTAGGCAAGGAAGCCACCGATCACGACGAGAACCATCATCAGCGTGATTTCCTGGCGTACGGACCGGGCCAGGCGCGCCGGGGAATCATTCGCCGCAATCGAAGGTAGCAGGCCGAAGCGATTGTAGGCGCCATATCCGACCAAAATCACGACACCGACGATTTTGGCGAGCACCAGCTTCCCGTACGTCGAATGAATCAAGTCCCCAACCGTATTGAGAAACATCACGACCTGACCAAGGCCGGACAGCGCAACGACGATCACCGAGATGAGCGCGATCGAAGAGACTCTCGGCGCTTCGGCACGGGCGGCCGCTTCATCTGAAGTCGCCAGCCAAACCAGCCATACCAATCCTCCCAGCCACGCCGTCGCCGCCAGCAGATGAAGGATCTTCGCCGGTATCGCGAGCAGCGGATCGATTGCCGCGGGATGCCCGATCGCGCCGCTTATCAGCAGGCACGCGACGCCGATGACGAGCGCCAGCTTCTGATGTCTGGCGAGCGCGATCGCCCACAGCGTGAGAACGGCGAGAATAGTCCTGAGCAGCTCAACGCGTCCGATCGTCGAGCCGAACAGCGATCCCACGAACGCACCGCTCAAATGCCCTGTCGGTGAGACGTGATCCATCCATACGATGAGGTGAATCACCAGCAGAATCGCGCCGATCGCGATCACACGCGCGATTGCCGATCGCGGAGCGAGGCGTCCATACTCCCGCGCCGTCAGTCCGAAGAAGAGTAGCCCAACTCCGGTCATCAGCGCGCCGAGGCCAAGTCCTCGCAGTACGGACGCAACAACGGGAACGGGCTTGCTCTCGGGCATCTCCATCTGCGCGTGTGTTCCGAGAGAGTCCGCGCTTGCTGTAGATGTGGCGGTATCCGTGGCCGGCAGTGATGTCGATGCGATCGGCATGGCGGCCTTTGCCGCGGAGCCTGCAATCGAGAATGTGAAATTCCCACCGACCGGGTGCCCGTCCGCGGACAGCACCCGCCAGACAATCTTGTACCTACCGGGCGCGAGGCCGCGATCGACCTGACCCACGAGGGTGTGCACGTCGTGCGGATCGTTTGCCACCTTCAAGGCCATCGTGGCACCCGCGGAGTCCACGACGGAAATCTGACTCAGCTCTGGCACCACCTGCTCGCTGAACACCAGTCGGATGGAGGGCGGCGCCGAGTCGAGCCGGCTGTTCGCCGCCGGCGTCGAGCGCAGCAGAGTAGCGTGCAGCATGCGCGCGGTCGCCGGTTTGACGAACGTCGCCAACATCAGCGCGCACAATAACCAGATCGCCGCTACTCCGACGCGGCGATCGATCAACCGAATGGGTGTCTTCAAGGTGTCCAGCGGAGTCCGGCGTAAAAGGAACGCGAGTCTGCCGGCTCGAAATATTTTCCGGCGGCGTTGTCGACCTGCACCGACTGAGAGAATCGCCGGTTGGCCAGGTTCTGTCCCGCGACGAAAACCGTCATGCCGTTCGAGCTCCTCCAGTCAGCACGCAGGGAGATGTTGATCCAGCCATCGTTTTTCACCGTATTCCGACTATCCAGAAAATACGATTGCGGGATCCACTCCACAGTCGGCGCGATCGAGAAGCCAAGTGGATTGGTGTACTTCACCTGGAGGTCGAGCACCTGACTCGGCGCGCCCGGTATGTCGTTGCCCTTGTAGCTCGGATCATCGACGTAGGTGTAACGCGCCAGCGTGTAGGAAGTTCTGACCGACAGGTGGTCCCCGACATCTCCGTGCACGAATACCGCGCCCGGGAGCTGGTACCCCAGCCCGAATTCGGCGCCGGTGTGCCGTGTGCGCGGAGCGTTACGATAGCTAGGCACCGTAAACGTCGCGCCGGCAAACGGCTGAACATTGATGTTGAGGATCTCGTTTCTGAGCTCGACGTCGTACAGCGACAGATCCCAGTTGAGACCGAGCCGCCGACCGCGACCGCCAAGCTCATATTGCCACGCACTCTGCCCCTCGAGATCGATATAGCCCGGAACTGTCAGGCTATTCAGCTCCAGAAGAAGCGGCGGCTCGAAGCTCCTGCTGGCGTTGCCAAAGATCTGGTCGTCGGCGCCTACCGAATAAATGAATCCCACCTTTGGATTCACCGGCGTGTAGGTTCGCCTGTCGGACTGGTCGCCGTTCGACAAAAAGAAATCCTTGGTGTCACGAGTAGCGTGCTCGGCACGTAACCCGAGAACGGCGGAGAACCGCGGCGTCAGTGAAATCAGATCCTCAGCGTACAGCGCGAAGTTGGTGGCACCATCGCGCTGGTCCTTGGTAAGCGCGCCGTGTGCGCCACGGTTGTTCTGGTACTGCTTGTTGGCGAGCGATTCGTGCGCCGGCTGGAACCCGACGGTGAGCTGATTCCCCAAACCGCCAAGCGGCGCGGTGTTCTCGTAACGGATCTCGGCGCCTAAATCGTGGCTGATCTGCGACAATACCTCGAAGATCGGATGATCGATGTCGCGGTACTGCATGTACGGACTGATCTCGAGGCGTTGACTCGGCGATAGCTGCGCCCGCAGCTGGAGGCCGAGGTGGTGCAGATTGTAGTCGCGTCCCCATCGATTGGTGACGTTAGCCGAATCGGCGGCGCGGGGACTGTTCTCGAAAGTCGCGCGATCCAGCGCACCCGGTAGCTGCTCGTTCACATGCGCGAAGAAGTAGAAGGCGCGCAGATCGGTGTTGTCGGAGAGCCGATAACCGGCGTGCAGATTCAGGCGATCGCGACGCTGAGCGGACCATTCCCGGTAGCCGTCGAGAGAAGTTCGCCCGTAGCTCACGTAGTAATCACCCGGTCCGCGGGAGCCGCCCGACTCGAGCTGGGTTTTGTAGAAGCCGAAGCTGCCACCCTGCCCGAACAGTGACAGGGGACTCGAGCTGTAACCGGTCTTGGTGTCGAGATTGATCGCGCCGCCAACGGTCGATCCACCGTAGCGAAGCGCATTCCCGCCCTTGTAAACCTCGATCGATTCCGCGGTCAGCATCTCGAGCGACTCGAAATCGGTGAACCCGTCGGCGTTGCGATAGGGCATCCCGTTGACGAGCAGATTCACACCGCGCGCGTGGAAGTTGTTGCGCAGGCCTGACCCGCGAATCGAGATCTGACTCTCGTCTGCCGCGCCGAATCGGGGCTGGATGTAAACACCCGGGACGAACTGCAATACGTCTTTCAGGTTGGCCTGACGGGTGGCACGAATCTGTGGCGCCTCCACCATGGCCACTCCGCCCGGCACCCGCGCGAGCTGTTGACGGCGCTCGGCGAGATCGGTTCTGGTGCCGATCACGGTGACGCCGGCAAGGGTCGCGACTTTTTCGGTGAGCACGATGTTGAGCTGGCTCGTGATCAGCGCCGAGACATCCACCGAATCGATTGACGGTAGGTAACCCGAGCGGCGGACGATGATGCCGTGTCTGCCGGCTGAAAGGCCGCTGAGGCGAAAACTCCCTTCCGCATCGGTCTGGGTAACTGGGTCAGCATCATCGACCGACACGAAGGCGCCGACGACCGGTAAGTCGGCACTGGTGACTACTTTGCCGGCGACCTCGCCGCCTGCCTGCGCAAATGCTCGCCCTGGAGCGAAGGCGGCCAATGAAAGGGTGAACGCGGCGATACGGAGCGTACGACGCCGCAACGACAGCATGACTGACATGACTTCCTCTATTCCGGTATGGATCCGCGACATCGGCACACGCCGTGGCGGAGATGGTGGAGCTATACGGATGCGCGGAGCCGCGAAGGCGGCTCAGTTATGCGCGAGAGGAAGCGGCGGGAGGCCCGTTGGAGAACGGAAGGAGGAAGTGCGGCGCGACCAGCGACGGCGAGGCGTAATCGTATGCCGCATCGATGCTTGAGAGGACCGGCGCATCGAAGCCGATGCCCGTTGCCACGAGCCCGAGCGGTGTCTTGCCTGCATTGCAATCACCCAGGCAGCTGCACTGCCGGGAATGGTGCTCGGACTGGCCGTGGTCGCCATCATCGCCGACGTGCGACGCCATTTGAGCGTGGTGCCCGGACGCAGTAACGCCGGACGAGCCAGCGCCCATCTCGCCGTGCTGGGCGGCGACGTCGATCGCCAGCCCGCCGTGCATGACGCAGGTGTGCAGCTGCAGCGGCTCGGCCAGACAAACGGCGAGCCATACCGCGAAGAAGGCGGCGAAGGCGCGAAATACCCGGGAACGCTGCACGTTTCGAATATAGGCAGTAGACGCAGTCAGGAAAGACTGGGCGGTGCGGCGCGGGCGATGCGTCCCATCGCGGCGATCAACTGCGGGTCGTTTTCGGGCACCCATCCCACCAGCCAGCGCATCGTTCCCTTGAACCAATCGCGGTCGATGTCGCCGCGTTCGGCGGCGCGTGATCTTTGCTCGACGAGCTCCTCTTTCAGCTGCTGGAGCTGCGGTTTGGCGGACTCTCCATCGGCGGCTTTCATCCGCGCTCGAACGGATTTGTCGACGAGTCCAATGGCGGCGTCGAAGGCGGTCTCCAGATCGGGTTTGCCGGGCATCGTGTTTGTGCCTTAATAGTAGGAACGAATGTGTAAGTAAGTGACTACTTGCATTACCTCGTATTCCCGGATAGTATCCGCCCCATGAAAAGAGACGAAATCCTTTCCGCCGCGGCCGGCGTCTTCGCCCAGCACGGCTTCCGGGGTTCGACCACTCGCCGCATCGCCGATGCGGCGGGCGTAAACGAGATCACGATCTTCCGGCAATTCGGCTCCAAGGAGGCTCTGATCCGTGAGGCAATGCAGCACATCACGCAATCGGCCGGCCTCGAAACTCTGCCGGACGTCCCTGCCGATCCGGAACGGGAGCTGACGGAGTGGAGTGACTCGTTCATGCTGCATTTGAGACTTCGGAATTCGATCATCCGTAAGACGATGGGTGAGATCGAAGAGCGGCCCGACATGTCGGAGTGTGCCAGTTACGTCCCGAAGCAAGCGTCGAACGACCTCTGCCATTACCTCGCTGCACTCAAACGCGATGGCTGGATCACCGAGAAGTTCGACCCGAAATCCGCGGCGGCGATGCTGATGGGGGCAATTTTTTCCGACGCGATGGGACGGGACATGATGCCCGAGGTCTTCCCCCAGCCCCTGGAGCGGGCGGCCCGGATGTATACCCGGCTCCTTCTTCGGGCCCTCGGTGTCGAAAATGGGGCTCGCAAAACGACGAGTAAGCATAGCAAGCGACCGAAACAACTTTCAGCCTGAACAGTGCCTCCAAGAAACCTTTCCAGCCGCGCCCGCGGGCTCGGCCGACTACTCAGATTGTCCGTCGCCGTCGGCGTGTTCGCGCCCGCTGTTGCGCGGGCGCAGGTGCCGACTTCACCGCCGTCGGTGCAGATGTCGGCAAACGCACCGCGCGCGATCAGTCTCGACGAAGCCGTGCGTCTCGCCGAATCCCAGAGCGAAGAGATTCGCATCGCACGCGCCGGTGTGGAGCGCGCCCACGGACAGCAGTACCAGGCACGCAGTCTCAGATTTCCGCAGCTCAATGGCAGCGCGAGCTACACCCGTACCCTCGCCTCTCAATTCGAGGCGCTCGGTGGCGGGCCGCCGATCGACACGACGAAACCGGCTCCGCCGCCTGCGCCGTGCGATCAGTATTTGCGCGACGCCAGCGCCACGACCGATGAGCGTCTTGCCGGACTCGAGGACGCGAATCGCTGCGCGCTGGGCGGAAATCCATTCTCGTCCTTCGGCAGCCTCGGCTTCGGCGCCAAGAACCAGTACAACCTCGGACTCGCGTTCTCCCAGAACCTGTTCGCGGGCGGACGCATTTCCGGACAGAATCAGGCCGCCAACGCGGGGCGTCGTTCCGCCGACATCGAGCTCACCGCGCAACAGGCGCAGCTTCGGCTCGATGTAACCCAGGCCTACTTCGACGCCGCGCTTGCCGACCGCCTGGTGGCGCTCGCGGAGTCGTCATCGGTGCAGACGGAGGCAGTGCTGCGCCAGACGCGGCTCGCGCGCACCGTCGGCAACGTGTCCGAGTTCGAGCTGCTGCGCGCGCAGGTGTCGAGCGCCAATCAGCGCCCGATAGTGATCCAGCGACAGAGTGATCGCGAGGTTGCGTACCTGCGGCTCAAGCAGCTGCTCAATCTTCCACTCGACGCGCCAGTGCAGCTCACCACCGCTGTGGACGATTCCGCGGCGGTGAATGCCGCGCTCGCCAGCGTCGGCATCCACGCCGACACCGCCGCGGTGGATCGCGCAACCGTCAGACAAGCCGCGGAAGCGATCGATGCACAGCGCGGACTGTTGAAGGTTGCCAAGGCGCAGCGCTTTCCAACCCTCGCACTGACGTCGCAGTACGGGAAGGTCGCGTTTCCGCTGAGCAGCTTCCCCGGTTCCGCGGATTTCAGGACGAACTGGACGATCGGGGTGGCAACCCAGATTCCGATCTTCACCGGCGGTCGCATCAAAGGTGATCAGCTCGTCGCCGAGGCGAACCTTCGTGAAGCGGAGGCGCGGTACGACCAATTGCGGGAATTCGCCGCGCTCGACTCACGCGTGACGATCAACAATCTTCTGCAGGCGACGGCGGCGTGGGAAGCGAGTCAGGGAACCGCTGAACAGGCTACACGCGCGTACTCGATTGCCGAAGTCCGCTACAAGGAAGGCATCTCAACCCAGATCGAGCTCAACGACGCGCGGATTCTGCTCGAGCAGGCGGTAGCAAACCGGGCATTGGCGGCGAGAAACCTTCAGGTGGCGCGCGTCAAGCTCGCGCTGCTTCCAAATCTGCCGCTTCAGAGCACGAGTGGTGCGGCGCAGGGTCAGTCGCAATCACAGGCAGCGGCATCACAGCAGCAACAGCAGCCGCAATCGACGGCTCCGGCGGCGCAAGCGGCACAACAACAGGGTCAGGGACAGCAGGCGACCGGCATTCCACCACAGTAGACGAGACCATATATGAAGAGATTCAGTAGCCGGACATACACGATCGCCGGTGCGGTGCTGTTGATTCTGATCCTGCTGTTCGCCTTCGCGCGCAGCAAGAGCGACAAGGTATCCGCCGCCGAGACGACGAAGACCGAGACCATCATCGTCGGGCCCGAGAACATCGCCGTCGCGACGACGGGTGCGATCATGTCAGGCCCGTCGCTATCCGGTACCCTGGAGCCCGAGCGCGAAGCCGTGCTGCGCGCGCAGGTGCAGGGCAGCGTGCTGCAGACCTACGCCGACCAGGGCCAGGCGGTGAGCGCCGGCACGGTGCTGGCGCGCATCGACGCGAGCGGCATCCAGGACGCTTACAACTCCGCTCGCGCCCAGGTGGTTGCGGCGCGTAACGCTGCCGACATCGCGGCGCGCGATCTCGCCCGCAACGAGAAGCTGCTTGCGGCCGGTGCGATCGCCGAGCGCGACATCGAGCAGTCACGTCGCGCGTCGATCGCCGCGCAGGCGGCGCTGGAGGACGCGAACTCGAGACTGGCGTCCGCGGAGAAGCAGTTCCGCAGCACGACGGTAACTGCGCCGTTTGGTGGCGTCGTGAGCGAGCGTCCGGTTTCGGCGGGTGACATCGTCCAGCCGGGAACGTCGCTATTCACCGTCGTCGATCCATCGAGCATGCGACTGGAGGCATCGGTTCCGGCGGAGCAGCTCTCGTCTATCAGGGTCGGCGTGCCGGTGACATTTACGGTGAGCGGATACCCCGGGCGTGAGTTCGTCGGACACATCGTGCGGGTGAATCCGACTGCCGATCCGACGACGCGTCAGGTACGCATTTACGTGTCGATTCCGAACGCAGGTCGCACTCTGGTCGGCGGCCTGTTCGCGACCGGCCGGATGTCCACTGCCACCAGGACGGGCCTCGTCGTTCCGACGACCGCGGTCGATGTGCGCGGGACCGCGCCATCGGTGGTGAGAGTGAAGGGCGGGAAGGCCGAGAAGGTTCAGATCCAGATTGGCGTCACGGACAAGGCGTCCGAGACGGTGGAAGTTCTGTCGGGGCTGCAGGCGGGCGACACGTTGCTGCTCGGCGCCGCGCAGGGAATCACACCGGGCACTCCGGTGAAGGTCTCGGCGCCGCCGGGCGCAACGCCCGCGCCGGTTGTCCAGGGTGGGGGGAGTTGATCTTATGGTAATCTCGGATTTTGCGATCAAGCGGCCGATGATCACTGTCGTGACGATGGTGGCGCTGGTCGTCTTCGGCTTGTTTGCGCTGTGGCGTCTGCAGACGGACGAGTTTCCCGACATCCAGCAGCCGGTAGTTCTTACCTTCATTCCCTATCCGGGCGCATCGCCCGAGGGCGTGGAGCGTGAAGTCCTCAAGCCGGTCGAGGACGCCATCAAGGGAATCTCAGGCGTCGATCAGATCTTCGGCACCGCCGGCGATGGCTACGCGCAGATCGTGACGGTCTTCCTGTTCGAGAAGGATCCGCAGGTCGGTACCCAGGACATCCGCGACGCGATCTCGACGATCCGCGCGGATCTTCCGGTGGAGATGAAGGAGCCGGTGCTCCAGCGGTTCGATCCGGCGGACATACCGATCGTGTCGATCTCGCTGGCGTCGAAGACGATGACGCCGGCGCAGCTGACCCGGCTCGCGGATCCCGATATCACCAGCAAGCTACGCGGCATTGCGGGCATCGCGCAGGTGCAGCTCGTCGGCGGCGTGAAGCGTGAGATGACCATTCAGCTGAGACCCGACGCGCTGCAGGCGGCAGGCATCAGCGTCGGTCAGGTCGTCGGCGCGCTCCAGGCGCAGAATCTCGCCGCACCGGTCGGTCGCGTGAACGGCAATCTCGAAGAGCGCACCATCCGGCTGCAGGGCCGGCTCGAGGGGCCGCAGGATTTCATGAATCTCGTCGTGACCGAGCGCAACGGTCAGATCGTCCGGCTAGGCCAGGTCGCGGATGCGATCGACGGCACCCAGGAACAGCGCTCGCTCGCGCTCTACAACGGTGTCGAAGGCGTAGGCATCGACATCGTCAAGGCGAAGGGCTACAGCACCACCGACGTCAGCGACAAGATCAGGAAGCAGGTAGAGGAGATTCAGAAGACACTGCCGCCGGGCGTGACGATGGACATCGTGCGCGACGCCGGCAAGCGCGTCTCCGATTCGGTGCACAACGTCGAGGAAGCGCTGCTCGAGGGCGCCCTGTTGACGGTGCTCGTCGTCTTCGTGTTCCTGAATTCCTGGAGATCGACGGTCATCACCGGTTTGGCACTCCCAGTGTCGGTGCTGGCGTCCTTCATCGCGGTGTGGGCGTTCGGCTTCACCCTGAACACCATGTCGCTGCTCGGCCTGTCGCTGGCGATCGGAATATTGATCGATGACGCCATCGTGGTGCGCGAGAACATCGTGCGACACATCGAGATGGGTAAGGACCACGTTACGGCATCGCACGAAGGGACCGACGAGATCGGGCTCGCTGTCGCGGCGACGACGTTCTCGATCGTGGCGGTGTTCGTGCCGGTGGCCTTCATGTACGGAGTGGCGGGGCAGTGGTTCAAGCCGTTCGCGCTCACCATCGCGTCGTCGGTGCTCGTCTCGCTGTTCGTTTCGTTCTCGCTCGACCCGATGCTTTCGGCGTACTGGCCCGATCCACAAACCGAGGCGCACGAGCGTCGCAATCCAGTCGCGCGCGCTCTCGAGCGGTTCAATCAGTGGTTCAATCGCATGGCCCAGCGCTACAAGCTGCTGGTCGCCTGGGCGCTCGATCACCGGGTGGCAATGGTGCTGATTGCGATCGGATCGTTCATCGGCGCGCTGGCACTGCCCGCCGTTGGCCTCGTCGGCGCCAGCTTTTTTGGCGCTGAAGACCAGTCCGAGGTGACGATCGCGGTGGAGACTCCGCCGGGATCGAATCTCGCCTACACCGAGATCAAGGCTGAAGAAGCAGCGCGGATCGCGCGCGAGCACAAGGACGTCGTGAGGTTCACCTACACCACCGTCGGCGGCTCGACGGGCGACGTGAACGTCGGCAGCGTGTACGTGCGACTGTTTCCAAAGGCCGATCGCGACATCGGCGCCGAGGATTTTGGGCGACAGCTGCGGGGAGAGGTGGGAAGAATTGGTGGCGCGACGATGTCGGTATTCACCAACAATTTCGGCGGCGCGCAGAAGCAGATTCAGATCCAGCTCCGCGGCGGCACCATAAAGTCGATGACGCCGTCCGCCGAGCTTATCGCCGAGCAGGTTCGCCAGGTGAAGGGCGCGGTCGATGTCGGTCTTTCGACCAAGGGTCAGAAGCCCGAGCTCGAGGTCGATGTGAACCGCGGACTCGCCGGAACCCTCGGCGTGACCGTCGCGCAGGTCGCGCAGTCACTGCGGCCCGCTTTCGCCGGAATCAAGGCCGGCGATTGGGTCGACCCGAGCGACGAGATGCGCGAGGTCAATGTGCGTCTGGCGCCCGAAGCCAGGCAGCGCGCGGCAGATCTCGAGCAGCTGCCGATCGTGGTCACTGGACCTGATGGAATGCCGCGGACTCTGCCGCTCGGGCAGATCGCGACGATCACTCAATCGCTGGGGCCGGCGCAGATCAGTCACCTCGATGCAGATCCCGTAGTGACCGTCGAAGCCAACACGTCGGGCCGGCCGCTTACGGAAGTGATGAAGGACATCAACGCGAAGATTGCCAAGATCACGCTGCCGGCGGGTGTGCGAATCACCCAGGGTGGCGAAGTCGACAGTCAGAACGAGGTGTTCGGCAGAATCTTCTCCGCGCTCGGCATCGCGGTGATGCTGATGTACCTCATTCTCGTCATGCAGTTCGGATCGTTCCTCGAGCCGCTGGCGATCATGGTATCGCTGCCGCTGTCGCTCATTGGAGTGATGCTGGCGCTGATGTTCACCAACACCACCATCAACATCATGAGCCTCATCGGCGTGATCCTGTTGATGGGTATCGTCGCCAAGAACGCGATCCTGCTGATCGACTTCGCGAAGTGGGCGCGCGAGAAGGAAGGACTGCCGCGGCGCGAAGCGCTGATTCAGGCGGGCGCGATCCGCTTGCGTCCGATCATGATGACGACGCTGGCGCTGATCGCGGGCATGATCCCGGTCGCGCTCGGCGTCGGCGAAGGCGCCGAATTCCGCGCGCCGCTCGGCCGGGCGGTGATCGGCGGCGTGATCACGTCAACGTTGCTGACGCTGGTGGTGATCCCGACCTTTTACGAGATCCTCGACGAGTGGCGCGAGTGGGTACTCAGCAAGTTCGGCGTTTACAAGCGCCGCACCGCGGAACACCCGATCCCGCACGCCGCGCGCAGCATCGCGGCGCACGAGGCGGCGGGGGAGCTGTCGTAGAAGGCACGGTCAGCTTGCGCAGTTGCCTTTGGAGTGAGTGGCGCAGTGCAACGTCCCACGGTTGTAACCTCTCACCACGCGCCTGCACAACTGACGCCTCCCGCCCGTTCCGTTTCAGTCCCGCGCTGACGCCTCCAGCGATCAGTACTCCGCGAAATCGTTGTCCGGGTAACAGAACAGCCAACGCTCCCCGGGCTCCGCGGACGCGATGACGGGGTGTCCGGTGGCGTGCGCGTGTTTGGTGGCGTGACGGTTGGGAGAGTCGTCGCAGCACCGCGTCCCGCCGCACTCCTGACACGTGCGCAGATGCACCCAGCGCGCGCCGATCTTGATGCAGTCCTCGCAGACGCGCTCCCTGGGCTGCTTGACGGAAGTGATTGCCGCGATGTGCTTGCAGGGTCCGGTGCTGGCCATTTCTCCCTCGATTAAGCGCGCTTCAGAACAATATCATACGGGCAGTCCGAGAAGGCGGCGAGCCTTTCGACCTCGCGCGCGATTCCATCCCGCTCCTTTGCGCCGAGCGCGATGTAGAGCTTGACGGTGATCGTCCCGGACTTCGGCTTGACCGTCCGCGTCCATTCGCCGACTGCCTGGCCATCGATGGTCACCAGATTCATCGACGGAAACCCAACCCGCTCGAGATCCCGTGCTGCCGAGAGTCGGCCGTGCATTGCGCTGCGATCGCGCAGGCCGATGAAGTACTCGTCGTACGTCGGGAGCAGACGCACGAGCGGTGATTTCAACCGAGGCGCGCGTGCTTGCGGAAACCAGTATCTGGTCTTGCCGACCACTGCCGTGTCGAGCGAGGATTCGGCGGACCGAGCCGCGCGGACGGCGTCGCCCTTGGTCAGTCCCGACCACCACGCGAAATCAGCTTCGGTTGCCGGCCCTCGAGTGGTGAAGTACCGGCGAGCTAGCTCGTGCATTGCCGCGTCACGCTCCATCGGCCGGGATGGGCGCGCTCGCTCGTCGAGCAACGCATAGGTGAATTGCTTCCCACGCCTGGCGCCGCTGCAAATCAGAGCGTCGAGCTCGGCGTGCATCACGATGCGCGCGAGCCTTTGCGTACCGTCGACGCGAACTCCGGCTTTCACCAGCTCGGCCGCGAGCTCGGCGCGGGTAAGGTGCTGGCCGTTCCTCAACGCGCGAGTCAGTACGACGCGACTTCGTCGCAGCACCTTCGCGTCGATTCCGAGCGTTCGATCGTAGTGAGCCAACACCATGCGGATGCGCGGAGCCGTGAGAGCGAGCATCCACCGGATGTCTTCAGGCGCCACGAAATGCCAGGTCGGGCGGAGAACATGGGTGCGCAGGATCGCCCCGGCGCTCAGCTCGGCCTCTACATCCGCCTCCGCGACTCCACGAGCGCGCTGCGCCAGTCCCCATTTGCCACCGAAGTAATCCTGCGCCTGAACCGCGCCAAGGCTTGCTACGACTTCGCTCGCTTTGCCGGTCGCCGGTCTGACCAGGCCCTGATTGACGAGTCGCCGCGCGCAGACGTCGAGTGCCTTCACCCGGGCTTCAGGCACTGCGGGCGCTCGCGGTCCGAGCGATCGTGATGAGCGCGACACCGGCGATCACAATGGCAGCAGCGACCGCGGTCCTCGCCGACAGTTTTTCGCCGGCGATTGCCCAGCCGAGCAACACTGCGACGATCGGGTTCACGTACGCGTAAGTGCCGAGGTGCGCCGGCGAGACTTTGTCGAGCAGCCAGATGTAGGAAGTGAATCCGATCAGCGATCCGAAAGTGATCAGGTAAGCGAGTCCGATCACCGAAGCGTGGGAGACGCCGTGCAGGTCGAGGCGGCTCAGCTCACCGGAGAGCGTTCCGACGATGAGCATCAAGACGCCCCCTCCCAGCATCTCCATACCGGTTGTGAGCAAACCTGAAGCGGGAAGCTCCGCGTCGCGCGACCAGAACGACCCAATCGCCCACGAGAGCGAGCCGAGAATCAGCACCAGCGTGCCCAGCGGACTCGCATCTTCGTGTCCGCCCAACTCGGATGGTCCGACGAGGACGACAATTCCGATGAAACCCAGCACGAGCCCGACCAGGATCGCCCCGCTCGGACGTTGGCGCGGCGGCCGTACCCACTCGATGATCACGAGCCAGAACGGGAGAATGGAAACGAGGAGGGCCGTGAGTCCGGACGGCATGAACTGCTCTGCCCACACGACCGCGCCGTTGCCGCCAAGCAAAAGGAACCCGCCGGCGATGACGGCGTTCTTCCAGTTGATTCGGGTGGGTATCGCCGCGCCGCGCGAGCGCGCCCAGACATACAGCAGCGCGCCCGAGATGACGAAGCGCGTCCCGCCCATGAGGAATGGCGGAATCGTCTCGACGGCGTAGCGAATGGCGAGGTAGGTCGAGCCCCAGATCAGATAGATAGAGGCGAACGCAGCCGCGATCTGCGCGCGTGAAGCGTGGGCCCTTGTGCCGTTCACTCGAAGGTCCTGGTCCGTCGCTCGTCCTTCTTCCGGGAGTGCCGCTTCTTGGAGTCGAGTCTCGCTTCCTTCGCGGCGCGGGTTGGTTTGGTGGGTTTCCGCTTGCGCTGCACGACCAGAGCGCGCCTCACAACCTCGGCGAGGCGCTCTTCGGCGATCTCCCGATTTCGGGATTGGCTGCGCATGTCGCTGGCGACGACGCGAATGCTGCCGTCGGCGTTGAGCCTGGAGTCGAGCCGCGCCAGAAGCAGCGCACGCTGCGCCTCGGTGACCGCCCCCGAAGTGCGGACGTTCCAGAAGATCTCCACCCGCGACGAGGTCTTGTTGACATGCTGGCCGCCCGCGCCCGACGAGCGCGAAACGCGAACGTCGAGTTCGGCGCGCGGAATCGACAGCGCTCCATTGACCGCGAGAACGTTCCGGGATGCGGTCAACGACGAACGGGTCATCCTACCGCCAGCGAAACAGCTTCAGAGCCGCGAAGAATGTCACCACGCCCCAGGCGAGGGTGATCAGCAGCTCCGGCGAAATCGCGGCGAAGGACGCGCCCTCGAGCATGTTCGCGCGCAAAGCGTCGTTCACCGCGGTGAGTGGCAGCAGCTTGATGAAAGGCTGCACCGCGGCGGGGAAATTCTCCGACGAAAAGAAAACGCCGGAAAAGATCCACATCGGGAGCATGATGAAATTGGCAATGCCCGACACCGCTTCTGTCGTACGCGCGCGCGAAGCCGTCAGCAGTCCAAGTCCACCGAAGGAGACGGCACCGACCAGACAGATGATAAACAGAGTCACCAGCGACCCGCGAAACGGTACGCCGAACGCCAGATACCCGAAGCCGAGCAGGGTCACGACTTCCAGAATCAGGAACACCAGCCGCGACGCGAGGAATGAGAACAGGTACTCGACCCGCGACATCGGCGTCGCCATCAGGCGCTTGAGCAGCTTCTTGCTGCGCGCAGTCACGATCGCGAAGGCCAGCCCCCAGATGCTCGATCCCATCAGGTTCATGCCGAGCAGGCCGGGAATCAGAAAGTCGATGTAGCGCGAGCCCTTCTCGGTGATGTAAGTGTCGGTCGCGCGCACGGGATCGACCTGGCCGGCGCCGCGCTGCACCGCGCGATCGACTTCCACGCGCGCACTAACGGCGTCGCTGCGCTGGCGATCGTAGACGTATCGCACGCTGTCACTCGTGGTCCCGGGTCTGACGAGGAGCGCGACTTTTCCGGTGCGCAAAGCGCGAGCGCCGGCGCTGTCGTCGAATGATCGTACGACCAGCGCGCTGTCCTTCTTCAGCGCTTCGGTCAGTGCCACGCGGGCCGACGAGTCGCCGACGACTCCGATCTGGATCCGATCCGGGCCGCGCTGCCGGAAGGCGATGCCCAGCCCGGCTGCGAGGAGCACCGGGAAAATGAAGGTCCAGAACACGGCTTCGGGCTCGCGGATGAACTCACGGAACCGCACCAGGGTGAGCTGCACCAGCGAGCTATTTTTGAAGCCGCGCCGACTCAGCGGCCGCGGATCACTCATCGCGCAACGTTCTCCCTGTCAGCGAGACGAACACATCTTCCAGCGTCGCTGTCGTCTTCCGCGGCTCCGGCGGCGGTAGATGTGAGACGTCGAGCGCGTCGATCAATTCGCGCGGCGATCCCAGCGCGATGACGTGCCCGTGATCGACGATCGCGACCCGGTCGCAGAGGCGCTCCGCTTCTTCCATGTAGTGGGTTGTGAGCAGGATCGTCCGACCCTCGGACTGGAATTGCGAGATCAGATCCCAGAGCTGCCGCCGCGATTGGGGATCCAGGCCGGTCGTCGGCTCGTCGAGAAAAAGAAGCTGGGGATTCCCGACGAGCGCGCACGCGACGGCCAGTCGCTGTTTCTGACCCCCCGACAACGCGCCGACCCGCGCGTTGCGCTTTTCGCCGAGCTCCACCTTGTCGATCACCTCCCCCACATCGCGGGCATCGCGATAGAAGCTCTGAAAAAGCGTGAGCGTTTCATCGACGGTGAGCTTGTCGGATAGCTGGGTGTCCTGGAGCTGGATGCCGAGGAGCTCCTTGAGCTCATTCGCGTCAGATTCCCAGCGACGGCCGAGGACCTCCACGCTTCCTGAGTCGGCGCTAAGGAGTCCCTCGCAGATCTCGATGGTGGTGGTCTTACCCGCCCCATTGGGACCGAGCAGGCCGAAGCATTCGCCGGATTCGACTTGCAGATCGAGCCCGTCAACCGCGACAACGTCGGCGTAGGACTTCCGGAGCCCCTGAACCCTCAGCGCCGCGCCGGCTTTATCAGCAGATGTCACCATTGGACCACAGTGAATGTCCCGGCCAGAGGTCAGTATCGCGTCCCCGGCTTTATGAAACCGGGTGTAACCCGTTCGCGTAAAATGATATGGCGTCGGCTGAGTACGGGCACAGTCTCTGCCGACGCTGAGTGGAAAACCCGCGGGAGAACTTATGCTGTCCAGGGCCGTGTTTGTACTGTGCACTGCTTCCATTCTGGCGTCGGCACCGGTTGCCGATGCACAAATAGTCCCCAGCGGCGGCCCGTTCGCCTCGCGGTGGACGCTCGGCGGCGACTTCGCGATCTCGCAGCCGAAGGGCGCCTTCGCCGAAAACGTGCCCACCGGCTACGGGTTCGATTTCGTCGGTTTGATGAAGCTCGACTCCAAGGGCTGGTTCAGCCTCCGCGCCGATGGTGGGAGCATCCGGTACGGGCACGAGCACATTCCGCTCGGATTCTTCAATGGCATCGAGCTCAATCTCGACACCAACAACACCATCGGTTTCGGCACTCTCGGTGTGCAGCTGCAGTTTCCCGACGGCGCGATCAGACCGTATGGCAGCGCGTCGTACGGCGCCGTTTATCTGCAAACTGAATCCTGCGTCTCCGATCCCGACGGGCTGGTCCAGCAGGAATGCCGGACGAACCACGGTGACTGGACGAGCGCCGGCGTCTTCGGCGGCGGCTTGTTGATTCCGTTCGGCAGATCGTTCTTCGCGCTCAACCTCGGGGCTCAGTACCACTACGGCGGGACCGGGACGTACCTCCGCCGCGGCGACATCATCGACAATCCCGATGGATCCGTCACGCTCAATATCAGGGAGAGCAAGACGGATCTCGTGCTGTGGCAGATCGGCTTTACCTACAACATTCCCAGATAGACAGGACGTTTCCGGATGCTTTCACTCCTTGCCGCCGTTGTCTTCGCCCAAACCGTCTCCGTGCACGTTGGCAAGGACCCACAGGACAGTGTCGCGAAAGCGAAACGAGACTCGATCGCGATTCGTCGCGAGCAGCGGCGGGATTCTCTGCGCGCGCGCGAGCTGGTGCACGATTCGCTGCGCAAGGAAGCGCGGCTTGCCAGAAAGCTGCCCGTTACGCCGTCGGTGCTCGCGACCGCGTTCAAGGATCCGGGGGCGCGCGACCTGCTGCTCCGCGCCCGCCAGGCGCGGTTGAATCAGGACACCGCCCTCACTGGATACATCGCCAATGGCTACGAGCGGATGTCACTCGGGATGGGATTCAAGCGGATTGGCAGAGACCGGCTGATGATGCGGACCGAGCGAGCGTCGCGCGTAACCTGGCAGCGCGGCAAGGGGGCGATCGTCGACGTCAAGGGAGCGCGTAGCGCGTTTCCGATGCTCGACGGAATTTTGGACAAGGAGGACTCCGACCCGGATATGGGGATGGACGAAGTGGACATTCCGTACGTGCCGGGCCGCGAGACTCTCTGGATCGGGTCAGGCATGGCGAAGGCCGACGTGAGCGAGAGCGAGATCATCCACCCGCTCGCGAACGGCGCCGAGGCGTATTACACGTATGAGTCCGGCGATTCGGTCGGCTTCCAGCTGCCGGGCGGCCAGCGCATCGAGCTGAAGGAGCTGCGGATCCGCCCTCGGCAACCGAAGTGGAACGTCGCCGTTGGATCACTCTGGTTCGATGCATCGACCGCGCAGCTGGTGCGCGCGGTTTACCGGATGGCACATGAAATGGACATCATGGCGGTCGCCAAGCAGGACGCTGACGACACTGAGGACCCCGAAGACGAGATCCCGGGCTGGGTGAAACCCATGATCCTGCCGATGCGCGCCAACGTCAGCGCGATCACCGTCGAGTACGGACTGCACGAAGGACGCTTCTGGCTGCCTCGTTCGCAGACCATCGAAGCCGAGGCGCAGGTGAGCTTCATGCACGTGCCGTTCAGGCTCGAGCAGCGCTACACCTACGAGAGTGTCAACGGCTCAGAGCCGATGACCGAGCTCACGGTTGCCGCCCTTGATACGGCGACTGATTCGGTATCACGCGCGGCGCGGCGGGCGCGGCGCCAGAATGAGTGCAAAGAAGGAACGGAGCGGGTGCGCACCCGCGAAAGCCACGACGACAATATGCTCGTGCTGACGCGCGTCCCGTGTGACACCGCAGCGCTCGCGCGATCGAGCGAGCTGCCGAAGTCCATATACGACGAAGGTGAGGAGACGTTCGGAGCGAGCGAGCGGGAGGCGCTCATCTCCCAGGCGCTGACGCTCGGTGCGCAGCCCGGCTTCAATCCGCAGCTGCCGAAGGTGAATTGGGGTCTGGCGTATACTCGCTTCAATCGCGTGGAAGGCGTATCCACTGCGGTGGGCGTCGAAGAGGTTCTTGGCAACGGCTACACAGGCCACGCGCAATTCCGCCTCGGCGTCGCTGACCTGTCACCGAATGGTGAGCTGTGGCTGGATCGAACCGATGGGCGCCGCACGGTGGGACTCGGGTTGTATCGGCGGCTGGTCGCAGCGAATGACTGGGGAGATCCGCTCGGCTTCAGCAGCTCGTTGTCCGCGCTCCTGTTTGGTCGCGACGAGGGCTTCTACTATCGAACCTGGGGTGCCGAGCTGAAGGGAACCAAGAGCTACGGCATGATCGATGAGTGGCGGCTGTTTGGAGAGCAGCAGTTCGACGCGACGGTGCACACCGAGTTCGCGCTTGCCCATCCCGGTGGAGTGAAGGGCGATCTCACGAACATCGATGCCGTCAACGGCAATGTCGTCGGCCTGGCGGTCGCGCACCATTCGTCGATTGGCCTCGATCCACACGGCTTCCGGGCGCTCACCGACCTCAAGCTCGAGGGCGCGACGGGGACGTTCGATTACTCGCGCGGCTTGCTTCAGACGACTCTCTCGCACGGACTCGGCGGCCTCGACGCCGCGCTCACGCTGGGGGGCGGCACGTCGGGAGGACATCTGCCGCTGCAGAAACAGTTCTTCCTCGGCGGCGTGCAGACCGTGCGCGGCCAGCGCGCCGGTGCGGCGATCGGTGACTCGTTCTGGATGTCGAGCCTCGAGATCGGGACGCGCTCGGTCGGATTCCGAAAGATCGTATTCGGCGATCTCGGCTGGGCGGGCTCGCGTGACGACTTCTCGCATCCCGGACGCCCGCTCAGCGGAGCAGGCGTGGGCGCGTCGTTCATGGACGGACTCATTCGGCTCGACCTCGCGAAAGGCATTTATCCCGAGAAATCCTTCCGCGCCAACCTTTACGTCGAGGCGAGGTTCTAGGGGCGAGCCGCCAGTTGTGGGCGGCATCGCGGATTGGTCGAGGCGGGGTGTGTTCTCTGAAAAACTGCTCGCCCGCTCCACTCGAACACCTTGTGAGTGGCGTTATGGCAGGGGCGGGACTGCGCGATGTTTTTCAGAGAACACACCCCACCTCTCCTTACTTGCAGGGCGGTCTAGGCTTCTTGCCTTCCGCCCGTCCCAAGGGTGTTTCTTTCTCCAGACGCAGCGCGCAATCTAAGCGCACGCCACATCGCCGCCTCGAGAGAGGCGTGATGAATTTGATGTCGGGCTGGGAAGGAGGGCGGGGTCCTCTAAAGCGACGTTCAGCGAGCGACCAGGAGACCCGCGACCGAGCAGAGCGAGGGAGCGCAGTTAGGGGCTCCGCCCGAGCGAGCGTCGTCGTGTAGAGGACCCCGCCCGACTGACCTGCGCCGCGATGCAACTAAAAGCTCACAACT
>CAMLDY010000019.1 GCA_946478895.1 uncultured Gemmatimonadota bacterium
GGCAGCGTGGTGTACGCCGAGCTGCGGGTGGTGGAGACGGAATGGGAGGACGAGCAGGTTCAGATCGTCTCGCTCCGTGACATCACCGATCGCAAACAGGCGCAGGAACGCGCGCAGCAGCTGGCGTTCGAGCGCGAGGCGAGGCTCGAGGCGGAGGCGGCGAGCAAGGCGAAATCGGAGTTTCTCGCCATCATGTCCCACGAGCTGCGCACTCCGCTGAACGCGGTGCTTGGCTACTCCGAGCTGATGGAGCTTGGAATCTCCGGGCCGATCACCGACAAGATGCGCGAGCAGATCGGACGTATCAGAATGAGTGCCGTACACCTGCTCGGGCTGGTGAACGACATTCTCGATCTCGCCAAAGTCGAAGCCGGCCGCCTGCAGGTCACTTCGGGGCCGTGCTCGGCGACGGGAACGCTGGCCGCGGCGATGGCGTTGATTCAGCCGCAAGCGGCGGCGCGCGGCCTCGAGGTTGCTGTGCTGCCCGCCGAAGAAGACATCGTCTTTCGCGGTGACGACGAGCGGGTGCGACAGATCCTGGTGAACCTGCTTTCCAACGCGGTCAAGTTCACCGCGCCCGGTGGCAAGATCACCGTGGAGATCGCGCGCTCAAAATCCCCGGATCCCGATACGAAGCTCCCACCGAGCCGGTCGTATGTAGCGTTTCGGGTCAGCGATACGGGCGCCGGAATTCCGCCCGACAAGCTGCTGTCGATCTTCGATCCGTTCGTCCAGGCGGAGAGCGGCCATTCGCGAACGCGCGAGGGAAGCGGGCTCGGTTTGACCATCAGCCGCCGGCTGTCGCGATTGATGGGCGGCGATCTGACGGTGAAGAGCGAAGTCGGGAAGGGGTCGACGTTCTCGCTCTGGCTTCCCGCCGATACGGTTTTGCATGATGTCGAAAAGGCGCCGACCATCGCCGGCCAGACGGTGATGCCCCAGCGCGACGTCGACGGGCTGGCAGATGTCGGTCGCGCGCTGCAGCGGGCGATGGATGAGACCGTCGCGAAGATCGTGGACCGGCTCGGCTCCGACCCAAACCTCAGCGTCGCTGCGGGACTGAATTTCTCGCAGCTCGCCGACCATCTCCCATCATTGCTCGCGGATGTCGCCGGCGCGCTGGTGGTGATGGATGAATCGAGGGGAGTCGGCTCAGCGACGCTCGCCGATGGGGTGGAGATTCAGCGGCTCATCTCCGAACGGCACGGTGCGCAGCGCCAGCGTCTCGGCTGGAGCGAATCGGCGCTGCGCCGCGAGTTCATGATCGTGCGTGAGGAGATCGAGCTCGCGGTGCGTAAAGCCTCGGACTTCGGCGAGGGACTTCCAGTCGAGGATGGCGTCGCGGTAATTGGCCGGTTCCTCGACCAGGCGGAGTACATCGCGGTCCGGGCCTTGAATGCGGGCGTCTCTTAGGGCACAGACATCGACTTCGTGGTCCGCTGCGCTTCGGCGTGCCATTGTAGTCCCAAAGCCCGCAGTCTGGAGACTGGACAGCTGGGAGTATCTTAGCTGTCATACTGGCGTCTGATAGCCTCGCCTTTCCTATAGATGCAAAGCACGACAGACTGAAATACTCCCGACTGTCCACGTCTCCCACCTGCCGACTTTTGGACTAGGGGTGTCAGCCAACGGGCGCAGATCTAAGAATCAGCTTCTTCCGCGAACCGATTGTGCATGTGGACGGGCGCTGATTTTCCCCGGACTCGCATGTTGAGCAGCTCGACGCCGAACGAGAAAGCCATCGCGAAGTAGATGTAGCCCTTGCCGACGTGCTGTCCCATTCCATCGGCGACAAGCACGACACCGATCAACAACAGGAAGCTGAGCGCGAGCATCTTCATGCTCGGGTGACGGTTGACGAACGACGCGATGTTTCCCGAGAACGCGAGCATCACTCCCACTGCCGCTACCATCGCGATCACCATCACGGCGATGTGCCGCGCCATGCCGACTGCCGTGATCACCGAGTCCAGCGAGAACACCACGTCCAGCGCGAGAATCTGAAGGAGAATGAATCCGAACGCGGAACGGCCGCCCGGCGCTTTGCGCCGGTGGGTTTCGACTTCGAGGTTCTCGTGAATCTCACGCGTCGCTTTCGCGATCAGAAACAGTCCGCCGCCGAGCAGGATCAGATCGCGTCCGGAGAACTCGCGGCCGATCGCGGAGATGAGCGGCTCGGTGAGTCCCATTACCCAAGTGATCGCGAATAGCAGTGCGAGCCTGAGGATGAGGGCCAGGCTGAGCCCGAGCTTGCGCGCCCGCCCCTGCTGCTTTCCGGGCAGCTTGTCCACCAGAATCGAGATGAAGACGACGTTGTCGATGCCGAGCACGATCTCCATCGCGGTCAGCGTGATGAGACTCAGCCACGCGTCGGCCTGAGTGAACATTTCGAGATTCAAGCTCGCAGACCTCCGGCCGAATCAGTCCGCAAGCGCGGGCTCGACCGAGTAAGTGGTTGGATCCTGCTGGTAGAATCGCTGCAGCTGCGCGAAAAGCTGTGGATGCCTGCCCTTGAGCGCGCGCGGCCGCTCGAAGAACGCCTCGGTGATGACGGCGAAGAATTCCGCCGGGTTGGTCGCGCCGTATTCATCGAGAAGCGTCGGCTCGCCCGCGTACGATGCGCGGCGCAGCGCGTTGAATTCGGCGCTCATCACCCGCGCCCAGGCGCGATAGTCACCGCTCGTCGCCAGTGCGGGAGTGCCGTCGCTGCTCTGGTTCTCGAAGTCCAGCTGGTGCGCGAACTCGTGGAGCACGAGGTTCTGCCCGTCGTCGGGCTCGGCGGCGCCGTGGCGGACTGCGTCCCACGCCAGCACCAGCGCGCTCAGGCGCTGGCCGGTGTGACCGAGCCTGTCCTCGCCGCCTTCTTCCCAGATCCCGCCGCCAATGTGGCGATCCTCGTGCGCCGTGTAGCCCGACGGATAGACGATGACGGTGATCAGCTCGGGGTAGTAATCCGTGTCGCGGTGCAGCAGCAGCAGGCACGCCTGTCCGGCGATGGTGACGCGGATCTCGTCGGTGAGCTCGAGCCCGCCCGCGCCCTCGAAATGTTTCTCGGCCAGAAAGACCTGGGTGTGGCCGAGCAGCTCGGTTTGATCCGCGGCGGAAAGTCGATTGAAGACGGGAAGATTCCGCTCCAGAATCCGTCGCCACTCCGGCGGAACGGGCTTGGCGCGGAGGCGCGCGCGACGACGCGACTTGAACAGGTCGAACACCATCCTGAAGACTAAACGGTGTGCGTGGTCAGGTGGTGTTCGGACACTTGAGCGGCACCAGCTCGTTGAGTCGGGCGACGTTGGCGTCTTCGGCGTCGCGGTTGTGATCCTTCATCAGATTGACCGCCAGGCGGGTGAGGATACGGCAGTCGGTGGCGGGATTCTCGAGCAGAGATGCGATGACGCTGCGGTCGCCGTTGTTGCGCGCGATGTCCTCGAGGATGTCGCGCGGGGTCGCCGGATTGCCGGCAAACCAGATCGCCAGCCCGCCGATGGTTCGCGGGCGCTTATACATCTCGGTGAGAACGCTCGGCGGAGTGTGGGGATGCGCGGCGAGCGCCTGAAAGAAATAGTCGGGGTACGTCTTCGTTCTGTATACCCGCTCGAGAGTTTGCGCAGTCGTAGTCGGATTGCGAACTGCCTCGAGCGCGATGCCCATGTCGTCGGAGCTGGCGAGGGTGTCGAGGAGACCGGGCGAGATGGAGTCGTTTGGCAGCGCGGCGAGCAGAAATGCGCGGTCGTCGCGGTGCGCGCGGATGGCGCTGTCGAGCCATGCGCGCTGGTGCTGTGGATTCGCTTTCAATCCGGCAGCGACGATGTCTCGATCGCGCGCGATCTCGGCGGAATGCGCGGCCTGAATGTCATCGCGATCGCGGTTTTTCCTTTTGGTCTCGAGGCCCTGGGAGATGTTGAAGCCGACGAGCATTAGCGCCGCGGTCAGTCCGACCCAGGCAAACGCTTTGCGCTCCGGCCGCGCGTCATCCCTCAAAAGTCCAAATGCGATGCCGAGGAATCCAGCCATCGCACCGAGCAGTGGCAGGCCGAGGAATCCGATTCCGGCGGTGGACGACCGCGACTGCACGATCGCCCACCCGCCGGAAATCACAGCCGCCGTGAAGAGCAGGAGACTCGTGATGACTCCGCGGTACTCGCGCTTGAACAACATGACCACGAGCGCCGCGAAGTAAACGAGCGGCAATCCGAGGAGTCCGACGAGGAAAATCACGCGGCGTTGCCTTTGTCGAGCGCTGCGCCGTGGTCAGGGCCGCGACTCGATCTCCGTCGAGCGCTGCGCCGCGCGCGTTGTCTCCGCACCCTCGACCTTGATCTGCGGCTCGTGCAGCACCGGGATCTTCACCGACGCCGCGACGAAGCAGAGATCGTGCGCCGTCTCGTGGAGCTCCATCGCGCGCTTCTCGTCGCTGCCCGGCGCCAGAGTTACGACCGGCCGCAGCGTCACACTCTCGAAGATGCCGCCGCCGTCAGGACGCAGCACCAGCGTGCCGATCGCGTGATCCTCGTATGCGATGACGTTGATCTTGCTGCGCGCGCACAGCGCGAGATAACTGAGCAGGTGACACGACGACAGCGCGGCAACGAAGAGATCTTCGGGGTTGTAGGCGTTCGCGTCGCCGCGGAACATCGGGTCGGCGCTGCCGACGATGTCCGGTTTGCCATCGATCTGCAGCCGATACTTCCTGCCATATCCCTGGTACGTCGTCGTGCCTGTGCCGAGGTTGCCGTCCCAGATGAGACGCGCCTTATAGTCGTGGGTGTTTTTCTTGCCGCCGGGTGTGGACATTCCTGACCTCCGCGGTTGAAGTTGGCTGCAGCGATATTTTACCGCTCGGCGCGCTCCGGCGCTGCATCAATCGTCGCGATCCCGGGAGGAAGCCAGCGCGTGATGACCCCGTTGCTGATCTGCAGGCGGTCGAGCTGCATCAGTCCCGGCGGGACATCCGCCTCGCGCGGAACCACCAGGATGGTCTGGCCGAGCCCGCGCTCCTCGAGCATCACCAGAATTCTTGCCGCCCGCCTGATGTCGAGCTCCGCGAACGGATCGTCGAGGAGGAGTAGCGGCTCAGCCCCCGCATGCCGGCGCAGGGTACCTGCCTCCAGCATTCTCAGCGCGATCGCCGCCGAGCGCTGTTGGCCGGCGGAGCCGAACAGCCGGATGTCCTTACCGTCGAGGGTCAGCTCGAGCTCGTCGCGGTGGGGGCCGACGTGGGTGATTCCGCGGCGCAGGTCGATGGCGCGCTTTTCCTCGAACGCGGCGAGCAGAACGTCGTGGCGTGCCTCCGACTCCGCGAACGGGCTCACATAGCGCATTTCGGCGGTTCCACTCTCACCGATTCTTTCCGTGAGGTGTGAAAACTCCGCCGCCGACTCCCGTACCCAGCGGGCGCGGGTTTCGATCAGCAGCGAACCATGCTCGGCGAGGGCCGGCTCCCAGACCGCCACCTGCTGCTCGTTGGATGCGGAGCCGCGGCGGGCAGCGTGGCGCAGCGCGGCGTTCCGCCGGGAGAGATTGGCGCGATAGTGCTGGAGCGCATTGAGATATTTCCGGTCGGTAAGCGCGAGCACCAGGTCGAGAAAGCGACGCCGCTCGGTTGGCGGACCGCTCACCAGCTCCAGATCGCGCGGCGAGAACATCACTGACGGCAGTGCACCGAGCGCATCGCTCAGACGTTTGACCTCGCTGCCGTCGATGCTGACTTTCTTTCGCTTGGCATTGCGATCGAAGCCCACCGAGATCTCGTGAGCGGCGGGTGTGTGCGCTTGCGCCGAGATGTGGAACCCCGACGTTTCGAAGCGCGTCAGATCCTGATCGCGAGCGTCACGGATGGAGCGCAGGATCTGCAGGTAGTAGATCGCCTCGAGAAAATTGCTCTTGCCGTGACCGTTGTCCCCGACCACGACCGCGCCTTCGCGCGGCAACTCGAGATCGACCCGCTCCAGATTCCGGAAATCGCGAATCGATATGGAGTTGAGCCGAATGCGATCTTCGCTTGCGCGGCCGGTGTCTGCCGTTGCGGTGACCGTTGGCCTCGTCACTTCCCCTTGAATGCCGGCGCGCGCTTCTCCAAAAAGGCGCGCATCCCCTCGCGCATGTCGTCGGTGGCGGCGAGCAGGCCGAAGTGATTTGCCTCGAGAATCATCCCTTCCTCGAGCGACATCTGCAGGCCGCGATCGATGGCCTCGATGCAAAGCGCGATCGCGAGCGGGCCGTTGGCGAGGATCGCCTTCATCATGTCGCGCGCTTCGGCGACTACACGATCGGCCGGGACCACCTTGTTGACCAGCCCGATCCGGTACGCCTCGGCGGCGTCGATCATCTCGCCGGTCAACAGCAGCTGCATCGCGCGGCCTTTGCCGACCAGCCGCGGAAGTCGCTGGCTGCCGCCATAACCGGGAAGTATCCCGAGCTTGCTCTCCGGCTGGCCGAACTTTGCCGCGTCCGACGCGATGCGGATGTGGCAAGCCATCGCCAGCTCGCACCCGCCGCCGAGTGCGAAGCCGTTGACGGCGGCGATGACGGGTTTCGGGCAAGTCTCGAATCTGCGGAACACATCCTGCCCTGCGCGTGCACGCGCCTTCGCCAGCACCGGACTCTGCGAGGAGAGCTCGGAGATGTCCGCGCCTGCGACGAAGGCGCGCCCCGCGCCGGTGAGAATCACGCCGCCGATGGCGTCGTCGACGCGGATCTCGTCGATCGCGTGACCAAGCTCGGCGATGGTCGCGTCGTTCAGAGCGTTGAGCTTGTCGGGCCGGTTGACGGTGAGAGTGGCGACGCGGTCAGCGACCTCCAGCGTCAGGAATTTGAAGGGCATCGAGATGTATTTGTTGGTAGATTGCCGGAATTCGTCGAGCGGCGGCCGCTCAAAATCTATCCAGAAATATTGCTACTGGGCGATGCAATAAATGGCGCAGAAGTGGATAGTCCGTGAAGGCACGAAGGCAAAGGGATTCCGCTACCGCTCGCCGAGTGGTGCGGCGGTGAAGGACAAGGCGCAGCTCGAGCGCTTCGACGCGCTGCGTATTCCTCCGGCGTGGCGGGACGTGCACATCTCCACCAATCCGCGCGCCGCGATCCAGGTCTGGGGCTTCGATGCGCGCGGCCGCAAACAGTACAAGTATCATCCGCGCGCGGTGGAGAAGGGTGAGCTGCGCAAATACTATCGGGTCCGGCAGATGGCGCGCGATCTTCCGACCTTACGCGCGCGGATCCAGCGAGATTTTCGCCGCCGTGGACTCACCAAGCAGAAAGTCTGCGCCGGAATAGTGCGGCTGATTTCGCATGGATTCTTTCGCGTCGGCAGCGAGCGCTACGAGAAGGAAAACAACACCTTCGGCATTACGACGATGCGGAAATCCCACGTGACCGTCTATGGCGACACCGTAGTCTTCGAGTACAGGGGCAAGCGATCGATCACGCAGCGGAACGTGGTGGTCGCTAAAGACCTGGCGAGATTCGTGGGAGAGCTTCTCGACACGCCTGGTCCGCGGCTGTTCCGCTATCTGGAGGATCGCAAATGGCAGGACGTCGATTCGCGCGACGTGAACGATTACATCGAATACATCGCGCAGTTTCCGTACACTGCCAAGGACTTCCGGACGTGGGGCGGGACGCTGCGCGCGGCGACGGTGCTCGCCGAGCTGGGGAAGGGAAAGAGCCAGACGGAGCGAAAGAAGAACGTGGTTACCGCGGTGCGACTCGTAGCCGCTGAGCTCGGCAACACTCCGACGATCTGCAGAAAGTCCTACGTGCATCCGGTAGTGGTGATGAAATATCTGCGCAGCGGAACGACGATCTCGCTGCCGAAGCACGCGACGTCACGCAACGGCACCGGCCACGCCCCGGAGGAGAGCGCGCTGATCGACTTTCTCGACGAGTACTTCCCGGAACGCAGAAAGCAGCCGAGGATGGAGTGATGATTTCTTTTGGCGGCGCAGTGAATGAGTGAAGCGCTACTCTCCGACGACAGTCGGCCGATCATCCCGATGCGCCGTGGTGATCCGTCGATGAAGCACGTGCTCTCGATCGATCAGGGCACGACGGGCACGACCGCGCTGATGATCGGCGCCGACGGCCGCGTCGCCGGCCGCGGATACCAGGAGATCACCCAGCACTATCCGGCGCCAGGGTGGGTAGAGCACGACGCCGACGAGATCCTCGAGCGCACCCTGACCGCCGCGCGCGAGGCAGTCGCTGTGAGCGGAGTGAAGCCCGACGCCATCGGCATCACCAACCAGCGCGAAACTGTAGTCGTCTGGCACCGCGATACGGGAAAGCCGCTGGCGCGCGCGATCGTCTGGCAGGACCGGCGCACCACGGATCGGTGCGCGCAGCTCAAAAGCAAATCGAAGTGGATCGCCGAGCGCACCGGTCTGCGACCCGATCCATACTTCTCGGCGACGAAGATCGAATGGCTGCTCAAACGGCCCGAGATCGCGTTTGTCGCACGGAACGGCAGGCTGCTGGCGGGCACGATCGACACGTGGCTGATCTGGAAGCTCACCGGCGGGCGCGTCCACGCTACTGATCCGACCAACGCATCGCGCACTTTGCTGTACGACATCAACAGACTCCGCTGGAGCAAGGAGCTGTGCGATCTGTTCGGCGTGCCGATGGAAGTACTACCAGAGGTACGCGCGTCGGCCGGTGATTTCGGCAGAAGCCTCACTGCGTTTTTTGGCAAGGCAATCCCAATCACCGGCGTCGCCGGCGATCAGCAGGCAGCGTTGTTCGGGCAGGGTTGCTTTGGCGCGGGTCAGGCGAAGAACACCTATGGAACCGGCGCGTTCCTCCTGCTCAACACCGGCAAGAAGATTCCGCGCGCGGGTGAAGGGCTGCTCGCCACCGTCGCCTGCGATGAGACCGGCGGTGTCGCGTACGCGTTCGAGGCGGCGATCTTCATCGCCGGCGCAGCGATCCAGTGGCTGCGCGACGGCCTCGGCATTCTCTTCAACGCCGCGGAGAGCGAGCGGTTGGCGATGTCGCTGGAGTCCAACGACGGCGTCTATTTCGTGCCGGCGCTGGTCGGGCTCGGCGCGCCCAACTGGGAGCCGAGGGCGCGAGGAACGATCGTCGGGCTAACCCGCGGGTCGAGTCGCGCGCATTTGACGCGCGCGGCGCTGGAGTCGATGGCGTACGGGACCGCGGAGATGTTGCAGGTGATGGCGAAGCGCGCGCGGATCAGGTTCGCGTCGCTGCGAGTGGATGGCGGGGCATCGGCCAACAACTGGCTGATGCAGTTCCAGGCCGATGTGCTTGGCATTCCCGTCGAGCGGCCCGACATGATCGAGACGACCGCGCTAGGCGCAGCGGGACTGGCGGGCATTGCGGGTGGCGTGTGGCGCGACGCGAACGAATTCATGGGCACGCGATCGTTCGAGCGGTTCACGCCGGCGATCGCTCCCGAATCGGCGCGCGAGCTGGTCGCGGGCTGGGATCGCGCGGTCCGCGCATCGCTTGGCTGGGCGCGCGACACCGGCGATGCGCCCCCGCCCAAACGCGCAAAAAAACGCGCCGCGCCCCGTGCGGCGAAAACCCGCGAGGCGAAGCTTGCCCCAGCGCGCGCCGCCTCCCGCCTCCCGCGTCCCACCTCCCGCCGACCGAAATGAACAGCATCCTCAGTCTGTGCCTGGCGGTGAACCTGATCTACGGTCAGACTGCAGTCGTCCATACCGATTCATGGTTCGGCATCGACAAGCTCAAACATTTTTTGATGTCTGCGTTTATCGAGAGCGTCTCGTACAGCGCGCTGCAGCTGGCGGGAGCCAATCACCGTCCGGCGATGAGTGGCGCGATCGGCATCACGCTCGGCATCGGCGTCGCGCGCGAGCTTCACGATCGCCGGGTGCCTGGCAACCTCTTCAGCGTGCGCGACCTGACCTGGGACGCACTCGGCACGGGGGCGGGGGCGGTTCTAAGCGCCCATACTATAAGGTAGTGACGAGTGTAGCCGCGCCGACGTTCTAACGAGTCAGCGTCGTCCGCACTTGATCAGCGCCTTGATTACGCCATCGCGGATATCGTCGTGCTCGTCGATGTTGACGAAGCGACGGTCCTGGGGAGCCTGACCCAGAAAATTGATGCTGATGATGGTCTGAGTCGCATCGTTGACGATCACGTAGCGGCCGGTCGGCCCTCGTTCGTCGAAGGATCCATCGGTCTCGCCGAAGATCTCGAAGCCATCCCGTTCGTCGTGCTCCCAGTACGGGTGGCCCACCGCCGACTGAAGCACGTAGTGCAGGTTGTCGATGGCGGCGTCCTTGTCCACCCGGTAGAGGCCGAAATCAGACTGCTCGACGGTGATGTCCGCGAAGTAGCTCGGTCGGCCCTGGGAAAGCAGGAACCGATATCCGTCGACCGCCGAGATCTTTTTCTCGCCCTTTGTCGTAGTGACGGAGCGGAATCGCACGCCGGTTCCAGTGAGCCGCGCGGTGCTGTCGGCGTAGAGGCTGTCCGGGAACTTGCACATCGCGTAGCGCGCGAGTGGACCCTGTGGCTCGACCTTCGCGCCCTGGGCGCCCGCGTTCGCGGCGATACAAGCTGTCGAAGCCAGAGCGATCCACACCCATCTCATGCCTCGAAGTTAGCGCCCCGGCAGCGCGACGGGCACCCACGTATCGACCGCGTGCGCACCCACTATCAGCCCAACCACTGAACCGACCACTCCCACAAAGGCGCCGCCGATCGTGGCGTCGAAGCCTCGGGAATCGGGGAAAATGCAAAGCTCGGGGCAATTGTCCTTCTTGTAACTCGCCGCGCCGAGTAGGGCGCCCGTGCCGGCTCCAATGAGAAATCCAGCCAGCATGCCCTTCGCCTTCCGCGTGTGAGTGCCCTGGGCGACCTGAAGCTTGAGGATCGTCTCTGTTGGGATGGAGAGCTGAACGTCCCCGGCGGCTCGGCTGAAGACGAGAGTGTCCGAGGTTGCCGCGACCACGCGTCCGGTCGCGGGATCGCTTCCGATCCTCGACGACACGACGCGCACCCGCGCACCGGCCTGGACGGGCCAGGCGACGCTTCGGGCCTGGGCTCCGGCATCGACTGCACCGAGAGCGAACAACAGAAGGAGGGCTTTCATCGAAGGAGTGGTTGAGGGTTGGCGATCGACGTCGCCCCCAATCTCTGCCCGCTGAATGCGGGCTGACATACGCCATGTTACGTAGCAACGCGGTTCTGGACAGTGCACCCGGCCGGGCGTATGGTTCCGCTTCGGAAAGGAGGCACCATGCGCGGACTTTCATTGCTCGGCCTCGCCCTCGTTGCTGGATGTGCATCATCCGGCGCTGCCCGCACTGCTCCCGGTTCAGCGAATAGCGGCGTCGCCCGCGTCTCCAGCTCCGGAGGAAACCAGGCGATCTCCACCGGCGCGGTCCCCATCGCCGGAGCCTCGACGATTTACGCACCGATCGACCGGCTGTGGGGACTCCTGCCAGCGGTATACGACTCGCTTGGAATCCCGCTCACAGTGGTCGATCGCGCCAGTTATCTGCTCGGGAACCGCGGCCTTCAGGCTCGACGTCAGCTTCACGGCGTCTCGCTCAGCAAGTATATCGATTGCGGTTACGCGCAGGGGCGGGCCAGCGCCGACTTCTACGATGTGAATCTGTCGGTAACCACCCAGCTGCAGCCGCAGGATTCGCTGACGACGACGGTCATCACTACTGTCGATGCGGTCGCGCGACCAGTCCTCTTCACTGGCGAGTACAACCACTGCGGCACGCGCGGTGAGCTTGAAACAAGAATCTCGAACGGTCTGAAAGGCATTTTCGCCGAGTAATCTTCCGTGCAGCTCACTGCTCGAGACGACATTACAGTCCCGCTGCTCGCGAAGCCGGCGGAGCTCTGGGACGAGGGCGACAATCGGCCCGAGACCGCCGCCGCGGTGCGCATGCATCCGCTCACGCTGCGCTTCGACGGGGAGCGCGAGGCAGAATTCACCGCCGAGTACTTCGAGCGCACCCTGGTCCAGGTGCGGCTCGCGTTTTTGCTGGCGCTCGGGCTCTACACCGCCTTCGGCGTCCTGGACACCTTCACCGCGCCCGTCGAGCGGAACAAGCTCTGGTTCATCCGCTACGTGGTGATCGCGCCGATTGTGCTAGCCGCCGTCGTCTTCACCTACAAGCCGCAGTTCCTGCGCTTCCGCGACGAAACCACCAGCATGGTCACTCTCATCGCGGCGCTCGGAATCGTGGTGATGACGGCGCTGATCCCACCGCCCGGCAGCTATCTGTATTACGCCGGCCTACTGCTCGCGATCATGTTTGCGTTCACGCTCGTGCGACTGACGCTCCCGTACGCGACGGCGGTCTCGGCGATCACGGTCGGCGCCTACCTCGCTGTCGCGATCGGCATCAACCACACGCCGAGCGCGGTGGTGGTCAACAATCTGTTCTTCCTCGGCTCGACCTTCATCATCGGGTTTTCGTCGAACTACTCGATGGAACGTTACGCGCGCAGCAACTTCCTCCAGCGCCGTCTGATCGCGCGCCGCACCGAGGAGCTCGAGCGCAAGAACGAAGAGCTCGTAGCAAAGAATCGAATGCTGGCCGAGCAGCGCGCCGCAACCATACGGTCGGCCAGACGCACCGATTTGATCTTCTCGGCGTTGTCGGAGCGCCTGCCCGGCACCGTTCTCGACGAGAAGTATCGGGTCAAGGAGAAGATCGGCTCCGGTGGGTTCGGAACCGTGTACCGCGGCGAGCACATCTTTCTCCACCATCCCGTCGCGATCAAGGTTTTTCGCCCGGCGATCGGCCGTGACGCCCTGGAGAGTCTGGACCGATTCCGCGTCGAGGGGATCTCAGCCTGCCGCATCAACCATCCCAACGCCGTCACCGTGCTCGATTTCGACGTGTCGGCCGGAAGCCTCGCGTACCTGGTGATGGAGCTGCTCCACGGGCATTCGCTGCTCGATGAGATGAAAAACAAGGGCAAGCTCGAGCCACTCCGCGCGCTGCGAATCGGGCACGCGGTCTGCGCCGCCCTCGCGGAGGCGCACGGCCTTGGCATCGTGCACCGCGACATCAAGCCGAGCAACGTCTTTCTGCACATGGTGCGCGGTGAGGAGCGGGTAAAGGTGATCGACTTCGGGATTGCCAAGCTCACCGACAAATCCGACACGCCCGACCTGCAGCAGGAGACGACCGCGGGCACCTTTCTGGGTACGCCCGCTTACATGGCGCCGGAGCGGCTATTCAACCAGAGCTACGACGGACGCGCCGACGTCTTCGCGCTGGGCGTAATGATCTTCGAGATGATCGCCGGCAGGCTGCCGTTCGAGTCGAAGGGTCCGTTGCAGGCGATTCGGATGCAGATGCTGAAGCAGCCCGCGCATCTCAGGGAATTCGCGCCGAACATTTCGCCGGAGCTCGAGCAGGCGGTGAACCGCGCGATGGCGAAGGAGCCGGAGCAGCGTCCGACCGCGCGGGAGTTTGCCTTCACCCTGCGCGGATTGCTCGAGGCGGGGAGCGTCGCTGCATCCCGTGCCTGACTAGCGGCTCACTCTATTCTCGCAATCGCAATCGTCAGCGGCGGAGCGCCGGTCAGCCCGACGGTCCGCGCGTTCGCCGACACGCTCGTCAGCTCGTAGGAAGCAAAGGATCCACCGTGCAGCCCCTGGTGGTCGATGCTGAAGTCGCCGCTCGTGATCGGAATCGGAATGAGCGGAAAGGCCTGCGGAAACTGGGAAGGGAAGTCGCTGTTGATTCCGCGGTAGATGTCGCGCAGGTGCCACGACGGGAAGGTGACATCGCCGTTGCCGCTCATCGCCGCATTCTCGTCGAGATAAAGCGCGAGCGACCAGTTGCCCATCATCGACGTGCGCCCAGCGCCAGCCTGTCGCTCGAGGTTGCTGATTCCCGTCGCGTTGGTTGACTGAGTGAGGCCGCGCAGGAAATCCACTTCCGATCCGGCGTAGCGATCGATGATGTGCCGGATGAACGACCACGCGGCGTAGTAGAAGCTGAAATCGTTGGAGGACACCCGGCCGAACACCGACGTCGCATCGGGCTGCCGCAGGACGGGATAAAGCGAAGCGAAGTGGTCGAACATCACCAGCGGTGGCGTGTTGCACGCGGGCGTCGTCGGCCGGACATCGCAGAACAGCGTCGAGCTGTAGAGCATGTTGCCCTTCCACGTCGCGCCGGCGTAGATGCGGTCTCGTCCCCACACTTCTTCCGCGACCATTGCCGTCGATTCTTCCAGCCAGGATTCCTCGAAGCTGCTGGCGCCGTTGACGAGGTGCGCACCGTACGACGCGATGTGCTTCACCTCATGGACGACCGTGGCTCGGATCGTTCGATACCAGCGATCCGGCGTGTCGTCGTTGAATCCGGTGCCCGCAACCTTGGGCACCCGCGCATAGAAATTCTCGCCGAGGTTGCTCGCTGTGTTGTTGAGGCTCTGCGGAAAGAAATCGCAGCTGACCACGAAGCCGAGCAGGCTCGAAGGCACCGCCGGCGTGAAGACCATGTTGAGGTGCTGGTCGTTGTCGGTCGAAGGATCCGTGATCAGCGGATCGCCGAAGTACGCTGCGTCGCTCGGGTACATGGTGTTGTCGAATTCCTGTCCGAGCGCGGTGAAGTACGAATCCATCTGCCCGTGCAGCGGAGCCGCGACGTCCTCGTACACGATTGCGCGGGTGCCGACGTAAACCGCGCGGGCGGTGATCTCGGTGTAGTCGGTGCAGTTCGCGGACGCGCCGAGCGCGGTCGATGGATTGAGCACCCGGAAGGTGCGCGTCTGGCCGACGGTGGGGACGATGGTCAGCGAACGAGGTGCCGCGCCCCCGCTGATCGACGTCTTCGGGATGCGGCGAAAATTCTTTTTCATCAGCGCATAAATCGCGCGGTTGGATTCGAGCTGCACCAGATGCGCGGCGGTGCGCGTGACGGTGGCGGCTGCATCACCGGCCGGCGGGCGCGTCGCCTCAGGCACTCGTATCGTTTGCCGGAGGGTGAAGATGTTCGGCGAGAAGGTCGTCCCGGCGGGGATCGAAGTCGCTCCGACGAGATGAAACGCAGTCAACGCCGTCGGCACGGTGAACGGGTTGATGACGTTCACGACGTAACGGCCGCTGGCCGGTGACAGCTCGCTGCAGCTTATGTCTGCTGCGCTGGTCAGAACGACGGTCGCGCCGACTGCCATCGGGCGCTGTACTCCCGCCTGCATCGTCTGGCGCGCGAACGCGGTCGCCCCGTTGGCGGTGACCTGGATCCTCGCCTCATGGGTGGGCTGACACGGAATCAGCGATGGAATCGCGGCCACGATGCGCGTCGCGGTCGCGCTGGTGACGGGCGCGCTTTGACCATCGATGGTGACGACGTCGCCAGTCGCTACCGGATCGAAGCCAGTGCCGTCGATGGTAATGCTCGTGCCAGGTGTCATCGGAGCGGGCCCGATCGCCGAGATGTTGACGCTCCCGACCGCGGTGACCAGCGAGAGTGCGACGGGCGGAATACCAATTACAACCGCGTCGAGTGTATTGGTCCCGGGGGTCAATCCAGTCGTAAACACGGTTGCCACTCGACCGGTCTCATCAGTCTGGCTGCTGGAGGGCGATGCCGATCCATCGCCCGCGGAGACCGAGAAGGTTATCGGCGTGTGCGCAATCGGATTCCCGAAGGCGTCCTTCACCGCGAATCTCACCGAGTCGCCGACGGTTGCGCCGGGTGCGACCGTTCCAGGGTCCGGACTGGTGCGGGTCAACGCAGCGGCCGGTCCCGCAACCACGTTGATCGAGATGCTGTTGCTGCGGATACTCCCAATCGAAGCGACAATCGATGTGCTTCCGATCGGTCCAACCGAACTCACCTGACCGGTGCCTGAGACGGTTGCGACGGCTGGGGCGCTGGTCGTATAGCTCAGCCCGTCGGCGGACATCGGCTTGCCAGTGGTGCTCACGACCGACGCCGTCAATTGAAGGCTGGATCCGGCCGCGATCGCCGGCGGATTGGTTGGCGAGATCGCGATCTTGCCGATCGCCTCAGGCGCCGTGCCGTGGTCCCCGCCTCCGCACGACGCGACCACAATCGCGGCGGTACTCAGCGCGATCGCGCGCAGTGGTCTGGGGAGGGACGGGCCCATCGTTACCATCGCCGGCAAGTGGGGACATACACTTATGACCCCGTCCACACCCTGTCAATAGAACTTCTCGGCGCGTGCGGCGAACGGCTATATTGGAGCCATGAAGGCCCGCACCAAATTCATCATCGGTGGCGCGCTCGTGATTGGAACCGCGAGTTATCTCGCCGCGAGCGCCATCCGTGATACCGGGGTCTATTACCTGACTCCGGCCGAGCTGTCGGCCAAGACCCACACCGACCCGACGTTTTATGAGACGGGCGTCAAGGTTGGCGCGAGAGTCGTGAACGGGTCGATCGTGCGCGAGCCGGGCGGCAGGCAGGTCGAGTTCAAGATGACCGACGGCGCGCAGACGTACAACGTGGTGTACCGCGGCATCACTCCCGACACTTTCACCGACGGCGTCGATGTCGTCGTCGAGGGCCGGCTTGGCCGCGACAATACCTTCCGCGCCACGACGCTGCTTGCCAAGTGCGCGTCACGTTACGAGAACGCGCCCGAGAAGTACAAGCAGACCCCGGGTTACAAGGCCGACCAGCGCGCCTAGCGCTCAGGTGATCGCGGCAACCTGCTCCTTGAGGAGTCGCAGTGCAAGATCGATGTCGCGGCGGTGGGTGCGAAAGCCGAGTGCCGCCATCCTGATGGTGAACTTTCCGTCGAGCACTGTCGTCGACATGAAGATGCGACCGTCCTTTCGTAGCGCGTCGGCGATCCGTCGGTTCATCTGATCGACATCCCCGGCAGCCGCGTCGCGCGGATTCCAGCGAAAGGTGACGATCGACAGATCGGGCGCCGGGCCCGTCTCGAAGCCTAGCTCTCGGACTTCGTCGTAGAAGTATCGGGCGAGGAGTAGCTTTTCCTCGAGCGCAGCGCGAAACGGCTTGAGACCGGCGAGCATCAGCGGCAGCCACATTCGCAGACCCCGGAAATGCTTGGTGAGCTCGGGAGAGAGATCGGCGGGGGAGAGTACACCCGCCTCGCGCACCGCGTCCTGCATGTAGTTGCCTGAATAGTTGTTGCTCGCCTCGAGCAGCTTCGCGTCGCGGACAATCACCATTCCCGATCCCCACGGCAGAAAGAGTCCCTTGTGCGGATCGAGTACCGCGGAGTCGGAGCGCTCGATACCGCGCAGGATCTCGCGACCGTGTTCGGTGAGCAGAAAGAATCCGCCGTACGCCGCGTCGACGTGGAACCAGCACGATTCTTTGTCGGCGACGGCGGCGATGTCGTGCAGCGGATCGACTGCACCGGTGTCGGTGGCGCCCGCCGCGGCCGCGATCAGCCATGGCTTGAGTCCAGCGGCGCGGTCAGCGGCGATCGCCTGCGCCAATGCATCGACGCGCATCCGATAACGATCATCGACAGGCACCGAACGGATCTGTGCCTCAGCGAGCCCGGCGACGCGCAGCGCTTTCTGAATCGAGTGGTGCGCCTGGTCGGTGAGGTACACGACGGCGCGCGGATAGTCGGCGCTGGTGAGGTGGTGCGCGTCGCGCGCGGTAGTGATGGCAATGAGGTTCGCGATGCTGCCGCCGGAGGCAATGTTGCCCGCTGCTGTCGGTGGATATCCGGCGAGATCCGCGACCCAGCGGATCAGCATGTTCTCCATTCGCACCGCGCCGGGTCCGGCGAAAAAAACTCCGGCGTACTTGTCGGTGACCGCCGCGAGGTAGTCGCCGAGCGCCGATTGATAGAGACCGCCGCCGGGGATGTAGGCGAGGTATCCGGGGGAGGCCGGATGTCCGCCGGGCTGGATCACCTCGCGCTCGAGCACGCCGAGCAACGTCGCCGCGTCTCGGGCGTGCTCGGAGATCGGGAGGTCGAGCAGGCCGCTTCCTTTAGAGTCGCTCTCGACGAATGCGCGCTGGCTGTCGATGCGTCGCAAAAACCGCTCGGCCGCGGCGAAGATCAGCGCGCGCAGCTTCTTGCGCCGATTGGCACCCGGATCCAGCGGCTGCGCCGCGCGCTCGAGCTGGCGGAGCTGGAGGAGGAGGGAGTCTCGTTCGGAGGTAATGATGGCGGAGGGAGGGTACGGGGTTAATCGCGTAACTATAATCGGCGAAGGGCTCGGCGGGGGCGAGGAGGATCGAGTATTCCGAACCAACTGCATCGACAATCGCGGACTGATCGAGCATCGAGGAAGAGAACCACTGCGGACAATCCTCGATAGTCCTCGGTAGCCCTCGATGGTCCGCGTCCGCGATCCTCGATCAGTTCGGACTCGTCGATGCCCTTAGTCCGGAATACTCGATCCTCCTACTATATTCTTTGCGTGACCTCCAGCATCATCAATCTCTCGTGATCCTTATTGGTGAACTGTCCCTTTGGGTCGCCCTCTTGATGGCGACCTGGGGCGCAACGGTGTCGTTCGCCGGCGGACAGATGCGGCGCACCGATCTCGTCGAAAGCGGCGCGCGCGCTCTCTACGCGACCCTCGCAATGGTGATCCTCGCGTCGCTCGGACTATGGACGGCGCTCCTCACCCACGACTTCTCGATCAAGTACGTCGCGTCGTTCACCAGCGCCAACCTGCCCAAGGTCTATACGATCACCGCGTTCTGGGGCGGGCAGTCGGGATCGCTGCTCTTCTGGGCGCTGATTCTTTCGATCTACACGGCGATCACTCTGTGGACCAATCGCGCGCGCAACCGCGAGCTGATGCCGTACGTGGCCGGCACCCTCGCGCTGATCCTCGTTTTCTTCCTCGCGACGATCTGCCTCGGCTCCAATCCTTTCGAGCGCCTCGACTTCATCCCCGCCGACGGGCGCGGACTCAATCCGCAGCTCCAGAATCCGGGCATGGCGATCCACCCGCCGAATCTCTACCTCGGCTACGTCGGCACGTCGATTCCGTTTGCGTTCGCGATCGCGGCGCTGTTGACGCGGCGCCTCGACGCGGAATGGCTCGCCGCGGTGCGGCGCTGGGCGCTGCTCGCCTGGTTCTTCAACACCGTGGGCATCGTGCTGGGAATGTGGTGGGCATACGTCGAGCTTGGCTGGGGCGGCTACTGGGCCTGGGATCCGGTCGAGAACGCGTCGCTCCTCCCATGGCTGGTGAACACCGCGTTCCTGCATTCGATCATGGTGCAGGAGAAGCGAGGGATGCTGCGCAAATGGAACGTGACGCTGGTCGTATCCGCGTTCCTGCTCTCGATCTTCGGCACCTTCATCACCCGCAGCGGAGTGATCTCCAGCGTCCACTCCTTCGCGCAGTCACCGGTCGGCAAATGGTTCGCCGCCTTTCTGATTCTGTCGATCGTGGTCACCGCTTATCTCGTCTCGACCAGACTTCAGGACCTCCGCTCCAACGTTGAGCTCGAGAGCATGATCAGCAGGGAAGCCGCATTCCTTTACAACAATCTGATTCTTGTCGGGATCGCGTTCTCGGTGTTGTGGGGCACACTGTTCCCGATCATCAGTGAAGCCGTGCGGGGCAACAAGATCACCGTCGGGCCGCCGTTCTTCAACACCGTCAACATTCCGCTCGGACTCTTGCTGTTGTTGCTGACGGGCATCGGTCCGCTGATCGCGTGGCGGCGCGCATCGGTCGCCAATCTCAGGCGACAGTTTCTGACGCCCGTCGCGGTCGCCGTCACCGCCGGCATCCTCTGCCTCGCGCTCGGCGTTCACAATCTCGCCGCGCTGCTGTCGTATACGTTCGGCGCGCTGGTCGTCGCGACCATCGTCCAGGAGTTCTACAAGGGCATCAACGCGCGCCACAGGATGTACGGCGAATCACGGATCGTCGCCTTCCCGCGGCTGATCGCGCGCAACCGCAGACGCTACGGCGGCTACATCGTCCACCTTGGCGTCGTCGTCGTTTTCGCCGCGTTCGCGGGACTCGCGTTCAAGCGCGAGTTCGATCTCAACTTGAGTGCCGGTGATACGAAGGTCGTCACCGATGCGTGGGGACATAAGTGGAGCTTCCTCAGCCAGGGAATCTCGCGGTACAACGTTCTGAATCGTGAAGTGACTGCCATCGCACTCGATGTCACTCGCGACGGCAAGTCAGAGGGAGTTATCACCAGCGAGAAGCGCCAGCACGTCGATTCGCGCGGATCACCGACCTTCGAGCCTTCGACTGAAGTCGGAATCAAGGGATCGTTCAAGCAGGATGTCTACGTCGTGCTCGCCGGTGTGCGCGGGGCGGACGGCGCCGAGATCCGGGTGACCTTCAATCCGCTGGTGCGATGGGTCTGGCTCGGCGGCGCGTTGATGGCGTTCGGCGGTCTGGTGGTGATGTGGCCGGCTGCTGACCGGCAGCGGGTGCGCGCGGGATACGCGGCGGTCCTCAAGCCGCACCCTGTCGGCGAGCGCGTCCCCGACCTCGTTGGAGCGTGAGCCGATGAAGCGTCGCGAATTTCTGTTGGCAGTGCCGGCCCTCGGTTTGGGAGCAGCGATGTTTCCGCGCCGACTCGCGGCTGCGCAGGCGGTGCAGACATTCAACGGACCCATGGCCGACGCCAACGAGGTCTATCGTCCTGTGACTTTGCCCGCAAAAGCTGGTGCATCGGCGTCGATGTCCGACGCCCAGCGCGACGACCTCGAGCACAAGCTCCACTGCCAGTGTGGGTGCAATCTCGACGTGTACACCTGCCGCACCACCGATTTCGCCTGCAGCGTTTCTCCCGCGATGCACGCCGACGTGATGGGGCTCGTCTCCGGCGGCTATGGCGCTGACGAGATTCTCGCTGCCTTCAAGTCCGTGTATGGCGAGAAGGTGCTGATGGCCCCCGGAAAAAGCGGCTTCAATCTGGTCGGCTATACGATGCCGTTCATCGCACTGGGCGGCGGCGCGGTTCTGGTGACGGCGCTGATCAAACGCTGGAAGGCGCGCGCGCCGGTCGCGGTCGCGAGGCCGGCTCACTACGTGGACGCGTCGGAGGGCGAGCTCGCCGCGCTCGATGCGGCGGTGCGGCGCGACGGGTGACTGCGCTCCTGATCGGCACGGCTCTGGCCGTCGCTTCGCTCTGCTACGTTTTGTATCCGCTCTACCGTGCGGGAGTCGCGCCCGCCCCACGGGCAACCCAGCGCAAAGCGCGCACGTCGCCGGCTGTCGACGCGTTGCGTGAGCTCGAGTTCGATCGCCAGACGGGCAAAATCTCCGACGGCGACTATGAATCCCTCAAAGCCCGATACACGGCGCAGGCACTGACCGCGATGCGCGCCGGCAATGCTCCGGTATGCGAGAAGTGCGGTCCACGACCCGAGGCCGACGCGGAGTATTGCTCGCGCTGCGGAGCCACTCTGGTCGCTTAGGTCGGGCCCGAACTGTCGGTTTCATATCACCGCACTGCCACTTTCATATCACTTTTGGGCTCCGTTTCCCGTAAAAGCGTCCCGGCCAGCAGTTTCCTCTTGACGCTTTCGCCGGGGTGACAGACACTATGCGCTCCCGGCGTTATCGGTCTCCCAAACCCATCCCATAGATGTCGCAGCCGCAGCGCATAGATCCCGTCCTCCAGTCTCCGGCTGCGAAAGCGGAGTCGGGTCAGGTTACGGGCTATGCGCCAACCGACCGCGCGATCCCGGCGACTCTCGCGGTGCTCGACCAGGTTTTCGGTCCGTCTGCCGACCGCACCTACGACATCCGACTTTGGGACGGAACCGTCACCGAAGGGACCTGCCGTCCGCGCGCGGACTTCTCGCTCCACATCCGCCGACGCGGCGCGCTGCGGCGGATGCTCCTGCCTCCGTCGGAGCTGTCGATCGTCGAGGCCTTCATCTCCAACGACATCGACATCGAGGGCAACGTCGAATCAGCGATGGGACTCGGCGATGCGATCGGCCAGCGCATTCAGTCGGCTGGCGCCCTTCTGAGATTGATTCCAGCCATTCTCGCACTGCCTCGCGACGACGAAGTCGCTCCGCTTGCGGAGAGCCGCTACTCGCGGTCGCTGCGGTTGCTGACGCCGCGTGCGCGCCGGAGCACCGAATCGGAGATCCAGTTCCATTACGATGTCGGCAACGACTTCTACGCGCTCTGGCTCGACCCGAGCATGCTCTACACCTGCGCATATTTCCGGAGCGAGTCCGACGATCTCGCGACGGCTCAGATCAACAAGATCGATCACATCTGCCGCAAGCTGCGTTTGCGTCCCGGCGACCGCTTGCTCGACATTGGTTGCGGGTGGGGCGGATTGGTGATGCACGCCGCCGAACACTACGGCGCCCGCGCGACCGGCATCACTTTGAGCTCCGCGCAAGCGATTCATGCCCAGGCGAAGATCACCGAGCGTGGTTTGAGTGACACGTGCAAAGTCCAGATGATGGATTTTCGGGACCTGCCTGCTAATGCGCGGTTCGACAAAATCAGCTCGGTGGGAGTGACCGAGCACGTGCCCGAGAATCAACAGCCGCTGTATTTCGCGCGGGCGTTTCAGGCACTGGAGCCGGGCGGGCTTTTCCTGAATCACTGCGAGGTCAGTCTCAGGGCTGCCCGCCGCGCCAACACCCTTGGCGAACGGTTCGGGCGCTGGCTGTGGAAGCGGGACCAGTTCATCGACAAGTACGTCTTCCCCGACGCGCGTCTGGTCGCGTTTGGGAGCATCGTCAGGAGCGCCGAATCGGTTGGATTCGAGGTCCGGGACGTGGAAAGCCTCCGGGAGCACTACATGATGACCCTGAGGATCTGGTTGCGGGGACTCGAGAAACGCCGGGCCGAGGCGATCCGATTGGTCGGGGAACGTACGTATCGGGTCTGGCGCCTCTACATGTCGGCGGGCGCGTACGGTTTTCGCACTGCAGGAATCAACATCGTCCAGACACTTCTCTCCAAGCCGACCCCGGAGGGGATCGCAGGGGTCCCGCTGACGCGAGACGACCTATATCGAAGCAACTCAAACGCAATAGGGAGCTAAGGGTCCAATGGCAGTCCGCGACATAGTCGACGAAAGTGGAACGAGGTGGCGAGTGTGGCAGGTTGCGCGCTCCGCGATCCACCCCAAAACCGCAGCCGAAGATTTCCTCGGCGACTACAGCGACGGTTGGCTGTGCTTCGAGTGCGCCAACCAGCGTCGCCGGCTTGCGCACTTCCCCCAGGATTGGGACCGGATGTCGGACAAGGAAGTGCTGAACCTTCTGGCGAAGGCGGCGGTTGTCCCAGTCCGCAGCACCAGGACACCGCCCAAGCCGGGGGATGCTGCTTCTCCGTAGCCTCGGGGTCTGAGACCTGGGCGCTTCGGCGGGCCACCACATGAAAGGACGCTGGCAGCCGCGAGCTTAACAGCTGCTAGCCGACAGCTCTCGGGAAGCATCGCGTCTCGTCGTCTGAGTCCGCGATTGATCGCGCGAAAGGACGCAGACGTGTGGGCTGTTGGCATAGCTGCTGTAAAGCTTGCAGCTGCCCCTTCAGTATTGTTAGATGCCAGCCGAAGCGCCGCCGCCGCCCCTACGCCGACGGACTCTGGCAACCAATCCCGACCCGCCCGCGTCCAAGTATTCGTTATGAAACGCCTTCTGTTCCTCCTGGCCGTTCTGCTTTCAGCTACGAGCAGCCAGGCCTCCAGCCAACAGCTCGACGTCATCCGCGGCCAGATCCTCGGCCCCGACTCCAAGCCCGTCGAAGACGCCAAAGTCACCGCCACCTCGCTGTCCGGCAACGTCAATCGCAGCGCGCGCACCGACAAGAACGGACGCTACACCATCACCTTCCCGGGCGGCGAAGGCGACTACTTCGTGGAAGTCTCGGCGATCGGCTACGCGCCACGCCGTTTCGAGGTCAAGCGCACCGCCGACCAGGAGATCCTTGTCGCCGACGCGCGGCTCCAGTCGGCAGCGGGGCAGCTCGATACCGTACGAATCGCGGGCCGTCGTGACCGTCCCGAGCGCAACGACGCCACCCCGGACATCAGCGGCAGCGAACGACCGATCGACAACAGCGCGGTCCCCGCCGACCAGCAGGGCGACATCGCGTCGATGGCGGCGTCGCTCCCGGGCGTAAACCTCGTCCCCGGCCAGGACGGCGATCCGTCGGGCTTTTCAGTGCTCGGACTTTCCCCGGACCAGAACAACACCACTCTCAACGGCCTAAACTTCGGCGGCTCCAATCTGCCGCGCGACGCCAACGTCAGCACTTCATTGGTGACGACTCCGTACGACGTGTCACGCGGCGGCTTCAGCGGCGCTCAATTCCAGATTCGCGGCAGGCCCGGCTCCAACTACATCACCCGGACGATGAGCCTCAACGTCGATGCGCCGCAGATGCAGTGGACCGACCGCGCCGCGCGCAGTCTCGGCCAGCAGTACAGCAATCTCTCGGTCGGCGGACTCCTCGCCGGCCCGATCAGGCAGGACGCATCGTTCTACAACTTCGCCTATCAGCTTGGACGCCGCTCCAACGACCTCCGGTCTCTGCTGAATACCGATGCCATCGGATTGCAAACCTCCGGCATCGCCCCCGATTCGGTGACGCGACTGCTTTCGATCCTGCAGGGACTCGGCGTTCCCATCGCGACCAGCAGGCTGCCGAGCAGCAAGCTCGGCGAACAGGGATCGGTGTACGGCGCCTTCGACTTCACTCCGCCGTCGTCGTCGAGCGGTCAGTCGTTCAACATCTCCTACAACGGCAACTGGAATCAGCAGACCCCCGCATCCCAGCTCACCAGCGAGCTTCCCGCCCACAGCGGCGATCGCACCAACTGGAACGCCGGACTCCAGGCGCGCCACACCAATTACTTCGGCGTCGGTGTTCTCAGCGAGACTTCGCTCGGCCTGAGTCGCTCGCGCAACTACGGCTCGCCTTATCTCGACTTGCCAAGCGGCACCGTGCGCATCGGCTCGACGTTCCCGGACGGCACGAGCAGCATCAAGAACGTGTCGTTCGGCGGCAGCTCCAGCATGAACACCAGCCAGACCAGCACCGGCACCGAGCTCACCAACCAGCTGTCGTGGTTCAGCGCCAGCAACAAGCACCGCATCAAGTTCACCAGCGAGCTTCGCCGGGACGCATTCACACAAAATCAGCAGATCAACACCCTTGGCTCCTTCACCTTCAATTCGCTGGCCGAGCTCGAGGCGCAGCAACCGTCGTCGTTCAGCAGGCAATTGTCGCCGCGCATCCGGAGCGGCAGTCAGTTCATCGGCGGACTGTCGCTCGGCGATTCGTACCGGAGAACCGACAACCTGCAGATCCAGTACGGCCTCCGACTCGACGGCAATCATTTCTCGGCGAAGCCGACCTTCAACCCCGATCTCGAGAGCGTTTTCGGCGAGCGCAACGATCGCGCGCCGAATCACGTCTACGTGAGTCCGCGCGTCGGGTTCTCCTGGAGTTACGGAACCGCGCCGCAGATCGAGGGTTTTCTGGGTGCCGTACGCGGCCCCCGAGCCGTGGTGCGCGGCGGCATCGGGCTCTTTCAGAACACGCCGAACACATCGCTGATCAGCGGCGCGATCGACAACACCGGACTCGCGACCGCGCTGCAGCAGGTCCTCTGCGCCGGTCCGGCGACGCCGCCTCCCGACTGGGCGGCCTACGGAACGGATCCCTCGACGATTCCATCGCAGTGCGCCGACGGTAGCGTCTTCGCCAGCACCGTGCCCAACGTCACCTTCTTCTCGAAGGACTACGAGGCGCCGAGGAGCCTGCGCTCGAACCTCAATTGGAGCGGACCGATTCTGAGCAATCGGTTCTCCGCCAACGTCGAGGCGACTTACTCGCGCAACATGAACCAGTCGAGCATCGTCGATCTGAACTTCCGTCCGACGGTGGGATTCACCCTGCCCGACGAGTTGCAGCGACCCGTCTTCGTCCAGACCACCAGCATTGCTCCGACCACCGGCTCGATTGCATCGGGCGATGCGCGGGTGAGCCCGCTGTTCTCGCGGGTGACCGAGCTCCGCTCCGATCTGAAGTCCGACAGCCGGCAGCTGCGATTCAGCCTCTTTCCATCGAGCTTCAACAGCAAGTTCAACTGGTCGCTGTCGTACGTGTACTCGAACCTGCGTGAGCAGGTCCGCGGCTTCACCAACACGGTCGGCAATCCACTCGATGTGGAATGGGCGCGCTCGGGATTCGATTCACGGCATCAGATTCAGTACAGCTTCGGCTACAACTTCTTCGACGCCGTGCGCGTCAACTGGTTCGGCAGCTTCAGATCCGGGTTGCCGTACACCCCGATGGTACAGGGCGACATCAACGGCGACGGCTACGCCAACGACCGCGCGTTCGTCTACGATCCAAACACCACCGCTGACCCGGCGCTTGCTTCCGCGATGCAAACGCTGCTCAACAGCGCGACCGGCGGCGCCCGCGACTGCCTGCTGAAGCAGCGCGGCCAGCTCGCCGAGCGCAACAGCTGCGAAGGTCCGTGGACATCGCAGGCGACGATGTCGGTGTCGTTCAATCCGCTCAAATTCAGACTGCCGCAGCGCGCGACGTTGTCGTTCCAGATCGGGAACCCGCTCGGCGCCGCGGACCTGCTGCTGCATGGGAACGACAAGCTGCGCGGCTGGGGACAGTTCTCGTTCCCCGATCCGAACCTGCTGGCGGTGCGCGGCTTCGACCCGGCGACCAGGCGCTACACCTACGACGTCAATCAGAGATTCGGATCTACGCTTCCAGCGCTCACCGCTGTGAGAGCGCCTGTCACTGTAACTGCAGTAATGCGCTTCGACCTCGGACCGACGCGCGAGCGGCAGGCGCTCACTCAGCAGCTCGATCGCGGCAGAACCCTGAAAGGCAACAAGGCGCCCGAGCCAATGCTGCGCGCGATGTACGGCACGGGCGGAATCCCGAATCCGCTCTCCACCATTCTGCGGCAGGCCGACACGCTCGGACTGACCGGCCCACAGGCAGACAGCATCGCGACGATGAATCGGCGCTACGTCGTCAGCCTTGACTCGATCTGGGCGCCGGTGGCGAAGTATCTCGCCGCGCTGCCGGACAACTACGACAAGGACGAGGCCTACGCGCGATATCGTCGCGCGCGCGAAGCGTCGATCGACATGCTCATCAGGCTCGTGCCGGCGATCAAGTCGGTGATCACCCCTGGCCAGCGTCGCAAGCTGCCACCGCTCGTCGCCAGCTATCTCGACACTCGCTACCTCGCCTCGATCCGGTCGGGCACCGCCGGTGCCGGTAACGGCATGATGATGTTTCCCGGCGGCATGATGGCGATGCCGGCGGGCGGTGGCGGCGGCAGACAAGTCATTATCATCAGAGATTGAGCCGCTCGCTCGCAGAATCGAACTTGGGAGTCCAACTCGTGAAAACTCTAGGTCTCACAATCGCGCTGGCGACGGCCAGCGTTGCAGCCGCGGCGCAGTCGTCGCTGCCGCCAATTCGCCAGCTGGGTCCCGTGACCGCGGTCACCAAAGACTCGCTCGGCGCGATCTCGACGGTCCGACAGCTGAGCGACGGCCGCGTGCTCGTCAACGACATCATTGGCCGCCGCGTGCTGCTGTTCGATTCGACGCTGGCCAATGAGACCGTTGTCGCCGACACCACCAGCGCGACGGCGAATGCGTACGGCACGCGACCGGGCGGACTCATCGCGTATAAAGGCGATTCGACTTTGTTCATCGATCCCGCATCGCTGTCGATGCTGCTGATCGATCCGGCCGGCAAGATCGCGCGGGTGATGTCGGCTCCACGTGCGCAGGACGTCGGATTCCTGATCGGCGGACCATTCGGCACGCCGGGCTTCGATCCGCAGGGACGACTCGTGTACCGCGCGCCGCCGGACTTTCGCGCCATGGCCGGCGCGTTTCGTGGAGGAGCTGGCGGAGCTCCGCCAACACCGCCCGACTCCGCCGCGATCGTGCGGTTCGATCTGGCGACGCGGAAGCTCGACACCGTCACGTTCTTCAAGACGCCGAAAATCAATCTCACTATCACGCAGGCGCCGAACGGCGGCGGCGTGCGCGTGCAGTCCACGATCAACCCAATGCCGCAGGGCGACGACTGGACGCTGCTGCCCGACGGTACCATCGCGATCGTGCGCAATCGCGATTTCCATGTCGATTGGCTCGACGCGAACGGTAAGATGACGTCGACGGCCAAGATCCCATTCGAGTGGGAGCGTCTCACCGACGAGCAGAAGGTCGCGTTTGTCGACTCCGCCAGGACGGCGATCGAGAAGCTTCGTGCTTCCGGGCAGTTGGGTTTCGGCGGGAATCAGGTCGTGACCCGCACGACGACCGAAGGCGGAGCGAGCGGCACCGCGACGCCTGCACCTGGCGCTGCGCGTACACCGGGAGCTAGCGCGGCCCCGAGTGGCGGCGGAGCGAACACGACGACCACTGTCACCGCCGTCGGGCCCGGCGGTGCCGCGAACATCCAACTCGCGCCGATCAACATGGTCTCGCCGAGTGAGCTGCCCGACTATCGGCCCGCGTTTACTCCCGGCTCGACCCGCGCCGATGCCGCGGGCAATCTGTGGATTCGCACCAGCCAATCAGTCGATGGCCGGCCGGTCTACGACGTCGTCAATCGCAGCGGCGAGCTGATCGATCGCGTCCAGATCCCCGCCAACCGCGTCATCATCGGGTTCGGGGCGGGCGGGACGGTGTACCTCGCGGTGAGGGACGGAACCGTCGCGCATCTGGAGAAGGCGCGCGTTCGGTAATTCTCGGATTCTGAGACGTTTTCGCTTCGGCTGCCACCGCTCGTACGTAAGCGGGCAGCCGCAAGCCTGACAGCTGCTACGCCGACAGCTCTAGGGAAGCTTCGCGTCTCGTCGTTTGGGTCCGCAATTGGAATGGCGATAAGACCCATGCGTGCTGTGCTCCCCGCAGCAAGCTGACTACGCTTAAAGCTCCCCGCTTTTGTTTTGTGGATGCAAGTCGAAGCGCCCCGATCGATTCCCCGAGGAAAGCTGTTGGCGTAGCAGCTGTAAAACTTGCGGCCGCCCGCTTCAGTACTGTTAGACGTCGGCCGGAGCGCCGAGATCTGTCCGCCGCCGTAATCCACGAGCGATCTTGCGAGCGAGCGCCATGATCGTAACCATCGGATTCACCCCCGACGATGCCGGGAACAGGCTGGCGTCTGCCACGTAAGCGCCTTCGAGTCCGAAAACGGCTCCGCGCTCATCACACACCGCGTCGCGCGGGGTCTTTCCGATCCGACAGGTTCCCATCTGGTGCGCACTGAAGAGCGGCAGCCGGTTGGGCGCGGTCGATGCCCGTTCGATCCGCTGACAGAACTCTCCGATCGCCTCACCGCCCTCCCGTTCCCAAAGCATCCGCCGCGAGTGAAGCGTCAGAATTCGATCGGCGCCCGCGGCGTGATGGATTCTCGCCACCACCGTCATTCCATGCCTTATCAATCGCTTTTCCTGACGGCCGAGTCTATAGTCAAAGTACGGCTCGCCCTTATTGGTGACGCGCACTCGGCCGGCGCTGAAGTCGCGCGTCAACACGATGAACGGCGCCATGTTTCGCGCGCGCTGCATCTCGTGCCGGTGTTCGCGCGCGCCCGCCCACGGAATCCCGACGGCGAGCAGTCCCGGATGGGTCGGCGCCGCCTCGATCCTGTAACCGTAATTGCCGACCAGATGACTGAATTGGTCGCAGACGATCGTCTGCGGTGGTCCTTTCCACGGCTCGACGTCCTCCTGGTAAACGCCGAGCAAGGCCACGGTCGGGTGCAGAAAGAGATGCTCGCCGAGGTGCGGCGAGCGATGCCCCGAACGCATCAGGAGCGCCGGAGTCTCGAGCGCGCCCGCGGCCAGGACGACTCTTCCCGCGCGAACCGAAACGGTGCGACTGCCGGCGGAGTCGGTGTAGATCCCTTCGACACCGGTGACTTTGCCGCCACTCTGCACCAGCATCCTGGCAGAGAATCCAGCGATCACCCGCGCTCCGGAGCGCAGAGCGTCGGATAGAAACGTCGCCGCCGCGCTCTGCTTGCCGCCGACGCGACAACCGAACATGCAGTTCCCGCACTGCGAGATGTCGCAGCCGAGTGCGTTGCGATTGATGGCGCTCCACCGATAGCCGAGGGCCTGAGCGCCCCGGCTGATCGCCGAATTGTTGGGATTGACCTCGCTCTCGTCCGTCGACGCCGCGATCCGCTGCCACACCGCGTCGAGCGATTCCGTGAACGCTTCTCCCGTGAAAAAATCGCAGCCCGATCGGTCTGCCCATTCCGCGCGGACTTCGTCCGGGGTGCGAAAGCACGACTGCCAGTTGACGGTCGTCCCTCCACCGATCGCGGAGCCCGCGAGCAGCGACATGCTGAGATCTCGCGTCCCAGCGAGCCCCCCTTCGCGAAAGAGCTCCCGCATTCCGACGAGCTCGTGCTGATCGAAATCGTCGCCGCTCCAGCCACTACCCGACTCTAGTACGACGACATCCTGCCCATCCGCCGCGAGCTCCGCGGCGACCACGCTGCCCGCCGCCCCCGACCCGACGACACAGACGTCGCATTCGATTCTCGACGCGATGTCGCTGACCCTCGCAACCGGGATCCTCGGCGCCGTCGCCTTCGGATTGAGCTTCGGGTCGTAGCCGACAGAGAGCAACAAGGCATCTGACTCCGGCGTGCCATCCGCCGCGTAGGTGTGCAGCATCACCAGACTGCGCGCGCCCTGGTACGCGGTGCGCAGCTGGGACAGGGCACTCCGCGCGAGACGCAGGAGGACCCGCTCCCGGGCGGACAGCGAAAGTCGGGAGAACGGCTTCGCCCGCGCGACCAGCGATGCAATGAAGACCGGGTTCTCGAGCAGCGCGAGGAACAGCCGAAATGCCGATCGCTTGCTGGAGTCGATCCGATCCAGAGCCTGGGCGACCTTTTCGGCCACCCCCATGTCGCGTGCCGAAATGCTGAACAGCGCCGGATCCTCGCCCGCCTCGAAGGCGAGGGAAGGGACGAAGGTATCACACAGCGCCTCGAGGGCGTCGGTCTCGCGTTTGGTCAGGTCCATTGAGGCCGCGGTTCGCGCTGCCCTCAAGCTATCCATCCGCGGCAGACTTGCTATCCCGGCGCGGAAGCAGAAAATTTTGCTCCCACGACGAGGAGGCTTTTCTGGCAGGGTACGACTTCACGACCAGGGTACGCGGTGCCCTGATCAAGGCGCGCGATGAAGCGCATCGGCGCAATCACGAGTACGTCGGCACCGAGCACCTTCTCCTCGGCCTCCTCGCCGAGGACGATGCTCTCGTCATGGACGTGTTCGAGAACCTCGGAGTCCGACCCATCGATGTGCAGGCGACCGTCGCCGGCTACCTCACCGACGGTCCGCCGCCCGCGCGATCGAGAATCCACGATTTGCCGTACACGGCGCGCGCGAGGGTGGTGCTCGATCAGGCGATCGCCACCGCCCACGAATTCGGCGACGGCTACGTCGGCACCCAGCATCTTCTGCTTGGATTGGTCCGTGAGCGAACCGGCCTCGCCGCAACGGCGCTCACGGCGGCTGGCCTCACCGAGCCGGTCTTACGGCGCGAGATCGTTCGGCTGTTGCAGGGAGAAGGTGTGGCGGCCGCGCTCGACATCGACGGCACCGATCAGCGTCGCGAAACCCAGGTGCCGCTCAGCATCGCCGTCGAAGTTCGTTATGAGGACGGCTCCCTCGCGAAGAAGATCTTCACATCGCCCGATGCAGCGATCGGCTTCCTCCGCGACAAGTCAGCGACCGGCTAGCGCTCCAGCTCCTTCATTCGCTGCACCGCGATCCTGATCGGAAGGAAAGTCGCCGCCAGACAAATCAGAGTCGCACCGCCGAAACCGAACCACAGCGCGATTGGGTCCGTGTCGACCTTCATGTAGCGCGCGCCGACGTACTGATAGACGGGCCTCGCCTCGAGGACGATCACCAATCCGATCAGCACCACCGACGCCATCATCAGAACCAGTCCACCGAACGACGTCGGAATCTGCGCCGCGTTCTCGGTGTTGAACTTCGGGAACAGCGCGCCGAAGCCCAGCGCGAGTCCGGCGATCGCAAAGGTCATCATCGTGATGGTGAAGATCGACACCACCATCATGAAATCGCTCACCTGAAGCAGCACGTCGGTGGCGAAGACGAGAATCAGCGCCAGTCCGAGCAGCGGGATCGTCCCCACCCAGAACTTCGACCATAGCAGCTGACGCATCTCCAGCGGACTCGACCGCAGCAGCCAGAGCGTTCGACCCTCGAGACTGATTCCCGGGAAGATGAAGCGCGCCGCGATCGACGCGAGCACGAATCCGGCGAGAATCAGGTTCACGAACGGAATGACGTTGGCGAGAAAGAACGTCACGCCTTCGCCGCGGAGCGGCAGGAACTTGATGTTGAAGACGTAGACCACGACGAGCACCGTCAGCAGAATCAGCTGCGACCACTGGGTGGTGTCGCGGAAGAAGAGCCGCATCTCCTTGAGCACCAGCTCGCGCCTCATCACACCCCACGGCGTGAGCGCCCTGCCCACCAGTCGGCCCAAGGTGCCCTGGCGTACCCACCTCTCGCCGCTTTCCTGTGACTTGCTGAAGCCGCGGGTGTAAAGCCACCGATGCAGCATCGCTCCCAGGACGACGACGAATGCCGCCGTCGACCAGAGGAGATAGAACGACAGAATCTCGGGATCCTTTCGCAGCCACGTCATGATGCTCTGCGCGGCCCACTCGCTCGGCATCCACGGTGACGTCGGAGTCCGGAGCAGGGAGATGAACTCCACCAGCGAGCGGAACCCTTCCGGGCGCGCCAGCCGCTCCGGCCGCACCAGCCGGAAGATCAACACGATTCCCGCCGCGGCGAGAATCGCGATCACACTCAGGATGTCACGCGTTCTGCGGGCGGGGAAAATATTCACCAGCAACAGCGTGATCGCGCTTCCGATCGCCGCCGGAATGACGAGGAACGGGATGATCGCGCCCGCCGCCACCAGGGGATACAGGATTCCGCCTTCGTAGATCACGCCGTAGGCGGTAAGAACCGGCGTCGCAACGAGCACCACCATCCAGCTGGAATGCGCCGTGGTCTCCAGCAGCTTCGCGCCGTAGAGTCTCAGCCAATCGACGGGAGCCGCGACGAGCAGGTCAAGGTCTTTGGCCAGAAAGAAGCTCGACAACGCCGTCACGACGTTCGAGAGAATGAGGATCCCGAACAGGCTGATGAACATCAGCCCGAGCAGCTTCGCTGCCAGCAGCGCACCGATTTCCGGAATGCCGCGGAAGTACTTGAGCAGCCGATACAGCAGCCCGAACACGAACACCCAGAACACCGCGCCGATCAACAGGAAGAGGATCAGCCGTCCCGATTTGTTGTCCGTCTTTCCCAGCGGCCGCGCCTTCGCCGCCAGAAACTTCGGCGACAGCACATGAAACAATCCCGGCGACGGAGCCGCCTCGGTTGGTGCAGGCCCAGCAGCCTGTATCGCCAGTTCACTGGTCATCGATCATCTCCTGTCCGCTTCCCGCCTCCCGCTTCCCGCTTCCCGCTTCCCGCCTAAGCATCCAGCACTTCCATCGCGTCCCGCGCCGCGCGCTCGCCCGTCAGCTTGAGGAAGATCTCCTCGAGCCCGCCACCGCCGGTCGACTCGGCGCGCAGATCCTGGATCGTACCCACCGCGCGAATCTTCCCATGCTGGATGATGGCGATCCTGTCACACAGCGTCTCCGCGACCTCGAGAGTATGCGTCGACATCATGATGGTATGACCGCGCCGCACGTACTCGCGGAACAGATCCTTGAGAATTCGCGCTGCCTTTGGATCGAGTCCTACCATTGGCTCGTCGACCACGATCACCTGCGGGCGATGAATGAACGCGCTCGAGATGATCAGCTTCTGCCGCATGCCGTGGCTGTAGCTCTCCACCAGCTCGTCGCCCCACTCCTCGAGATCGA
>CAMLDY010000020.1 GCA_946478895.1 uncultured Gemmatimonadota bacterium
GACGTGGTGAACCGACAACTGGCGACGATGCTACTGCGAAATCGCACCCGTTCAGTTGCAGTTACAAGACTCTAGACCCGCGCCCCCGCCGCCCTTCCCCTGCACTCGGCGCACACTACTCTCTGACTCGAGAATCTCGCCTTCATCTTATCGATGAATGACCCGTGCAGATGGTCGTCGCACAGCGCGCGCTTGCACTCGGCGCAGACCCCGCCTTTTCCGGCGGTGAAAAAAACTCCGCACTTGTCGCACTGCCAGCGAAAGGTGGACTGGCGGAAGAAAGGGGGCACTACACCAGCGCCAGAGTCTGCGACCCGCTCCAGGATGCGCCCGGCTTGAGCTCAACGGGCGAGCCGATCTGCGCCGCTTCGATGCAGACCATCCGCAGATAATCCTCGGGGTCGAGGCCGATGAAGCCGGTCACCTTTTCCACCCACGGATTCCAGATCACCGCATCCCTGAATCCCAGCGCGCGGACCTCGATGCGCCGGTTGTTGCCGCGATCCTCGAGCTCGATCTTCTTCGGCGCCTTGAGATAAACGCGATCGGTCTCGTCACCGATCACGAGCTTCTTGGCTTCGTCCTTGGTCTCGTTCCCGCCCTGGGTCTTGTCGAGGTACCACTTCCCCGTCAAACCGCGGATGGCGGACTCGCGAATATCGGCGACCGCGAGATAGGTGTGGAGTGCCGATGTAAAACTGAACAGCTCGTCGCCGGTGTTGTAGGCGTCGAGCTTGACCGTGAGCGATTTGTCGTCGATCGAGACCGTGAGCTCGGTGCGAAAATGATAGGGCCACAGCTCGCGGGTGCGGTGATCGTCGGCAAGCACCAGCTTCACCGACGCCGGCTCGTCGGAGGAGTCGGCATTCTCCGCCAGCTCCCACTCGCTCTTTCTGGCGAAGCCGTGCTGGGGCAAGCCTCCGAGATTGGCAAACTGCGGCCACACGACCGGAATGCCTCCGCGGATCGGATCGCCGGGTGCGAAGGTCGCCGTCTTACCCATGAACAGCACTTCCTTGCCGCCGGCTGGAATCCACGACGTCACGTGCGCGCCGTTCAGGTACACGTCCGCCGAGCTGCCCGACGGATGCGAGAGCAGCACCGTCGGCATTCCATTCTTGCCGGGAACGATAGGTGGAGTCATGAGATCAGATATTGATGGCGGAGCACCAAGTCCGCCAGTTGCCTGGCAAGGATGCTACCGGTTCGGTCGACCGGGAGGGTTGGGACTCTTGAACACGTCGCGATTTATCTGGACGTACTCCTTGAGGTTTGCGGGGACGTCCTCTTCCGGAAAAATCGCCGTCACCGGGCACTCCGGCTCGCACGCGCCACAATCGATGCATTCGTCCGGGTGGATGTAGAGCTGTTCCGGCCCCTCGTAGATGCAGTCGACCGGGCAGACGTCGACGCAGGCGCGGTCCTTGGTGTCCTTGCAAGCTTCAGTTATAACGTAGGGCATGTCTTCCCCGAAAAATCGGCGGCACGTGATTCCGCTCCGCGCGCCACGGCGTTTCCTGTGCGAAAAATAGACTCACTCGATTTAATAGCAACCGCGGAAATCAGGTCTTGATGATGCCGAGCAGGATGCCAAAGACCGCTGTCAGGATGACGATCATCATCACGGTGGCGATGCGCCGCCGCGTTCTCCGCACCGCCGCCCAGACCTCTTCGTCCAGATAAAACATTCCAGGCGCTGCCTCGCGTATCACCGCGCGGTTGTGCAGCGCCTTCAGCGCCAGCGACTCGCCGAACCCGAGCGCGGTGTATGACTGTGCCCGCTCGGGTGATGTCGCCCCGGCGGCGCGGAAATCGTCGATGACTTCCCGCTCCCTTCTCCGCATCACCGCTGCAACAGCAGGCGCTCCCATATCTCTTCTCCTTGACTCGTTGTCGTCAGCGACGCCATGGCGGCAAATCGCCGCGCTTCTTTTCCAGATCCGGATTCTCGCGAAACAGCGTGGCGGTTCTGCCGATCACCTGCACCACCGCCGCGTTTGTCGCAAGCGCCAGCGAGTTCGCGATATCCTTCGGCTTGAGCTCACCCTTCACGCCGAGCTTGACCTTCACCAGCTCACGCGTGCGTAGCGCATCGTCGAGCGAAGTGATCACCGACGGCGTGAGTCCGTGCTGGCCGATATGAACCGTTGGATCGAGGTGGTGCGCCTCGGCCCGCAGCTCGGCGCGCTCGCGCCCCTTCAATTTCGCATCCTGCCCGGCTTCGTGATGAACACTCTCACGTCGATGGGAGTGCCGTTCCAGTAATTCGCGTCACCGCGCATCACCTGAAAATGCAAGTGCGGCGCGTCGGGCGACGCGTTGCCTGTGCTGCCGACGAAAGCTATGACGTCGCCCTGCTCGACACGGATGCCTTCTTTCACGTTCGGGGCGTAGCCCGTGAGATGGGCGTAGTACTCGACATAGCGGCCACTGGCATCGGCGATGTAGAGGCCGATCCCGCCCGCGCCGCTGTTTCCCAATCTGATGACGCGACCACTTGCCGCCGCGAGAACGGGAGTGCCGCGCATCGCCATGATATCCGTCGCCATGTGGATGCGTCCACCGCTCCTCGCTGCGTGATACGTGTCGGTCAGCTCCGAAGGATCGATTCCTTCGACCGGAACCATCAGTGGATGTGACCGAAAGTAAGCAGAGTCCGCGGCCAGCATCGGTCGCATGTCGAGAGGCACTGGCGCAGCGTCGTCCGACCGTGACACCACGACAGGCGGCAGCCTGCGACTCGTCTCCTCGCCCGAGGCATGCAGATTGACGCATCCAGCGACGATGACGGCTGCGCACAGCACCGCGGCGCGCGCCACGCTCGCGCCGCAATCGACATCGTCTCGCTTCAACAACTGCTCGAGGTCAGCTCGCTGAAACACCGGCGAGCTGTCTGTCCTGCTTCGGAATCATTTCGCCTCCCTGATCGTTCGGCGACTGTTCCCGCTCTTGCCACTCGCGTGCCAGCCGCGCGATTCCTTCCTCGATTGTTCTCGAGTGGTGCATCGAGCAGAACTTCGGCCCGCACATCCCGCAGAACTCCGCGCTCTTGAAGTACTCGGCGGGCAGAGTCTCGTCGTGATATTCCTGCGCGCGCTCCGGATCGAGACTGAGACGGAACTGCTCCTTCCAGTCGAAAGCGTAGCGCGCGCGCGACAGCGCATCGTCCCGATCGCGCGCGCCCTTGCGCCCGCGCGCGACGTCGGCCGAGTGCGCGGCGATCTTGTAGGCGATGACACCCTGTCGGACATCCTCCGCGTTCGGCAGTCCGAGGTGCTCCTTCGGAGTGACGTAGCAGAGCATGTCGGATCCGAACCAGCCGATCATCGCCGCGCCGATCGCGCTCGAGATGTGGTCGTAGCCCGGAGAGATGTCGGTGACGAGCGGACCGAGAGTGTAGAACGGCGCTTCGTTGCAGACTTCTTTCATGCGCCGGACGTTCATCTCGATCTGGTCCATCGGGATGTGACCCGGCCCTTCCACCATCACCTGGACGTCGCGCTCCCACGCGCGGCGCGTCAGCTCACCGAGTGTACCGAGCTCGGCGAACTGGGCGCGGTCGCTGGCGTCGGCGAGACAGCCGGGGCGCAAGCTGTCGCCGAGTGAGACGGTGACATCGTAGTAGCGCAGGATGTCGCAGACGTCGTCGAACCGCTCGTAGAGTGGATTCTGTTTGCGGTGCGCCATCATCCACACCGCGTGCAGCGACCCGCCGCGACTTACGATGCCGGTGATGCGGCCGTGCACGAGCGGGAGATGCTCGATGAGAATTCCGGCGTGCAGCGTCATGTAGTCGACGCCTTGCTTCGCCTGGTGCTCGATCATGTCGAGGAGGTCGTTGGCGGTCAGCTCCTCGAGCTGTTTGTCCCATTTGCCGTCGGGTCCGCCCTGCACCGCCTGGTAAATCGGAACCGTGCCGATCGGAACGGGCGATGCCGCGATGATCGCGCGGCGGATCCCATCGATGTTGCCACCGGTCGACAGATCCATGACGGTGTCGGCGCCGTATTTGACGGCGATCTTCAGCTTCTCGATCTCGCCGTTGACGTCGGACGAGACCTGCGAGTTACCGATGTTGGCGTTGATCTTAACGCGAGAAACCTTGCCGATAGCCATCGGCTCGAGCGCGCCGGCCAGGTGGTGGATGTTGGCCGGGATGATCAGCCTGCCGATCGCGATCTCGTCGCGCACTACCTCCGGCGACAGCTCCTCGCGCTCGGCGACGAAGCGCATTGCGTCGGTAATCTCGCCCCGACGCGCATGGTGCATCTGGGTGCGTGCTGCCCGTTCCATTGTTCGACTCCCTACGCCGGTACGAACCGGATCAGGTTCTGAGGGACTTTCTCAGCCACGCGTCGCTGCCGGACCTGGCAGTCATGCTTCCCGCGCGGCACCCCTGTCTGGTCTCAATCTAATGGGTGCGAATATCGTGAAGCGCAAGATTTCTCTTGACGGAGTTGCCAATCGCTTCGACACTCTGCACGTGCGACCACGTCTCACACTTTGCCGAGCGAGGAACGTATGGCCATGAACGTGAAGAAGATCGTCGTCGGAGGTATCGTCGCCGGAGTAGTGCTCAACGTCATCGATTTCATCAGCAACTACGCGCTTGCCGCGAGAATGAACGCCGAGGCCGATGCGTTCAAGCCCGGACTGTCGGCGCAAATGTCGACAAGCTCTTCGATCGTCAGCTACATCATCATGGATTTCGCGCTGGGAATTGCCCTCGTATGGACCTACGCCGCGATACGGCCGCGGTTCGGCCCGGGTCCGCGGACAGCCGCGTTCACGGCGCTGCTGTTTTGGCTCCTCGCGCTCATTTTCTACGCCGGCTACAGGCAGATGGGGATGATGTCTCCAGGCCTGTGGTGGACGATGGCGGTGGTCGGGCTGGTGAACTTCCTGATCGCGTCGTGGGCAGGCGCCAAGGTTTATACTGAGGACGCGACTCCGTAACTAATAAAGCGAGTAGCGATCAGTGCGCCGGTTCGTCCTTGAGATATGGGAAAGTTGTTCTCTTTCATTGGCGCAACGATCGGTAGCTACGCGGGCTGGGCACTGGGCGCGCGGGTCGGCTTCACGACGGCGTTCATGGTAAGTATGGTCGGCACGGGCATTGGTATTTACTTCGGCCATCGCGTCGCGCGGCACTACGGTGCCTGACTATAGCGAATAAAAAAGGCGCGCTCAGACGAGCGCGCCTTTTTCGTTTCCGCGAATCGTTCAGACGGACTGCTGAACGACCATCGCCTGGTTGAGTCTCAGCGAGATGCGGCCGCCGTTCGGAACGCAGCCATCGTACTTGCCGGTCGCGCCGGCGACAACGGCACCCGCGGCAGCGCCGGTCGCCGCGCCGATCACCGTCGACTTGGTCTTGTGGCCGAAGATCTGGCCGGCAATGGCGCCGATTATCGCGCCGGTCGCGACTTTCTTGCCGTCGTTGCTGGCGTCGCCATTGCGCACGCGCTCGACCTGCGCCGACGTCACAGTGGAGTTGACCGGGTAGGTCTTGCCATTGAACGCGATCGACCGGACGACGAACTCCATCTCGATGTTGTCGTTGGCGTTCTCACTGCGCTTGAGCGAGGTCAGCTCGATCACCGCCGTGGCACCGGCCGGAATCGCGACGCCATTCGAGCCCTGCACGGACTCCGCCACGCTGGCAGTAAAGCGGTCGCCGACGTTGTAGGTGTTGGTGCAGACGCGCTGGCCGGAGTAGAGCGCGACCTCGGAGCCGCTGGCGATGGTGCCGACACTGCGCTCGGAGCCGGTAGCGCTCTCGGTCACGGTGTTGCCGTTGGCGGTCGTGACGGGAGTCTGTTCAGCGGGCTGGGTCGACGGCGTCGTCGCGACGCGACGGGGCTTGTTGCTCGGCGTCAGGATCTCGGCCGGCGTCTGCTTCCGGGTGGTGGTGCGCGGAGCAGTGGTGACGGGAGCCTGCGCGGGCTCTACGGTCGCCGGAACGTCCTTGAGCTGCGGCTGTGCCATGCTGTCGGCGTTGGCGAGCTGCAGGTCGTGCGCGAGCGACGTGTCCTGCGCGAGGGCGTCTTCGGGTTTGTCCCCCTGCTTGCAGGCGCCGAGCGCCAGGGTAACGGTCAGCAGGACAGGCGTGGCGATCTTCGAAAGTCTTGTCTGCATTGATCTCATCTCAGGGATACGAAAAAGGGATGCGGCCTCACTGCGACCGCATCCCTCTCCCGTCTGGAGGACTAGAAGTGGACGCGGCCCATTCCACCGGTGCTCGCGCCAGACCTGCTGGCGCCGATGACGCGGCCGGGAAGCGGCATTCTCGGGTTGATCAGGATCGGCGGACGTGCTCCGTGCCGTCCGTCGGTGCGGGGATCGCAGTTGTCGACGTCACCGACGACACCACCACGAATTACCGCGCCGAGAATCGTGCCGAGTACGGCGCCAACGTTTCCGCCGCTGCTTACGCGACCATCGTCTCCACCTGACGACGGACCGCTCGGGTAGGATACCGGGACCGGCTGCGGACGCGGAGTAACCAGGACAGGGTCATGACCGGCGGGCAGCTGCGCGACAGTCTGCGGCTCTGGCTCAGTCACAGTAGCGGGTGCCTTCGCCTCCGCTACGTGGGGCGTCGCCTTTGGCGCGGGTTTGTGCCGTTTGACGGTAGTTGAGGGAGCCTTCTGCTTCGGGGCGGGAGCAGTCTGCTCGATCGCCGAGACTACCTGCTGGCCCGGAGTCGCGGAGCTGTTGGCAAGGGTGATCCCATCGGACGAGGAGGCGAGCTCCAGGTCTTTCTTGAGATCGTCATTGATCGAGGTCTTCTTGTCGCCGCTGCAAGCGGCCAGAAGAATGGCCCCAGCTCCTGCAAGCAACAGATAGGTCTTCCGCATAAAAACTCCTTCCCATGCACTGGGAATGACTGTCCCGCGAGTCGTACACCAGCGAGGAACATATGATTCGCGCCGGCACCATCTATAATGGCAATGGACGCACCTGCAGTTGACGCTCAAAATCGGGGCTTAACGACCGATTTTCTCGCGCGCTGTCATCGCTTGGTGACAGCAGTTGTCTCTATGGAGAGACTCGCGAGATCATCGTCACCCCCTTAGCTTCGCGCGAATGAAGATTCGGGGAGTCGTTCCAATTTCGCTGGCGATCCTGGCCTGGGCCTGCTCACCGCGATCCGTTGCCGACATGTCCCCAGCCGAGAAGGCTGCAGTGGCAGACACCCTCAAGAAGCTGGTCGTTAATGCCTACGACCTGTCGAAGCCGGACCCTGTGAAAAGTCTGATGAGTCTTTACCCCACTGAGGGCAGGGTGATCTCGGCGAGCGGCGGGGTGGTGACGACGACCCGCGAACAGCTCGAGCAGGGGATCAAGGCGTTCTGGACCTACGTCGGCCAGAACATGCGGAATCCGAAGTGGGAATGGACGTCGATGAATGTCGACGTCCTCTCCCCGGATGCGGCAGTGATGACGAGCACCTATCGGGTCCCTCACCTCACGCCGACCGGGATGAATCACGTGATCGGCGGGGCGTGGACCGCGGTGTTTCAGAAGCGCGGGGGTCGGTGGGTCATCATCCAGGAACATCTCTCGGATGTGCAAAGCAATCCGAACCTGCAGATGGACCAGATGAACATGGCGCCTGCGCCGACCCCACCGAAGAACCCCTGAAGGCTACTCTTCTGACCCGCCGGTCGCCCCAACGGAGGACTTGAGCTGCTGGCCCATCTCGGCTTCACCGCTGATAATCGAGCGCCAGGTGAGCTCGGGGCCACGCCGGAACCCTTTCTGGGTGACCTTAACTCCCTCGGGCGAAATCGCCACCATGTAGGCCTTGCCGTCGATCTCGATCTCGCGCTTCAGGGTCTTTTCGAGTTTTGTCGCCATGCCCCCTCCGGGGAGTTAGATGTAGGTTGGCGGTATAATACGCGGTCCAAGCCTCGGGTAGCGAGTCCCCCTGGTCGGCTTCCACCGTAATTGGGGCCCTTAATGTAGCCTGCTCAGCCGGTCGTTCGTCTTTAAAAACACGGAGATCGAATGGCTTTCATGGCTCTACAGGCCCCGGGCGACGACAGCGCCCACCTCATTTACGAATTCGAGCGCCGCGCCTACCCGGTCAGGAACGCACTACTGACAATAGGCCGCGATGCGGCGAGCCATATCCTGATTCGCGAGCCGGCCGTCTCACGCAACCACGCCGAACTGCGGGCGGAAGATGGAAAGTTCGTCCTCCATCCGTGTGGGGTTAATCCCACCGCCGTAAACGGAGTCACGCTCAACGAGCCCAAATCGCTGGCCGAAGGCGACAAGGTCGAAGTCGGCTCGGCGATCCTGACGTTCACCACCAAGCGTCTCCCACTCGGGGTCGCGGTGATCGAGCCCGCGGCGGCGACCAAGCGCGAGAAAGATATCAGCACCCGCCGCAACACCATCAAGCATCCGATTCTGGCCGGAGATCTCGATCCCGATTCGCCGAACAAGGTTCCGACGAACGTGATAGTCGGGGCAATCGCGGTGATCGTTGTCATTCTTTACCTGCTGGGCCGGTGACATCTCGGCGTAGAGACTCGGCCTCGCAGTGGGCCACCTCTCGTACGTAAGCTGGCAGCTGCGAGCTTTACAGCAGCTGTGCCAACAGCTTTTCTCGGGGAATCGAGCGGGGCGCTTCGACTTCCATCCACAAAACAGAAGCGGGGAGCTTTAAGCGTAGTCAGCTTGCTGCTGGGAGCACGGCCACGCATTGTCTTTTCGCTATTTCAACTGCGGACCAGGACGACGAGACGCGATGCCTCCCGAGAGCTGTCAGCGTAGCAGCTAGTACGCTTGCAGCTGCCCGCTTCCTTTCATGTGGTGGCCAGCCGAAGCCAATCCGGACTTTACGCCGAGAACCTGGAGAGGACCACCTTTTCCAAAGCGTCTCTCACCGCCGGCAGTTCGATGGATTCGAGGACATCGGCGGCAAAAGCGTAGGTGAGCAGAGTGCGCGCGCGCTCCGGCCCGATCCCCCGGCTATTCAGGTAGAACATCGCAACGTCGTCGAGGCGCCCGACGGTGGCGCCGTGGGTGCACTTCACGTCGTCGGCGAAGATCTCGAGCTGAGGCTTGGTGTCGACGCGCGCCTGTGGTGAGAGCAGCAGGTTGTTGTTGCTCTGCTTGCCGTCGGTTTTCTGCGCTTCAGGGTGGACGTAAACCTTCCCGTTGAACACACCGTGTGACCGTCCGTCGAGAACGCCCTTGTAGACCTCGTGGCTCGGGCAGTTAGGAGCGATGTGCTCGATGCTGGTCTGGTTGTCGATGTGCTGGGTGCCGTCGGTGAGATATAGCCCGTTGAGAGTGCACGTCGCCGCATCGCCATCCAGCACGGTGTAAATGTTCGTGCGGGCCAGGGAGCCGCCGACCGCGAACGAGAACGAATGGAACTGGCTGTTCGCTTCCTGCTTCGCCTGCACCGTGCCGACGTGGAAGGAGTTCTCGCTCTCGCGCTGAACCTTGTAGTGGTCGACGTGCGCGCCTTCTCCGACAACGATCTCGGTGACGGCGTTCGTGAAGTAGGTCCCCTCGCGAAGCGACACGTAGCTCTCCACGATCGTCGCACGCGAATGTCGTCCGGCGACTATCAGATTGCGGGGGTGCGAGACACGGTCGCCTTCTGAAACGAAGACCAGATGGATTGGCTCGGCGACATCCGCATCCGGGAGCACCTCGATGAGCGCCCCATCGCGCACGAAAGCAGTGTTCAGCGCCGTGAATGCATGGCGATCGAAAGAGGCGATCCTGCCCAGGTAGCGCTCGACGACCGGACTGCCCGCATCGATGGCGTGCGCAAGACTGCCAACCACCACTTCGCCACTCGCGGTCGACAAATCCGGTGAATACACGCCGTTCAGGAAGACGAGGGTGTGCCAGCCTGCCTCGCCGAAGCCAAAGCGCTCGATGTCGGCCGGCCGCACTCCGAGTGCGCCGACTGCATCGGCTTTTCTCCTCGAGGACTCGCGGCGGTCGGCGGGTTCGGCAGCGGGCACCGCGAGCTGAAACAGCTGCTCGGCGATCGGTGCAACGCTTGTGAAATGCCAATCCTCGTTCTTGGTAGTCGGGAAACCCAGCGCCTCGAATCGCGCCAGCCCGTGCTCGCGCAGACTCTGCAGCCATTTGGGACCGACAGGCTGACGGCCAAAGTCCTGACGGTAGACCTCAATAGAGCCGGGCGCGCGGGTCGTCGTCCCGGCGCGCTCGCCCTTCGGGCGCGACGCCTCTACCTCGGGCGGGATGGTCGCCGCAACATCGCTCACGCGACCGCTCCCGCAGCAGTAGCGTCGGCGTTCTGCAGCCAGTCGTAGCCCTTCTCTTCCAGCTCGAGCGCCAGCTCCTTGCCGCCGGATTTGACGATCCGGCCGTTCGCCAGCACGTGGACGAAATCCGGGACGATGTAGTTGAGGAGTCTCTGATAGTGGGTGACGACGATCGTCGCGTTTTCAGGGGAGCGAAGCTTGTTCACGCCTTCGGCGACGATGCGCAGCGCGTCGATGTCGAGGCCCGAATCGGTCTCGTCGAGAATCGCGAGCCGGGGGGCGAGCACGGCCATCTGGAAGATCTCGTTGCGCTTCTTCTCACCGCCGGAGAATCCCTGATTCACGGATCGCGACAGCATCGACTCGTCCATGTCGACGAGCTTGAGCTTCTGCTCGACGATGTCGAGGAACTCGAGGGGATCGACCTCTTCCTGCCCGTTCGCCTTGCGGATCTCGTTGTACGCGGAGCGGAGAAAGTAGGCGTTGGAGACGCCGGGAATTTCTACAGGATACTGGAATGCGAGGAAGATCCCGCTCTGGGCGCGGACTTCGGGATCCATCTCCAGCAGATCCTGGCCGTTGTAGGTGACGCTTCCGCCGGTAACCTCGTAGGTCGGATTGCCGGCGAGCACCTGCGCCAGAGTCGACTTCCCCGATCCGTTCGGGCCCATGACGGCGTGCACTTCTCCGGCGTTTACGCGGAGACTGATACCACGAAGGATTTCCCTGTCGCCGATACCGGCGTGAAGATCATTTATCTCGAGCACGAAACCAGTGATTGAATGTTGTTTGAATCGCGTAAATCGCCTGACTGAAAAGCGTCCAGTTGGCGGTGAACGGGTAACCCGGCGTGCGTGGTCCGGAGCGGAGCCAGTCCCAGGCAGCTTGGATTCTGTCGCTCAGGTTCCGTCGTTCCATTCCGCTCAGTTGTTGGGCGTTTGGCCTCAACCGACACTGCCTTCCAGCGTGATTCCCAGAAGCTGCTGCGCCTCCACTGCGAATTCCATCGGCAGCTCCTTGAACACCTCGCGGCAAAAGCCGCTCACGATCATCGACACCGCGTGCTCGGCGCTCACTCCACGCTGCTTGCAATAGAAGATCTGATCCTCGCCGATCTTGGACGTCGAAGCTTCGTGCTCGAGAGTCGCGGTGTTGTTCTGCACCTCAATGTATGGAAAGGTATGCGCGCCACAGCGATTCCCGATGAGCATGGAATCGCACTGAGTATAGTTGCGCGCGCCTTCAGCCCTCGGCAAAACGCGAACGAGTCCGCGGTAGCTGTTGTTTCCTTCGCCGGCGGAGATTCCCTTCGACACGATCGTCGACTTCGTATTCTTGCCGATGTGGATCATCTTGGTGCCGGTGTCGGCCTGCTGCTTTCTGTTGACCACCGCGACCGAGTAGAACTCGCCCACCGAGTTGTCGCCCTGCAGAATCACGCTCGGATATTTCCAGGTGATCGCCGAGCCGGTCTCGACCTGAGTCCACGAGATCTTGGAGTTCACGCCGGCGGCTTTGCCGCGCTTGGTGACGAAGTTGTAAATCCCGCCCTTCCCCTCTGAATCTCCCGAATACCAGTTCTGCACAGTCGAGTACTTCACGGTGGCGTTGTCCAGTGCGATCAGCTCGACGACCGCCGCGTGCAGCTGATTCTCGTCGCGCTTGGGCGCGGTGCATCCCTCGAGGTAGCTCACCGAAGCGCCTTCGTCGGCGATGATCAGAGTGCGCTCGAACTGTCCGGTGTTCTTGCTGTTGATCCGGAAATAGGTCGAGAGTTCCATGGGGCATTTCACGCCCTTGGGCACGTACGCAAACGATCCATCGCTGAACACTGCCGCGTTCAAGGCGGCGAAGAAGTTGTCGCTGTGGGGAACGACGGTGCCCAGATATTTCTCGACGAGGTCGGGATGGTTTTGCACCGCTTCACCGAAGGAGCAGAAGATGATGCCGAGCTTGCCGAGCTCCTCTTTCATCGTCGTTCCGACCGACACGCTGTCGAAGATCGCGTCGACCGCAACGCCGGCGAGGACTTTCTGCTCGTTGAGGGAGATGCCGAGCTTCTGGTATGTCTTGAGGAGCTCGGGATCGACTTCATCGAGGCTCTGGAGGGGCTTCACACTCTTTGGAGCGGCGTAGTAAACGAGAGAGTTGTAGTCGATCGGGGGATACTGGACGTTGCCCCAGTGCGGCTCTTTCATCGTCAGCCAGCGCCGATACGCCTTGAGCCGCCACTCGAGCATGAACTCGGGCTCGTTCTTTTTCGCCGAGATGAGGCGGATGATGTCCTCGTTGAGGCCGGCCGGGACGGTGTCCGTCTCGACGTCGGTGACGAACCCGTACGCGTACTCGCGATTGACCAGCGCCTCGATTCCCGAGCTCATTCCAACTCCTTGGCGTTTCTATACTTCCCTTCGTAGATTCAATCTAAAGCAATTCTGTCGGGATAGTCAAGCGAACACCTGTCTCGCTATCCCGTTGTCTCGTCAGCACTTAGGCGGCTGCGACATGATCGATGGCGGTCCCGTTTCCTACAATAGAGACACGTGGTGACGGAGTTCGAGCCCGTGGCATCGGTCGCCGAGCTCGGCGACGGAATGGTTCTGCAACGCGTGCGGCCAAGTGGTGACGCGATTTGTCTGGTTCGCTACAACGGCGAGATCTCCGCGTTGAGTGATATCTGCACCCATCAGCATTTTTCGATGTCGCTCGGCGATCTTCTCCCGGATGGGACATTGCAGTGCGCATGGCATGGCGCGCGGTACGATTGCCGCACCGGTGAGGTGAAGCAGGTCCCGGCGACCAGTCCGCTGCCGGTGTTCGAGGTCCGGCTCGATGGAGACACCATCCTGGTCGGCCCACGGTGCAAGCGCATCGACGGGAAGTACGAAGCGTCAACGGTGCGCGTGCCTTGAATCTACGAGCCGAATTTCCGCTGCTGGCAGGAAATCCGGGACTGCACTATCTGGATTCCGCCGCGACATCGCAGAAGCCACGGGTTGTGCTCGATGCGCTCCGCGAATTCTATGAGACTTCCAACGCAAACCCCCACCGCGGCGCCTACTCGCTGTCGGTCCGCGCAACGGAGCGATATCACGAAGCCAGAATGCGTATCGCGCAGTTCCTCGGCGTGCGCGACCCGGACTGCCTGATCTTCACGCGCGGGACGACCGAAGGGCTGAACCTCGTCGCCGGATCGTGGGGCGCGGTGAACGTGACGAGCGGTGATGAGATCGTGGTCACGGCGATGGATCATCACGCCAATTTCGTCCCGTGGCAGGTGCTGGCGATGAGAAAAGGGGCGAAGTTCAGAGTTTGCGAGCTGACTCCCGATGGCAGAATCGATCTCGATTTTCTCGCCGGCCTGCTCAATCCGCGCACCAGAATTGTCGCGTTCAGCCACGTCTCGAACGCGCTCGGCACAATCAATCCGGTTGCGGACATCGTTCGACTGGTGCGAGACAAGACCGACGCGATCGTCGTTTGCGACGGCGCGCAGAGCGCTCCCCATTTCCCCGTTTCGTTCGACTCGCTGGGCGTCGATTTCTACGCGTTCAGCGGACACAAGATGCTCGGCCCGATGGGAATCGGGGGGTTGATTGGGAGACGTGAGCTTCTGGAGCAGATGCCGCCCTATCAGACCGGCGGCGACATGATCGAGTTCGTTTACGACGATCGCAGCACGTGGAACGTGCTGCCGCACAAGTTCGAGGCAGGAACACCGAACGCCGCGAACGCAGTGGGACTTGCCGCCGCTGTCGATTATCTCAGCGCTATTGGAATGGATCGCGTCATCGAGCACGAGCGCGCGCTGATGGCCGCGGCGCAGAAGCAGTTGGCAGGAATCCATGGGCTGCACATCTACGGACCAGCAGTCACGCAGCGCAGCGGTGTGGTGAGCTTCACGGTGGCCGACATACACCCCCACGATCTGGCGACGATCCTCGACGGCGAGGGAGTCTGCATTCGCGCCGGACATCATTGCGCGCAGCCACTGATGCGCCGACTCGATGTACCAGCGACCGCCCGCGCGTCGTTCTACGTCTACAACGACGAGAGCGACATCGATGCGCTTGTGATCGGAATAAGAAAGGCGCAGGAGATCTTCGGGTCGGGGGTCGATCTCGAGCGTGATTCGCATGCCGTCAGGTAGAAGTTCCGCCGAGCTGGGCGCGCTGTATCAGGAAATGATCCTGGATCATTACCGGCGTCCGCGGAACAAAGGGACGCTGGAGAATCCGGACGCGTCGGTGGAGATGAAGAATCCGCTCTGCGGTGACGAGATTGGGCTGCAGGTGGAATTCGATGGAGACAGCGTGCGTGACCTGAAGTTTTCCGGCCGCGGCTGCTCTATATCCCAGGCGTCGGCTTCAATGATGACGCAGCTACTGAAGGGGAAAACGCGTGCTGAGATCGAGTCCATACGCAAGCAATTCCGCGGATTGATGCTCGGCGAAGCATCTGCGGCCGACGACCCACAACTCGGCTCCTTGCGCGCGCTTTCTGGTGTCGCGCGATTTCCAGCGCGGGTGAAGTGCGCGCTGTTGGCCTGGAACGCGTTGGAGACCGCGCTGACCGACGGCGAGGGGTAGATCGGCAGACAGCGACTGTCTCGACGGATGCTTGACGGCCTGCCTGGATACCGCCATCGTGTTGGCGGCGGTGATCCACGCCTAACCTCTTAGACTCTGCCCCAGCCGGAGTCCAGCGAGAGGCAAAGGGGGGCAGACTCCCGGATCGGTTCGTCGATTCCTTTGCGACACCATGGCGCGCTGCTGGGGAGAGTGCCGTGGTGTGGCCAAAGGAGATACAGACGATGCCCCGACAGAAGGATCTCAAGCGCCTCGTTCGCGCTCGAATGAACAAGACGGGTGAGGCTTATACCGCCGCCCGCGCCAACATCATAAAAAAGACACGCTCGGTACACTCGGCGAATTCAGGATGGGTCGCGGAGGTGGACCGGCCAGTCGCACCAAAGCCCAGCGAGTACGCGCGTCTTGCCGGCATGAGCGACGCGAAGGTAAAGGCCCAGACCGGCTGCGCGTGGGAGCGATGGGTCAAGGCTCTCGATTATCACGGCGCCGAAAACATGTCGCACCGTGAGATCGCCGAGCTGGTGAGCAAGAAATACAAAACCCCCGACTGGTGGGCTCAGACGGTAACGGTCGGCTATGAGCGAATCAAAGGTCTGCGCGCCCGCGGCCAGCGCCGCGACGGGACTTACGAAGTGAGCAAATCGCGCACGTTCGACGTGCCCGTCGGCGATCTTTTCGGTGCGTGGTCCGACGCTACGCTTCGACGGCGATGGCTGAACGAAACTGAAGTCCGTATCCGAACGGCGACCGAGCCGAAATCGATGCGACTCGACTGGAGCGATGGGAGCATCATCGCAGTCGGCTTTGCAGCAAAGGGCAAGACCAAGAGCTCGGTCGCGGTGCAGCACACGAAGCTGCCCGATCGTGCGACGGCAGACCGCCTCAGGAAATACTGGTCGGATCGGCTCGACGCACTCGGCGAGGCACTGCCGCGCGGACGGGCAACGACGTAGGCGTGAGCGCATTCACACTTTCCTTCACCGCTCCGCTGGCTGACTACCAGCGTGAGGCCGAAGAGCTGCACGAAGCTCTGAAATCCGGCGACACGAGCGCGCGATGGAAGTTCAAGTGGATGCATCCGCGTTATCGTGACAAGTCGGTCAGCGAGGTCGAGCCGCAGGCGCTCGATCTCGCTGACGCGCAAATCGTAGTTGCGCAGGAATACGCGTTCTGGAAATGGGACGACCTGGAGAAGTTCACGGAGGCCGTCGCTCGTGACGGTCCGATCGCGCGGTTCGAGATCGCCGTCGATGCCGTGGTTGACGGCGATCTTGCCAGGCTGGAGTCGATGCTCACGGAGCATCCCGAGCTCGTTCACGCGCGCTCGACGCGTCGACATCATGCGACGCTGCTCCATTACATCGCCGCGAATGGCGTCGAGGGGGTTAGGCAAAAGACGCCGCCAAACGCTGTCGCGATCGCGAGAGCACTGCTCGAGGCGGGCGCGGAGCCCGACGCCGTCGCGGAGATGTACGATCACAAGTGCACGACGATGGGGATGCTGGTGTCGAGCGCACACCCGGCAGGCGCGGGATTGCAGATCGCGCTGGCGGAGCTGCTGCTCGACTACGGCGCGTCTCCACGCGGAAGGGGAACGGCGTGGCAATCGCCGGCTATGACGGCGCTTGCATTCGGTTACAGCGACACGGCACTGGCGCTCGCGAAGCGTGGCGCGGCGCCGGACAATCTTGCCGCTGCCGCCGGTCTCGGCCTGGCGGACGAAGCAAAGCGTCTGCTGCCAGCGGCCGGCGCGGCAGAGCGTCACGTCGCGATCGCGCTGGCCGCGCAGCACGGGCATCGAGAGATCGTCGCGATGCTGCTCGACGCCGGTGAAGATCCGAACCGGTACAATCCCGACGGTTGGCATTCGCACTCCACGCCTCTCCACCAGGCGATTGCTGCCGATCACGCGGACGTAGTGCAGCTGCTGGTGGAGCGCGGCGCTCGCACCGACATCAGGGATACCGTTTATGACGGCGACGCGATGGGATGGGCGGAGTATTGTCAGCGCCCGGCGATCGCGAACTGGTTGCGCGAGCGCGATGCGCGTGCCTGACGAATCGGCTGGGTAGATCCCCGCAACAGTCTCTCCTTATGGCAGGCGCGCGGAACGCGTGACATATTCGCTCGGCCCTCCGTGCAGCGGCGGGTCGCAGGAATGGAATCCTCTACCCTCAGCGAGGATGCGGTGCAGAACAACAACAACTACGATGCGATCGTCGTCGGTTCCGGCATCTCCGGTGGATGGGCCGCCAAGGAGCTCACCGAGAAAGGTCTGCGCGTGCTCATGCTCGAGCGCGGCAAGAACATCGAGCACATCAAGGATTACGTAAACGCGACCAAAGGGCCGTGGGAGTATCCGCATCGCGGCGGGCGAACCCGCGCGATGGAGGAGCTGTACCCGGTGCTCAAGCGTGATTATCCGCTCAACGAAACCAATCTCGACTATTGGGCATCCGACAAGGATTCACCTTACGTCGAGGTAAAGCGGTTCGACTGGTTCCGCGGTTATCACGTCGGCGGCCGTTCACTGATGTGGGGCCGTCAGAGCTATCGGTGGAGCGATTTCGATTTCGAGGCAAACGCCAAGGATGGCATCGCCATCGACTGGCCGATCCGCTACGCCGACATCGCGCCGTGGTACGATCACGTCGAGAAGCACGCCGGCATCAACGGCTCGCATGAGAACATGCCGCAGCTGCCCGATGGACAGTTCCTGCCGCCAATGCGTCTCAATTGCGGCGAGCAACAGGTCGCCGACATCGCCAACAAGAAATTCGGCCCGCACCGCCGCATCATCCCCGGCCGCAGCGCGAATCTCACTCAGGCGCACGCCGGTCGGACGCAGTGCCAGTACCGCGATGCGTGCTGGCTCGGGTGTCCGTACGGCGCGTACTTCAGCACCCAGTCGTCGACCCTTCCTCCGGCGATGGCGACGGGCCGCCTGACCTTGAGACCCTGGGCGATCGTCACCGAAGTCCTGTACGACAAGGACAGGAAGCGCGCGACGGGGGTGCGGGTGATGGATGGTCTCACCAACCAGATGAACGACTACACCGCGAAAGTGGTGTTCCTCTGCGCATCGACGCTCAACACCGCGTGGCTGCTGATGCGCTCAGCGACCGATGTGTGGCCGGGCGGGCTGGGGAGCAGCTCGGGCGAGCTCGGTCACAACCTGATGGATCACCACTTCCGCGCCGGAGCCGGCGGGAGGCTCGAGGGGCTCGACGACAAGTACTATCACGGCCGCCGTCCAAACGGATTCTACATTCCGCGCTACCAGAATCTCTTCGGTGACAAGAGGTCGTACCTGCGAGGCTTCGGGTATCAGGGCGGTGCCGGCCGCGACGGCTGGGGACGCGGCGTGGCCGAGCTGGGCGTGGGCGGCGAGTTCAAGGATGCGATGTCGCTGCCGGGGCAATGGACGATCGGCGCGACCGCGTTCGGCGAGATGCTGCCCGATCACCGCAACGTCGTGACGATCGATCCGGTCAAGAAAGACAAGTGGGGTTTGCCGGTGCTCAGGATCGACTGCATGACGCGCGAGAACGAGCACGCGATGCGGCGCGACATGCAGGTCGACATGGCGGAGCTGCTGGAGCAGTCGGGAGTGAAGGATGTCACCGTCTACGACGCCGGTTCCTTCCCGGGCATGGGCATTCACGAGATGGGAACGGCGCGGATGGGTCGCGACCCGAAGACGTCGGTGCTCAACTCGCACAACCAGGTCTGGGATGCGATGAACGTCTTCGTGACCGATGGATCGTGCATGGTCTCGACCGCCTGTCAGAACCCTTCTCTCACCTACATGGCGCTCACTGCCCGCGCAGCTGATTACGCGGTGCAGGAGCTCAAGCGGCAGAATCTATGACGGAGCCATCGATGAACGACAACGGCATATTGACCGAATCCACCGCGGAGATGATCACCCGCCGTGAAGCCGTCGCACGCGTGGCGGTTTTGCTTGGCGGAGTCGCGCTGATTGGCGGCAACGCGCTGATCACCGGCTGCCGCACCGAGAAGACCAACGGCTCGTTCACGCCATTCACCGCCGACGAAGTCGCGTACCTGGACGAGATCGCGGACACGATCCTGCCAACCACGAGCACCCCCGGCGCCAAGGCGGCGAAGACCGGCGCGCTGATGGCGACAATGGTGACCGACAGCTACAGCGACGAGGATCAGCAGACCTTCCGCGACGGGATGCGGGCGCTCGACGATCTGAGCAAGGACAAGAACGGCGGGAAGAGCTTCATGCAGGCGACGCCGGAACAGCGGCTGGCGCTGCTAAAGACGCTGGACAAGGAGCAGCACGATTACTCCGAGAAGCAGCGCATCGAGGAGCTCAGGAAATCGAAGGAGTTCATCTCCAAGGCGGTCCAGGAGAATGCTCCGAAAACTGAATCGCAGACGGCAACGGCAATCAGCGCGAATCCACCAAATCGCTGGTTCCGGATGATGAAGGAGCTGGCGCTGCTCGGATACTTCACTTCCGAGATCGGCTGCAAGCAGGCGCAGGTGTACGAGGAAGCGCCGGGCAGCTACGAGCCGTGCATTCCTTACACCCCGGGGCAGAAGGCGTACGCCTCGCACGCCTGACGTCATCAGCAAGACGGGTCGATGGCAGCTGATACCTCGTACGATGCGATCGTCATCGGATCCGGAATTTCCGGTGGCTGGGCAGCGAAGGAATTGTGTGAGAAGGGCCTGAAGACTCTCGTCCTCGAGCGTGGGCGCAACGTCGTCCACATCAAGGACTATCCGACGATGAACCTGGCGCCGTGGGAGCTACCGCACCGCGGCGCCTTGTCGCGCCAGGTCCTCAAGGAGAACCCGCTGATCAGCAAAGCCGCGGGCTACGGCGAAGACACGATGCATTTCTTCGTCAAGGATCGCGACCACCCGTACGTCCAGGCGAAACCGTTCGACTGGATTCGCGGCTACCAGGTTGGCGGCAAGTCGATCATCTGGGGCCGAGCATGCCAGAGGTGGAGCAAGCACGAGTTCGTCGCGCCGGAAAAGCTCGGCTACGGAATGAACTGGCCAATTACCTACGACGACGTTGCGCCGTGGTATTCGCACGTCGAGAAGTTCATCGGGGTGTGCGGCAACGCGGATCATCTCGAGGCGATGCCGGACGGAGAGTTCTTGCCTCCGTTTGATTTCAACTGCGCGGAAAAGCATCTGCGCGACAGCTTGCTGGCGAAGTACGGGAATCGATATGTGGTGCAGGGGCGGTGGGCGCATCTGTCCCAGCCCAGGGAAATCCATCTACAGCAGGGGCGTGGAACCTGTCAGGCGCGGAATCTCTGCATGCGGGGCTGCCCGTTCGGCGGCTATTTCAGCTCCAACGCATCGACGATCCCGTGGGCGGCGAAGACGGGAAACCTGACGGTGCGCCCCGATTCGGTGGTGCACTCGATCATATACGATGATGCGAAGGGCAAGGCGACGGGAGTGCGGGTGATCGATGCGCACACCCACGCCGTAACGGAGTATCGGTCGCGGATCGTGTTCGTGAACGCGTCGGCGCTGAACACCAACCTGATTCTTCTCAACTCGACGTCGAGCCGGTTTCCGCACGGACTCGGCAACGACAGCGGACTGCTGGGCAAGTACATTTGCCACCACAACTACCGGACTGGCGCGAGCGGCAGGCTCGACGGCTTCGAGGACAAGTACTTCTACGGCAAGAATCCGACGGAGTGCATCCTCGTCAACTTCAGGAATCTCGGGAAGCAGGATGCGGATGCGGATTTCGTCGGCGGGTACACGACCTTCACGGGCGGATATCGCGAGCGTGGTGAGCCGACCCAGGTGGAGCGCGTCGGCGGCGTGTACAAGGAATCATTGACGAAGCCGGGTCCGTGGGGAGTTTACATGTACATGCAGGGCGAGACGATTCCGCGCGAGACGAACACCGTGAGCCTGCATCCGACGCAAAGGGATCAGTGGGGCATTCCGCTGCTGGTGACATCTGTCGGCTACGATGACAACTCGGAGCGAATGATTCGCGACTGGCTAAAGCAGGCGAACGACATGCTGACCGCAGCGGGCTGCAAGAACATCGAGTCGCACGACAATCATCAGGCGCCGGGGTTGGACATCCACGAGATGGGCGGCGCGCGGATGGGGAACGACCCGAAGACGTCGATGCTCAACAAATGGAATCAGGTTCATGCGTGTCCGAACGTGTTCGTTACCGACGGCGCGTGCATGACTTCGACCGGCAATCAGAGCCCTTCGATTCTGTACATGACGCTCACTGCTCGAGCGGTGGATCATGCGACACAGGAAATGTCGAGACAGAACCTGTGACGAGGCCGATGAACCGCAGGGAGGCGATGAAGACGGCGAGCGCCTTGGTCGCCGGCGTACTCGTAACGACCAACGGGTTTCTGATCGCCTGCGCGCGCGACACCAACCAGGCGGCGGGTAAGGTTTTGAGCGTGGACGATCAATCGCTGATCGAGGAGATCGCCGACACTTTGCTGCCGACGACGCCGAACTCTCCGGGTGCGAAGGCGGCGGGCGCTGGTGCGGCGATCAATCTCTTGCTCACCGACTGTTACGAGCCGGCAGACCAGGAGCGCGTGGTTGACGGACTAAAGCAATTCAGAGATGCCGTCGGCGATCACTTCGCGTCGATGTCGCAGGTGAATCGAGAGAACTGGCTCCGTCGCATCGACGCGGAGGCGAAGTCGGCCGGGGACAAGCATTACTTCAACCTGATTCGCGAGCTGGCGCTGCAGGCCTACTTCTCGTCGGAGATCGGAATGACGAAGGCGCTCCGCTACGTGATGACGCCGGGCAAGTGGGTCGGCTGCGTGCCGCTGCAGCCGGGCCAGCCGGCGTGGGCATGAGGGGTGAAGGATGAGTGAGTACTGGCAATCGAAACTGGTAAAAACCGGGACTATTCTTCTGGTCGTCGGGACGGGACCGCTGCTTTTCATCATCATCGCCGCGGCCATTGGACTGTGGCCCGATCCGAATCCGAATCCTGTTGGACCCGGACTGCTGGCAGCGCTTACTTTCTGGCCGGCGGTGATCTGCCTGGTGATCGGGATCATGCGCGTGCGGCACGCGCGGAAGTCGGCCGTCGAGTAATCGTCAAACCATCGATTGAACAAGACAATGGCGTCTAAAGTAGGAATCGGAATCGTGGGGTCCCGCTTCCAGGCCGATTGCATCGCTGCATCCGTGAAGGCCATGCCGGAGGAGATGGAGGTCGTCGCGGTCGCGTCGCCCACCAAAGGCAACGCCGAAGCGTTCGCAAAGCGCCACGGAATTCCAAAGTTCTACACGGACTACCGCGAGATGCTGCGCGAGCCGGCAGTAAAGCTCGTTTCGATTACCGCGCCCAACAAACTCCACGCGCAGATCACCATCGACGCCGCGAAAGCCGGCAAGCACGTGGTCTGCGAGAAGCCGCTCTGCATTACCCTCGAGGAAGCGGACGCCATGATCGAGGCGTGCAGCAAGGCAGGGGTGCTGCTGCTCTACGCCGAGGAGCTTTTCTTCGCGCCGAAATACGTGAAGGCCAAGCAGATGGCCGACGAAGGCGCGTTCGGCAAAGTGCATCTGGTGAAGCAGGGCGAGAAGCATTCGGGACCACACTCCGACTGGTTCTGGGATGTCGATCAATCGGGCGGTGGGGCCCTGATGGATCTCGGCTGCCACGGCATCGCGTTCTGCTGGTGGTTCCTCGGCAAGCAGAAGGTGAAGAGCGTGTACTCCCAGCTTTCCACCCAGCACAACTCGAAGCGCACTAAAGGCGATGACGAAGCGATCACCATCATCGAGTTCGCGGATGGCGCGATCGGAATGGTGGAAAGCAGCTGGAACCGGCCCGGCGGGATGGACGACAGCATCGAAGTATTCGGTGACAAGGGACAGACCTACGCCGATATGCTGATGGGAAACGCGCTGCCGACCTACTCCGAAGTCGGGTTCGGATACGCTGTGGAGAAGGCTGCATCGACCAGGGGTTGGACCTATCCCGTTTTCGAGGAGCACTGGAACTACGGATTTCCGCAGGAGATGCGACATTTCGCGCGGTGCGTGCGCGGCAAGGAAGCGCCGATCTCCGACGGTGAGACGGGACGAGTGGTGCAGGAAGTTCTGTACGCCGCCTACGCCTCGGCAGGACTGGGGCAGAAGATCACGCTGCCGTTCCGGCCCAAGGGAATCGCCAAGCCGATAGATCTCTGGAAGAAGCCGGAGCTGGCTCGAGCAGCGCTCTGATGCGCGTCGCGGGCGCGATCGACATCGGTGGCACGAGCACCAAGATCGGAATAGTCGCCGCGGATGGCAGCAGCATCATGCGCGATCGCGTCCCGACCAGTCTTGGCGGCGATCCGAATGCATTGGTCGAGGCAATTCGAACCGCGCTCGTGCCGATGATCGAGAAGGCGACGGGTCTTGGCCACCACATCGAGGGGATCGGCGTTTCCGTCGCCGGGTTTCTGACGCCCGATCATTCGGCGATGGTTCACAACCCGAATCTGCCGAGGCTGCGTGATTTTCCATTGCGTCGCGCGCTGACCGAAAGTCTTGGTATGGAGTGCCGTCTCGAGGTGGATTCCAACGCATCGACGATCGCCGAGTATCAGCACGGTGCCGGTCGCGGTGCGCTGCGATTGCTCGGTATCGTGATCGGAACGGGAGTTGGCGGTGGCGTGATAATCGACGGGCGACTGCTGCGATTCACGGGCGAATGTTCGGGCGACATCGGTCACGTGATCGTCGATCCGAACGGGCGGCTGTGCACCTGCGGTGCGCGGGGTTGTCTCGAGGCGATGGTGAATACCACTGCTTTGATGGACCTGGCCGGCGGAGCGCCGGTGCGGAAGACCGTGACCGCCGCCCGGGAAGGCGACGCTGCGGCACGGAAGCTTCTCGCGCAGGTCGGAGAGTGGGTCGGACTGGGGCTGGCGTCTCTGTCGCCAATTTTTTCCCCCGATCGGATCGTGGTTGGCGGCGGGATCGCCGCGGCGGGTGACGCGCTGCTGGATCCGACGCGCGAGAGCTACCGGAAGTACGCGCGTCCGGAATTCGCCGAACACACGGAGGTCATCGGCTCTCCGTTTGATGGTTGGGAAGGTCTGGTCGGAGCCGCGAGTCTTTTTCTGGATCCGGTGCCATAGTGGCGGCACCAATTCGAGTGCTCCTGACGCCGGAAGCGATTGGGTACGATGTCGCGCGGCAAATAATCCATCGCATCGATGTGGCGCGAGAATCGGGGCGACGATTTCTGCTCGGTTGTCCCACCGGCCGCACCCCCCGGCCGATCTACCACGCGGCCGCTGAGCAGTTGAACGCGAGTCGGTCCGACCTGAGTCACGTCGTACTGGTGATGATGGACGAGTACGTCATTCCAGCGGGCGATGGCTTTCGTTACGCCGACGCGCGCAATCCGTGGACGTGTCACCATTTCGCGCGCACCGAGATTATCGAACCGTGGAATCGCGCGCTTGCCGGGGTCGGCGGGTTGAACGCGAGCTCGGTGTGGTTTCCAGATCCTGGCGATCCCGCGGCTTACGACGGGAAGATCGACGCCGCTGGCGGAATCGATTTCTTCATCCTCGCGTCGGGCGCGAGCGATGGTCACGTCGCATTCAATCCACCGGGCAGCTCCCGCGACAGCAGGACCCGCATCATCCCGCTGTCGGAAGAGACGCGACAGGACAATCTGAGGACGTTTCCGGCGTTCGAGTCTATCGACGCCGTCCCGCGTCACGGGGTGAGCGTCGGCATTGCCACCATCGCGGCGGCCAGGGAGTGCGTGATGGTCGCCTGGGGAAGTGGCAAGCGCACGACGGTCGATCGGATGCGGGGTGCAACTCGTTACGACTCGAGCTGGCCGGCCACGATAATTCACGATTGCCGAGCGGGCGAGATCGTTTGCGACAACGCCGCCGCCGGTATCTGACTGAACCCGCTGGCCCATCTGTCGGGAACCTGTCACGGCCGGCGTGAAGTAGCATCGCCGGGCCGGGTCAGGCATGTTACAGCAGCATGCGCTTTTCACTCCGGCAACTGGTACTCGCGTTAGTCCTGTTTGGAATAATCGGTCTCGAGATCGAGCTCGCTTTTCTCAGGCACGCCGATTCACTCGCCAAATGGATTCCACACATCAGTCTGCTAATCGGGCTCGTCGTCACCCTGGCGGTTTATCTGAGTCCGCGGAAGCCGGTGCTGCGGTCCTTTCAGACGATCATGGTGCTCTATCTGCTGATAGGCGCGCTCGGAGTCTACTTCCACCTTCGGGGCAACGTTGAGTTCGCGGTGGAGAGGGATCCGTCTCTGAGCGGGCTCAAGCTCTTGTGGAAAGCGCTGCGCGGCGCGACTCCTGCGCTGGCCCCAGGCGCGCTCGCGCAGCTCGGATTGCTTGGATTGCTCTACACTTACGGACATCCGTCGCTTGCTGCCAACGCCGCTGAGCGCAGGGACGTAGACTAGATGAGCCAGGATTGTTGCGCGTCAACCAGTGCCCCCAACGGGAGAACCCCATGATCCGCTTCACCCACCTCGTGTCCTTGTCAGCAGTCGTCGCGCTGGCAGCCTGCACCTCCAAGTCAGACAACGCCGCAGACACCACGGCAATGGCCGACACATCCGCAGGAGCGATGTCGTCGACGGCAGCGATGCCGGCGGACACCGGCGCGATGGCATCCACCACTGCCAGCACGACCGCGAGCAGCACCGGCGCAATCACCAAGATTGATTTGAACACCGCCACCGATGCACAGATTCTCGCCATTCCCGGCATGGGCCCGCGGATGCTGCGCGAGTTCAAGGAGTATCGGCCCTACACCTCGATGGACCAGTTCCGCCGCGAGATCGGGAAATACGTGGACAAGGCGGAACTGGCGCGGCTGGAGCAATACGTCTACATCAAGAAATAGCAAGCGCGGCCGGCTGCCGGTCGAGCGGCAGCCGGCGCACGATCACCGTCTGAGGATTCACAAGCATGTGTCGGAACATCAAGACGCTCGCCAACTTCGAGCCGCCCGCAACCGATGACGAGATCCGCGCGTCCGCGCTGCAATTCGTGCGCAAGCTGAGCGGAACGACGAAGCCGTCGCGCGCCAACGAAGCGGCATTCAACCAGGCTGTCGACGAAGTCTCAGCCGCGGCGCACCGGTTGATTCATTCGCTTCAGATCAACGCGCCGCCACGGAATCGCGAAGTGGAGATGAAGAAGGCTCGAGAGAGGTCTCTCAAGCGATTTGCCTGAGCAGTCGGGCCCGGCTCGCTGCTACATGCCGGGCATCTGCTCGTCGGCAGTCGGGCCGTAGATCGAGGGTACCGGCACATCGACGAGCCGGAGATAGACGGTCAGCTGGCCACGGTGGTGGATCAGATGATTGATGTGCTGGCGGACGACCACGACGCGCGGCAAGGTGAAATAGACCTGCTCGCCGTTCCTGAGGGACCATTGCACCTGCAAGTCGGCATCGGTTGCTGACGCGAGGACATTACGCGCTTCCTTGACGTGCTTGTCGAACGCCTTGATCAGGGTTTCAGTGTTTTCATAGCTGTAGCCCGGGTACTCAGCGAGGTTCAAGGACGTTTGGCTCACGGCGTTGGTGATCCAGCCCGGCATGTTCGCCACGAGCTGAGCGAGGTGGCCCATGGAGAATGATTTGGGATGCGGCTTCCATTTTCCTTTTTCGGTCGGGACCCGCTCGATGACCCGCCGGGTGGTGGCCATCTCCATGTCGAACTCGGGAAGAAACATGTCCGCTATCATCGGTCCTCCGCGGTGAGGTCCGATAAAATGGGCGTGGAAAGGACGCGGCGACAGGCGTCGATAGAGAGCGCCGGTCCAAGCCTTGATGCGATTCGCGTTTGCACCAATGTTTTTCAGACATCGACGGGGAAAGCACATGCCTGAAGGGCCAATCGAAGGGACGCTACAGGATCTGGAGAAGCAGTACTGGCAGGCGATCAAGGATCGCGACGTCCAGGCCGCGATGCGACTGACCGACGATCCGTGCATCGTGACCGGCGCGCAGGGAGTGGCGCGCATCACCCACCAGGCATTCGCGGGAATGCTGCAGGCCGGCGGCTGGACACTCCACGAATTCACGCTGAGCGACATGCAGGTCCGGCTGCTCAGCGAAGACGTCGCGATCCTTGCCTACCGGGTAAAGGAGTCGCTGACTGTCGAAGGCAAGGCGATCATGCTCGACGCATCGGACTCGTCCACCTGGGTGAAGCGCGAAGGGCAATGGATGTGCGCGCTCCACACCGAAGCGTTGATGGGTGACCCGTTCGGCCGGGACAAGCAGCCGTCAGCGAGAAAGATCTAAGGCGGGCAACCTCGCGGCAGCGCATTGAACGAGCGCTGACAAAGGATCGCGGATGATGATAGTGCGCCACTTGCTGGCAATCCTGCTACTGCCATTTGTCGTCGTATGGATAATTCCACGGTGGGCGCTCCTTGGCTGGTCGGGCTCCGACACCCAATGGATTGACGGAAGTCCCGCCACGACGATCGCGCACACGGTGGGTGCCCTCGTTTTCGTGGCGGGCTTCGCGCTCTTCGCATGGTGCGTCGCACTGTTTGCGCGCGTCGGAGAAGGCACCCTTGCACCGTGGGATCCGACCCGCCGACTCGTCGTCGTTGGCCCTTACCGCTACGTGCGAAACCCGATGATCACGGGCGTGCTCGCAATGCTGGTCGCTGAAAGCATCTACTTCGGCTCGCGCGTCCTTGCGATCTGGGCGGCCACGTTCTTCGTCATCAACACCGTTTACTTCGTGTTGCTGGAGGAGCCCGGCCTCGAGAGCAGATTCGGTGAGTCATACGCCGGTTACAGATCCGCAGTCGGGAGGTGGCTGCCCACCGGCAGGCCCTGGAAGAACGTTTGACTGCTGGCGCTCCGACAATGCCCGCGCACGGAAATTGATTGTGTCGGATGCGACCAAACCCTGACCGTCCATGACTGCTCCGACTACCAGCCAGCTGCGCGTCGATCGCCTTCCCCGCGACACTTTCAGAAGCATCCTCGCCGGATTGATCACCGCGCTGACCATCGGCGGCTGGATCGACGCTCTCGGAAAAACCAGGATGCGTGGGGCTCTCGCGGCGCAGACCAAGCTGTGGTGGATCGAGCAGATCGTCGGCGTCGCGCTGGCTATCGTCTGCATCGGCATCATCATGCGGAAGCGCTCGTTTCTGTGGCCGGCGTTCTGGCTGACGGTGTACTCGCTGATCTTCGACATCGTGCGCTGGTACTTCGAGTTCCGCGAGCGCCAGATCCGCATCCCGATCGCGCTCGTTCTTTACGCGCTGTTTCTGTGGCGGATGTGGAAGACTCGACGCGAGGTCTCGGCCGTCGAGGACGGCGCTGTGGTGACGAGCACGGGCTAAAGCGCCGCACAGTGGCGGTGCGCTGGTACCGGAGCTAAGTATTACCGGTGGGGAGCGATGTTGCCGATCCTGTCAAGCGTGCTGTCATACGTCCTTCGTCCCTTGTTCTGACCGACGCTCTCTCCTGAGCCGACGGCCCGACTCGATTCGAGTCGCGCTTGTTGTGACGATCGGTGCGGCGCTCCTCGCAACCTTCGCCGCGCCATCGACCGCGCAGCCACAGCTTCTTCCGAAAGCCGGTGACGGCGAGCAGTCGCGTGCGGACTCCGCGGACATCTCGAAGCGCGCCCACAATCAGCAGGCGAGCTTCGAGCGACGGCGTCGGCTGATGCTCCCGCGCTTCTACGTCGGCGCCGCTGACCATTGCCTGATCGTCGGCCGGTTCTGCGAATGGCACCCCAACCTCAGGGACTACGTCGTCCCGGAAGAGGGGAAGAACATCAAGAAGGCGCGCGCGGAGCTGTTGCGCGATCTGAGCAAGGCGGCGGACGCGCTGCCGGGCGACGACTGGATCGCCGGCCAGCGCATTCGCTATCTGACCGAGGGCCGCGATACGTCGGCGGTGAGTGTCGCGCGCTCGTGTCGCGCGACGAAGTGGTGGTGCGACGCGCTGCTGGGCTTCGCGTTGCACGTGGCCGGCAACTATCTCGCGGCAGACAGCGCCTACGCTCTGGCACTGGAGGGCATGCCCTCACCGACCCGCTGCCATTGGCTGAACCTCGCGCCGCTCCTCGACGACGACATTCGAGGCACGTACCACAAGCTGCCCTGCCCCCAGCGGGAAGCGATCGATGAGCGGATATGGTGGGTCGCCGACCCGCTGTTCATGGTCCCCGGCAACGAGCGGCGCACCGAGCACTTCTCGCGGGTGCTGCACACTGTGCTGCAGTCAGAGTCGGTGAACACCTATGGCTCGAGCTGGGGCGGCGATCTGGCCGAGCTGATTCTGCGCTTCGGCTGGGCAGAGAAATGGACGCGTGAGCCGAGCCAGAGCATGTACCCCGAATCCCAGGGATCCGTGACCGGCCACGAGCGCGAGCCTGGGTACCATTTCTTTTTGACGCAGCCGCCGCCCGACAGCCTGGCGTTGATCACCGACTCGGTGTTCGACATTTTCCAGTTCCCGCCGCGCGAGCAGTACTCGCCGGTGTACACGCGCGCATTCGAGAAGCTCGACGCGCAGGTGGCGCGCTTCCGCCGCGGCGATTCCACCAGAGTGATCGCGTCGTTCGACGTCAGCACGGATACGATCTTCCGCAAAACCAAGTTCACTGCGGCCCTGATCGCTACGGGCGACCCCGAGACGACGCCATCGATTACTCAAGTCGTGGAATCGCCGGTGAGGAACGTGCTCTCATTGTCGACTCCGTGGAAGTCGCAGCTGATCGGGGTCGAGCTGCTGGCGAAGGACAGCTCCGGCGCCGCGCGCTGGCGCTCGGGCTTCTCGGAGATCCCGCTCGACTCAGGCCGAATCAGCGTCTCGGATTTACTGTTCGTCGACGGCGCGCCATCGCTGCCGAGCACGCTCGAGGAGGCGATTCCGCGCGCGCACGGCGGGACGAAATTCCGCCGCAACCAGAAGATCGGACTATTCTGGGAGCTTTACGGGAAGACTCCCGCCGATAGCTCACTGCCCATCTCACTCACCATCACGCCGGTGGACGAGAGCCTGTTGCGCCGCGCATTCCGCGCCCTGCGAGTTGCGCCGAAGCTCACTCCGCTCAACATCCGCTGGCAGGAGAACGGTGGCGCCGGAGTTCTGTCGGCGCGCACCGTTGTGCTCGATCTCTCGCTGGTGCCGGCGGGCAAATACGCCGTCAAGCTCCAGGTCGGCGACGATGCCGGAGCTATGACCCAGCGCGTAATCGAGGTGAAGTAGCGCTCAGGACGTCGTCCCTCTGAGGATTCCATTGCGAATCCGCACCGCCTTCGCAGGCGCGTTCGGGATCGGCGTCACTTTCACGACACTCCGACGCGACAGCCTCACGGGCAGCTGCAGAGTCGTCGTCTGACTGCCGCGCCTGATGACCAGCGGGAGTGTCGTCAGCGCAGTACCTGCGTAGTGCGCGCGGAACTCATCGAAGGAATCGTCGTTGGTGATCCGGACATCTCCAATCGATACGATTCGGTCACCTACCTGGACACCTGCGGCGGCCGCGGCGCCCGATGGAACGATCTCGCTAATGGTGATGCCCGCGGTGTCGGATCCAGTTTGAACGCCGAGTCTCGGCTCGCGAATCGTGTCGATACTGGCTCGGAGTCCCGCGAGCCGTAGCACCGAGTCGATCGGCAGCGGCTCGCGTCCATCGACGTAGCGTCGGGCAAAATCCGCGAACGATTTCCCTCCCGCCGCGCGTGAGACCTCGTTCCACCAATCGGCGCCGGTGAAGCCGCGGCCGCGCTTGTAGGTGTTGTCGTACAGCCGGCGCATCACCTGGTCGAGCGAGCCACGACTGTTGGAGGCATCGCGGATCATGACATCCAGAAGGAATCCGATGAAGCCGCCTTTGGGGTAGTACAAACCGCCGCTGCCGTCGGTCGAGCCAATCCACGCATTGAGGGATGCATCGCTAACGGCGGTCGGTGGCGCGCTGTTGATCGAAGCGATTTCGCCGGCGATGAAGTCGAAGAACGCAGTGCTGTCCTGCTCGCCCCCGCGGGTAAGATCGAGCGCGCCGTAGTAGTCGGTGACCCCTTCGCTGACCCACAGCCACGTCGTCGGTTGCGCGTCGTCGTACCGGTAAGGAACGAGATCGGCGGGGCGCAGTCGCTTGACGTTCCAGGCGTGGAAGAACTCGTGGGAGTACAAGCCTGGCAGGTACGGCGCATCCAGCTGCGAGGTCAGCACCTCGTCTACCTGCGATGCCTGGTGCTCGAGACCGCCGCCGTTGACGACGGTATCAGACCTCTGAAAGATCGTGTAATTCCTGAACGGCGCTTCACCGAAGATCTTGATGTGCTCCGGTACGAACTTGCGAAGGGCAGCGAACGTCCGGTCGCGTCGCGCGGTCGTGAGCGACGCCGCGGGATAGAACGCGAGCCGAATCCACTTGCCGGCGATCATGGTGCTGTCGATGGCAAATCTGCCGACATAAAACGGCATATCGGTGAGATCGTGGTAGTTGCTGGCGCCGTAGGTATTGGGCGCGCCGAGCGGATCCATTCCCGTGGCCACTCCCCACGATGGCTCGGTTCGTACCGTGACGCGCGCGGGCCAATTGAATCCGCGCCCAACCGGGTAGAGAAACACGTTCGTGCCGTTGAAGAACGCAAAGTTCGGAGACGTCCACGCCACCGCACGATCGACGGCATTGGCGAGATACCGGAACGAGACGCGAACGGTGCCCGCGCCGCGCGGATGAATCTCCCACGTCTGGAAGTCCAGCTCCCGCCAGTCGAGTGGCGCGCCATTGGACTCGGCGTTGAATTCTGACACCCGACGCGAGAACCAGAGCAGTACATAGTGACCCGGGGACCATGCCGGCAGCGCGAGAACTACGGGAGCACTGCCGGTGACGTTGAACGTCATCGACACGCCCAGTTGTCGTCTGCCGACGGCGGCTGAGTCGGCTGTGATTTCGTAGCGCACGTCAGTGATCGGCGCCGATGTGCGCAGTGTCTGCGCCGGTAGAGCAGCAGCGAGCGCAATCAACGCGGTTGCCGACAAGCGAATCATTTTTTCTCCGATTCTCACAGGTAAAAACCCGCAACTACGCGGGTGATTTATGCTCAATTCGTCGCGGACTCTTTGAACCTCTCGCCGCGCTGGCTGTATCATACGTTAGCTGCCAGGTCACTCCAACGAAACCAACGTGAAAATTATCGCAGGTCTTGTCGCTGGCTCGGTTCTGTTTTCTGGTGTCCTGAGTGCACAGACGCCGGCGCGGCTCACCGCGTCGCCGACGCGCCCACAGCCGGGCGCGATAGTCCGTCTCACTCTCACGGCACCCGCGAGACCGGCGGATTCGGTCGTGTCGGTGCGCGGCGCGCTCGCCGAGGAACCGCTGCACTTCATGCGCGCGGCGGACGGAACGTGGCACGCGATTGGTGGTGTGCCAGTCGACGCCGAGGGAAGTCTCGTCGCGAACGCGGTCATTCATCGCGCTTCGGGGGGCACCGAGATCGCGCGGGTGCGTTTTACGTTGCCCCCGATTCCACCGCCGGTAGCACAGCCACTCGCGGTGGACAGCAGCTTCACCAAGCCGATGAGCCAGGCCACGATCGACCGTATCGCACGCGAGAATCAGCGTGCAAGGCAGATTGGCCGCGATGCGCACGATCATCCGCCGATGTGGACGGAGGCGTTCCTGAAGCC
>CAMLDY010000021.1 GCA_946478895.1 uncultured Gemmatimonadota bacterium
AGCGGTAATGCGGAAGGTATGCCGGCCACTGTTCTACTCTGCTCGCTATCTCGAAAATGAGTGCTACCGGCGCACGGACCAGCCGCTCGTCGACGATCTCCATCGGCCGTCCCGCGGGCATGGGAGCCAGCTGGAGAGGCCGCGCGGCTTCGGTCGTCATTGCACGGGCACCCAGCTCGTCGTGACGCGAAATCCACGGCGGCGGCGGGCGACCGGCCTCCGCGCTACTGCTTGCTGGACTGTATCGGACAGCTCTCGAGTCGTGAAACCCCGCAGCACGGAGACGACGCCGTCGTGGCGGCTAACGGCATGGAATCGGAGGGGAAACGACGCAATCCACAGCCCCGCCGCGGCAAGCCAGCTTCTTCTCAGATCGCTCACCACCACGCGCACTGTTGCGACGCGATTCATCTCGCGCAGCAATACCGACGCCTCGCGATCATCGAAGTGGTGCAGGACCTGGGAGCACATCACCACATCGATGCTGCGATCCGCGAACGGGAGGTGAAGAGCATCGGCGCAAATCGACATGTCGATGGATTTTCTGCACGCACGCGCCAACACCGCCGCGGAATCGACGCCGATCGTGACGAGTCGAATGCCGCGTTTCTTTGCCAGCGCGCGCGCAGCACCGGGGATGTCGCCAAGTCCGGTGCCGACATCGAGCAGCGTCGCATCCGCCGGGAGATCGTCGAGCGTGAGCTTGAGCTCCTCGAGGGCCGACCGCCTCCCTCCAAACAACGTGTTCGCGCGAACGACATCGGCGAGCGACCTGGTGACGAGCCCGGGATCGACGCCCGGCGAGTCGAGAATCTCCATGCCCCTCTTTCGCCGCGGGGTCAGGAGGTCGCGCACCATCTAGCGCTCCAGCTGCGCGTAGCCGCCGCGATAATAGAGCAGCGGCGCGCCCGGCTCGACCCGCGACGCATCGACTTCGCCGATGATGATGGTGTGGTCGCCGCCGTCGTGCAGGGCGTGCCGCCGGCACTCGATCACGCTCAGCACGTCGTCCAAGATCGCGTAACCGTCCGCCGACCGGCTGAAGCCGACGCCCTCGAACCGGTCGATGTCGACGATGGCGAATCGGCGCGCCAGCTGCTCCTGCGCCGCCGAAAGAATGTTGACGACGAACCCATCGGCCGCGGTGAGCGCGGCGTGCACCGACGCGGTTTTCTCGATGCAGATCAGCACGAGTGGCGGCTCGAGGGAGAGCGAGCAGAACGCGCTCACCGTCATCCCCTGATCCGCGCCATCGCCATCTCTGGTGGTGACGACCGTCACGCCCGACGGGAATCGGCCGAGCACGGCTCGGAACTCGTCGGAGCTGACGGGCGGCGGTGGAGGAGGTGGTGGTATCAAATCTTGAGCGCCGGAGCGACGAAAACAGTGAACAGGAAGCGCGGACTCAGCACGAGCCGCGGGGGAATGAAATCACCAGCGACGCCGACGAGGAGATCGGCGAGATCCTTTCGCCTTGCCAGGACGCCCGCGGCGTTGTTGAGGAACCATGGATATGCGATGGCCATGCCGACAATGCGCTCCAGCTTCCATTTGCCGCCGAATTCTCGTTTGCGCGCTCGATCGTAGCCGGACAGGACAGCCTTCTCTTCCATCTCTCCGCGTCCGAGCGCTTCGACGAGGTACGGAGCGAGCAGCTCGCCTCCCCTCAGCGCGGCGTACATCCCCTCGCCGGTGAAAGGGTCGAAGAAATCGGCGGCGTCGCCCACCAGCGCCGCCCCACGCGTCCACGCTTGCCGCGACGCCGTCGCGAAGGGACCCGTCGCACGCACCGGCGTCACCCGCCGCGCGGATGCAAATCGACGCGCCAGTTGCGGCCGCTCCGCGATCCACCGCTCGAAAAATGCCGTCTTGCCATCGCCGAGCTCTTCCGCGCGCGATTGGGGAATCACCACCGCGACGTTGAACTTGCCGCCGCCAACATCCACCAAACCGAAGTAGCCGTCGTAGTCGACGTGCATCTCGCCGATATCGCCGACCTCGGCGACGTTCTCGTAGTGCGCGACGAGCGCAATTCGGCGCGGCCAGATCCGACTCGTCTTCATCAGGCCGAGTCGTCGGCCGACCACTGAGCGAAGCCCGTCCGCGCCCACTACGTAGCGAGCGCGGAGGATGCGCTCGGCGCCGGCTCCGTCGAGAGCCTTGACGCCGCTGACCCGTCCGCCGCCGTTGCGCGTGAGATCGGTGACCCGCATCGATTCTTCCACGCGCGCGCCGGCCTTGCGCGCGCCGCGCAACACGATGTCGTCGAGAATGGTGCGCCGGATCGCAAGGCCGCTGTCGCGAAAGCCACGGAATCCATGACCGGAGGCAAACTCGCCGTCTGCCGTGGTGCCGTTGGGCGCGCTCACCCGCATCCCGCGCAGATGTGCCGGACCGGTCGCCTCAATCTCGTCCAGGACTCCCATGTCGGAGAGAATTCGCGATGCCTGGGGACTGAGGTACTCGGCGCAGATTTTGTCGCGGGGAAATTTCGAGCGGTCGAGCACCAGCACGTCGACGCCTTCGCGGGCCAGCGCGCACGCGGTTGAAGCGCCGGCTGGGCCGCCGCCGACGACGATTACCTCCGCGTCGAGGTGCTCGCTCACGCTAGCCGATTGCGCGCGCTACGCGCTGAAACAGCCCCATGTATTGCCAGTGTGGGCGAGGGAGGCGGAGAACCGACGCGGCGCGCGTGAGGTACGGCAGAACGATCGATCGGGAGTCAGCGGAGAACATGAATCGTGGATGATCCGCGGCGAATCGCTTGAGTCTCGCCACGGTTTGGTCGAAGGAGAGCGCGCTCGAAAAGTAAAATGTAGGATCGAGCAGCGTGCTGTCTGGAGGAACGATTCCTTCCGCGATTGCAACCCGGTGCAGGGTCGTGCCCGGATAGATGCGCAGGCCGACGGTCGTGTAAACCGCATCCCCTCGTTCGAGTCGCCATTTCGCGAACGCCAGCGTTTCCTCGACGGTCTCGACCGTTTCTGCCGGCCCCCCGACCAGAAAGATCCACAGCGTCTTGATTCCGTGCGCTTCGACCCGCGCCGCGACCTCGCGCACCTTGGCGGCCGTGAATCCCTTTTCCAGTCTTTCCAGCACCGCATCGCTGGCGCTCTCGGCGCTGATGCCGAGGGTGCGGAACCCGGCGCGGCGCATCGCGGTGAGAAGCTCCGGCGACGCTGTGGCGGGAGTGAAGTTGGTGGTGTCGAGGTGCACGCCGAGCTTGCGACGAGTGATCGCCTCGCAAACCTGGAGCGCGTGTCCGGGCGGGGAGTTGAAGGTCGAGTCCACGAAATCGAAGTGGTGAACGCCGGCTCTGATTTTCAGCTCTTCGATTTCGTCGGCGACGAGCTCGGGATCGCGGGTGCGGTAGCCCCAGCCTTCGACGTTGCGGTAGGTGCAGTACACGCACTTGTAGACGCAGCCGCGTTTGGTCTGGATGGGAATCGTCGCGCCGTGGCGCTGGTACCGCGCCAGGTCGACCCACCGGTGCAGGGCGGGGCGGGGCAACGAGTCCAGGTCCGCGTCCTCACCAGGCGGAGTGAAGGTGACCGTTCCATTCCGGTCTCGGACGAGTCCGGGCATCGCTTCGATTTCCGCGCCGGCGCAGAGTGCGTTGATCAACGCGACGCTGGCCCGTTCGCCGTCGCCGGCCACGGCGTAGTCGACGCCGAGGTCGCGAAAGAGTGCTTCCGGCGCGACGCCGAACGCGGCACCGCCGGCGATGATCTTTGCCGCAGGTGCCGCCGTCCGCAGCGCGTGCATGATCCCGCGCGCCTCCGGGGTGTAGTGGCGTAGCGCGATGGCATCGCTGTTGTCGATGTTGCGCACGGAGACGCCGATCACATCGGGTCGGAATGCGCGTGCCGCACCAGCGGCGGTCCGGGCCGGATCGCGCGCGAAGCAGAGATCGACGAAGCGCACGTCGTGACCCGCGGCTTCGAGCGCCGACGCAACGCTCGCCAGTCCGTTTGGCACCACGGGGTAAGGCTGGCGCTCGCGGTTGGTGCTGACCAACAGCACCCGCGCAAAGCTTCCCATCGAGTGTTCGTGCATTTGCGTCATCAAAACCGCCGAATTGCTACAGAAGGCGAGCCATCCCTAAAGCTACCAGCGCCCCCACCGCGGAGCAGACTCCGTTGACGACATCGTTGTCGAATCCGCGCACTCCCGCTGCGTGAATGGTTGGAGTGCCGCAGCTGTGCACCTTTCGCTCGGTGGATGTGGCGCATGCCTCGCACCATCGGCGTGCCTGGATGGTGGCTCCGAGGATGGAATCTGCAAGCGCGCCCGCGATCCCACCCAGTGCGCCTGCGGCGAAGGAAACCGGCCAACTCGCCAGCGCTGCCTCGCCGGCGATGAACGCGGCGCCGGCCAGCCCTGCCGCCGTGCCGAGCAGAGTGACGGCACCTGAAGTGCCGGCTGGCACGCGGCGCCAGGAAAGGATCGACACGGGCTCACGCGTTGACAACGTTCCGACCTCGGTGGCCCAGGTGTCGGCGGTGGACGATGCGATGGCGCCGACTCCGAGCGCCATCCAAACCGGTGACGGAGCCAGCAGCTGGCCGAGCGCAGCCGCGGCGAACACGCCGCCGTTGGCGAGGACCTGACCAGCATCGCGCTCGCCACCTTTTTCGACGACCGAGCTGATGCGGGCGAGCTTTCGCTCTTCACCGATCCGGGACAGCGCGCTGGCGGATACGAAGAGCGAGAGTAGCAGCAGCCCCCAGCTCCAGCCGGCGGCCATGCACAGGGTACCGACGATCGCGCCGGCGATGGCGCCGCTCAGGGACAGGGTTCGGGTCCGCCGCGCGGCGAGGACGACGACGACTGACAGAATGGCGCCCGCCACCGCGCGAGCGAAAAGGTGGGTCACCGGATCGACGCGGGGAGCGGGAGAGATTGGCTCACATCTGGAAAGTACGTGTTGTGGGTTGTGGGTAGCACGGTCGTGGGTTGCCGGTGAAATACGTTGCCGACGTATCAGGCGGGAAATGAAAGCAACAGAAGACTACCGGCGGGCGGCTTTGGGCGGGCCGGCTCGAGGCTGGGGGCTCGTTTCCTCGATGCTAAGGAAGACTACCAGCTAATAGCATCGGGCGGAGCAGCGGACGGCTCCGAGCTTCTTTTTGAAAACAGCACTTGGAGCCAACCCACGCTGTTCATCCAACCCCGTGCTCGGTGCCGCCAGCTGCTCCGCCCGAAGCTCCTGGCTGGTAGTCTTCCTTGATATTTCGGGCATGAGCCCCCGGCCGCGGGCCGGCCCGCCCTCAGCCGCCCGCCGGTAGTCTTCTCTTGCCGTTTCATCCGCTAATGCCTCCCGCCGATAGTCTTTGTCTGTCGTTTGCAATCCTTGAAGCCCCCTCCAGCGGCGGTTAGCTTGCCCTCTCCGCTCAGCCTCCCAAATGCCCGGCACTGTCAACGCCATCGTCCCCCTAAGTCTCCTCGAAGCAGTACGCACTGTCGATATACCGGAGGGAGACGATGTCGAGTACGTGCAGGAGCATCGCAACAAGCGCCTCGGCCTCAGCGACACCGTCATCGCCCAGATCCGGCGCTACAAGGACGCGCTGAAGCGAAATCAGCAGATCGCCATCCACGAAGCGAGCGGGATTGCCCGGCTCATCGGGCGGAGACCCGACGCGGAGGGAATCTTTAGCCGCGCGGGCAGCATCGTCGCCAACCGGATGTACCAGATGATCTCGGGCACCACCAGGCAGATCATCCACATCCTGCCCGGCTTCATCGCGCGCCCGCTGGCGTTTCGCCAGGTCAAAAAGGCTGGCGAGAAGTACCTCGGCGCGTCGGTTCGCCGCGTCGGCGCGTCGATCGTGCTCGGGGTCAGGGATTCAGTCACTTATGGAACCGCGCCGAAAGCGATTGGCTGCCTTTTCTACGAGTCGGCACTGCGCGAGATGCTCAAGCTGCTGGTGCAGGGCGGCGGCATGATCGACCACGTCCACTGCCGCGAGCGCGGCGAGGACATCTGCGAGTGGCGCGCGGAGTGGCGCGCCGTCAAAGGCTCTCAGTAACCGTCGTGCTCCAACCCGACGCGCTACCCGCGATCCAGTCGGCACTCGGCCGCGCGGGAGTGGATGGCTGGCTCCTCTACGACTTTCATGGGCTGAACCCCGTCGCGGTGGGGATGCTCGAGCTTCCGGGCATGACGACGCGCCGCTTCTTCGTCTTCATCCCGACGAAAGGCGCTCCCGTCGCCGTCACCCACGCCATCGAGCAGGGTCCATGGGCAGCCTGGCCCGAGGACTGGCGCAAGGAGAAGTACAGCAGCTGGCGGCAGCTGGAATCTCTCCTCGGCGATCTGGTGAAGGGAAAAAAGCTGGCGATGGAGTACTCGCCTGGCGACGCGGTCCCGTATCTCGATCGCGTTCCCGCCGGCGTGATCGAGATGGTGCGCACCGCGGGCGCGACCATTGTCTCATCCGCGGACCTCGTCTCGACTTTCTACGCCGTCTGGAACGACGAGCAGCGCGCATCTCACGAACGCGCCGCGCGCGCTGTCTCCACCATCGGCCAGGAGGCGATTCGGCTCGCCGGCAGCCGCGCCGACAGCGCGACGCCGCTTACCGAGTACGCGCTTCAGGCGTGGATTCTCGAGCGTTTCGTCGCGGGCGGCCTCGAGACCGATCACGGACCGATCGTCGCGATCGGACCGAACGCCGCGAACCCGCACTACGAGCCGACGGCAGAACAGTCGGCGACCATCAAGCGCGGCGACATCCTGCTTGTCGACCTGTGGGCGCGCGAGAAGCGCGGCGTCTTTGCCGATCAGACGTGGATGGGATCACTCGGGAAACCGAGCGAGCGGGACCAGAAGATCTGGCTCGCGGTGCGCGACGCTCGCGATGCCGCCATCGCACTGCTTCGCGAAAGAGCCAAGGCGCGCCAGCCGGTGCGAGGTGGTGAAGTCGACGATGCCGCCCGAGAATTCATCACCAAACGCGGGTTCGGCGAGCAGTTCATCCATCGCACCGGACACTCCATCGATCCGCGAGATCTCCACGGCTCGGGTCCGCACATCGACAACCTGGAAACGCGCGAAGAGCGCGTCCTGATTCCCGGCGTTGGGTTCTCGATCGAGCCGGGGATTTATTTCACCGGCGACGTCGGAATGCGCAGTGAGGTCAACGGATTGATGGGAACCGACTCGGTGTTGATCACTCCTTCCGACTATCAGAAAGACCTGCTGATCGTCTAGGGTCCGATGTAGCTCCACACCGAGGGATCCTCGAGTCCGAGCCGCCATAGCGCAAAGGCCGTCACACCGACCTGTCGCGCGTCGCGAATCAGAGTCTCCAGCAGGACGCGGTCGCTGACCCAGATCTCCCAACCCTCCGGTGAGAGCGCGTGCAGGGTTGCCGACGCGTGGTCACGGGCCAGGGCAGTGTTCGTCATCGTCGTCAGCCGTCGCGCTTCGTCGTAGCTGATGACTTCGGTCTCCGCATTTCTGCGCCACCGATAACCGTACAGCGGAAAGCCGGCGATGATGCGCCCGGCGCCGACTTCCGCGACCCGCACGCCGAGGTTGCGCGTGACCCAATCCGGCGCGGCGATTGGCCCGGGCGGTGACGTGCTCCAATGCTGGTCGTAGAGCACGGGCATGATGTAGTCAGCCGACTGGAGCAGCAGCGCGGCGGGGTACGCGGCGGTGTCGCCGGCGGGAACCGCGATCACGATCGTCGTGATTCCGTGCGCCCGCACCGAATCGGCAACCGCCTTCGTCACCGTGAGCAGCTGATCGAGATCGCGGGTGGTCATGCCCTCGAAGTCGATCACCACGCCATTATAGGTTCCCGAATCAACCAGAGCCGCGATAGCGCCGGCCGTCGACGCCGAGACCTGCGCATTGTCCCCGAGTCCGCGCACGATCTCGGGATGAAAGCCGTTGCCGAGGTTGGTGGTGATCAACGCCATCGTGCGTCCGGCGAGAGCCGGCCGATTGCCAAGGGTGTCCGGATACGCGACGATCGGGCGGAAGCTGAGGGTATCGAGCGCGATCCAGCCGGTCACGATCCGATCGAGACCGCCCTGATGCGCGATGACCGACGCCGCACTGCGTGCATCCCAGGGTCCGGTGAATCCCCAGTACGAAGGCCGGCCGCGCGGCTGCGACGGCAGGTGCGCGCACGCAGCGAGCGCGACGAGCGCAGCGATGTACCGTCGTCGCGCATGAATCAGAAGCATTGCGATTCGAGGCTTGTGTCGGAGCCGTCGACGCGGCAAACTCCGCCGTCATGAAACATCTATCAACCTACCTCGCGATTCTCACGCTCGCACCAGCCGTAGTCATGGCGCAAGGCAACGCTGATCTGGTGCTGACCAACGGACGCATTTACACCGTCGACAATGCGCGGCCGCAGGTCTCGGCGCTTGCGGTGCGCGATGGCCGCGTTCTGTTCGTCGGATCCGACGCCGAAGCGAAAGCACTTGCCGGCCCTTCGACGCAGTTGATCGATCTGCGCGGCGCGGCAGTCTATCCGGGCTTCACCGATGCCCACGCGCACCTGCTCGGGCTCGGCAACATGCTGCAGCGCGTGAATCTCGCCGGCTCGACGTCGTACGACGAGGTGATTGCGCGAGTAAAGGCATGGGCAAAGGATGTGAAGCCGGGCGAGTGGATTCAGGGGCGGGGCTGGGATCAGAATCGCTGGCCGGTGAAGGAATTTCCAACCCACGAGGCGCTGTCCCGCGCGTTTCCCAACAACCCGGTGGTACTCGACCGGATCGATGGTCACGCGCTGCTGGCGAACGCGCGGGCGATGGAGCTCGCGCACGTTACCGCTGCGACGCGCGATCCGGCCGGCGGAAGAATCGTCAGACTCGCTTCCGGCGCGCCGTCTGGAGTTTTTGTAGATAACGCCAAGTCGCTGATTTCGCGCGCGGTGCCGGAGCCGACGCGCGCGAACACCCGCAAGGCGATTCTCGCCGCCGTCGCCGAAGCCAATCGCTGGGGATTGACGGGCATCCATGATCCCGGCGAAGACACCGAGACAGTGGGCATCTACGAGGAGCTGGCCAGGGCGGGCAACTACAGTCTCCGCAACTACGTGATGCTGAGCGATCCGGGCGAGCCCGGTTCGGCTCAAGCGCTGGGGAATCCGTACATCCAACGCGGTCCCCAGAACGCGCTCTACGACGGCCACCTCTGGATTCGCGCCATCAAGCTTTACGCCGACGGCGCGCTCGGCTCGCGCGGCGCCGCGCTGCTCGCACCGTACAGCGACGACCCGAACAATTCCGGGCTGCTGGTGTCGCGACCAGAGCACATCGAGGCGTGGGCGGAATGGGCTCTGGGGCACGGGTTTCAGATCAACGTTCACGCGATCGGCGATCGCGGCAACCGGGTGGTGCTCGATGCCTTCGATTCAGCGCTGCGCAAGATCCCGACGGCGAATCACCGCTTCCGGATCGAGCACGCGCAGGTGCTGAGCCCCCAGGATATCCCGCGGTTTGCGAAGCTCGGCGTGATTCCATCGATGCAGGCGACCCACCAGACCAGCGACATGCGCTGGGCGGAGTCGCGCGTCGGTCCGCAAAGAATTCGCGGCGCATATGCATGGCGATCCCTGCTCAGCACCGGTGTGATCATTCCGAACGGGACGGATTTTCCGGTCGAAGAGGTCAATCCGCTGCTCACCTTCCACGCGGCGGTGACCCGGCAGGATCCGACCAACTGGCCGGCGGGCGGCTGGTATCCCGACCAGAAGATGACCCGCCAGGAAGCTCTTCAGTCGATGACGATCTGGCCGGCCTACGCAGGTTTTCAGGAGTCCGTGCTGGGCTCGCTGACGCCCGGCAAGTACGCCGACTTCGTGGTGCTCGACCGCGACATCATGACGGTCCCGGACACCGAAATTCTCGGAGCGCGGGTACTTTCCACCTGGGTTGGGGGAAAGCGCGTGTACGAGGCGAAGTAGCGCGGCACATCGCTTGCCCCTCCTTGGGGCGAACTTTCACTCCCTCTTCGACAGAATGCTGCGCCGGCTTTTCGGCTTTTCCATAATTCCGCTCGTCGTGCTGGCGTGTTCCCACGACGACACCGCTTCCGCGAAAACCCGTGACGGAAAATCGGACGACGACGGAGTTCCTCCGCGTCCGGCCGTCGTCTCGCCGTCGTCGCAACCCTACAAGGTTTCGACGGTTGCGACGCCCGGGACCATCATTGGGACCGTTGACTTTGATGGGACGCCGCCGGTGCCGCGGGTAATCCAGCCGACTGTGGATCAGAACGCCTGCGGCAAGTCGATCGTGGCGAAGAATGTCGCCCTCTCTGGGACGCGCGTCGCGGACGCGGTGGTTTGGCTGACCGACATTCGCACCGGAAAGGATTTCCCGCTCCAGCGGCGGTTCGACCTCACCAACAACGACTGCATGCTCGATCCGTTCGTGCAGGTCATCACCACCAACGGAACCCTGAACATCGGCAACGACGACAGGGCGGTGCAGACCATCCGCCTCATCAACGTCGGAACGGGAAAGATCGTGGCGCTGGCGCCGTTCAACGACGACGGCGAAGTCGTGCCGGTGGACCAGATCACGGAGCCTGCCGAAGTCGAGATCGTGTCGCAGCAGCATCCGTGGACGCACGGCTGGATGGTGGTGCTCGATCATCCGTACTACGCGCAGACGGATTCAAAGGGGACCTTCAAGATCGACGGTGTTCCGCCCGGGACTTACCAGCTTCGGAGCTGGCATCCGGAGCTCGGTTATGCGGACGCGCGCGCCACGGTTGCAGCGGGACAGCAGGTCGTCGTCGAGGTCCACATTCGACCCGGCGGGGTCGGGGCGCCGACGGTCGTCTCACCGGCTGACAGCTCCCGGGCGGCTTCGAGCACACCCGCTATTCCTATCCTGCCGACGTCGTCAAGTACGCCCGACTCACTGCCCCCGCCGAGCCGATAACAGTTAAAAAAAGGCTCCTTCTTGTTCGGCTGTTTGTCCGAGTCCTCACTCAGTCAGCAATCAGCAGTGCAGTTGGTCCTAAGTCCTCGCTCAAAGTCGTCGGATTATCCGACCAGCGCGTCGCCCGCCCTGAACTGGCCGCGGTATAGCCGCGAGTAAACGCCTTCCGACGCAAGCAGGTCCTGGTGGCTGCCTTCCTCCACGATCTGGCCGTGGTCGATGACGACCAGTCTGTCGGCGCGCAGCACGGTACTCAGCCGGTGCGCGATGATGAGCGTCGATCTCGCGCGGAGGAGATCCTCCATCGCCTGCTCGACCAGACGCTCGCTCTCGCTGTCCAGACTCGACGTCGCCTCGTCGAGAATCACCAGCGCCGGATCCTTGAGGAAGACCCGTGCGATTGCGATGCGCTGTCGCTGTCCTCCGGAGAGCTTCACGCCGCGCTCGCCGACGCGGGTATCCAGCCCATCGGGCAGGCGGTCGATGAACTCCATCGCGTGCGCGGCCTTTGCCGCGGCGCGAATCGATTCTTCGCTGGGGCGCGAGCCGTCTTCGCCGATTCCGGCGTAGGCGATGTTTTCGCGGATGGTGCCACTGAAAAGAGTCGGTTCCTGAGGCACGATGCCAATCGCGCCGCGCAGATCGGCCAGCGACAGATCGCGGATGTCCAGGCCGTCGAAGGTGATCCGGCCAGATGTCACATCCCAGAACCGCGGCAGCAGCGATGCGATGGTCGTCTTGCCCGCGCCACTCGGCCCGACCAGCGCCACGACCTCACCGGCACCGATCCTCAGCGAGACATTCTGCAGCACCTCGGGTAGCGACGGGAGATATCGGAACCCGACGTTGTCCATCACCACTTCGCCACGCAGCGGACGCGGCAGCTTGACGGGCCGCACCGGATCCTTCACCGCTGATTCCGCCTCGAGGAGATCGAACACCCGTCGCGCCGCACCCACTGCCTCCTGGTAAGCGCCGAAAAGCGACGCGAGAGAGCCGACGGCCCCCGCGACGTACAGCGCGTAGAGGAGGAACGAGACCAGCGCGCCGGCGGTGAGATTTCCAGCGAGCACCTGCCGCCCACCCTGCCATAGCACGGCGACGACGCCACCGAATCCGCAGAAAGTGAGAATGCCGAAGAACGTCCCGCGGATCCGCGCGCGTCTCAGCGCTGCGTCGATCACTTCCACGAGGTGCGCGCCGTAACGACGGACTTCCTCTGCCTCCGCGGTGTAGCTCTGCACCGTCCGGATCTGCGAAAACGCTTCGTCCGCGGTCCCCGTTGCCTCGGCGATTCTGTCCTGCACGCCCGTGCTGGCTCTCCGCAGCGCGCGGCCGAACACCATCGCCGCGCCGACTACGATCGGCACCACCGCCAGCGTCGTCGCCGTCAACCGGCTGTCGGTGACGATCAGCAGGATGATGCCGCCGATCAGAAACAGCGTCTGCCGCGCGAACTCCGAGAGATTGTAGCTGAGTACGGTTTGCAGCACCGTCGTGTCCGCCGACAGCCGGCTGGTCAGCTCGCCCGTTCTTCGCTCCGTAAAAAATCCGGGAGAAAGTCGGACCAGGTGAGCGAACAGATCCTCGCGCAGCTGCGCGATCACCAGCTCCGATATCGCCGTCAGCAGATAGACTTGCACGAAATTGAGCAGCGCCTGCACGGCGAAGAGAATCAGCAGGCCGATGGCGATCTTGTTGAGCAGTGTCGCGTTCGCCGAAATGAACGCCGCATCGAGCAGGTGCCGCACGATTTGGGGAAACGCGAGCGCAATCCCCGCGCTCAGCAGCAGACAAACGAACGCCAGCGCGAGCCGCCACAAATACGGCCGAACTCGCGGCAGCAGCCTGCCGAGCGGCCGGGGAGACGTTACCGGCGGCTGGGCACGTGGCGTCGGACGCTGCGCGCTGACCGCGAAGGCCGGCGGTGCGGTCACGCGCCGAGAACCTTCCGGTCGATCACCATCGCCAGAAACAGCAGCGCGAGGTAGAGCAGGGAGTACTTGTACACCCACCACGCCGGCGCTGTCCACTCTTCGCTGCGCGCGACCCGGATCACCCCGGCGAGCAAAATGCCGCCCAGCACCAGCGCCGATACGAAGTAGATCATGCCGAATGCCCCGAAGGTGACCGGCAGCAGCGTCAGCGCGATCAGGATCACGTTGTACCACAGCATCTGCCGCATTGTCTCGCGCTCGCCCCAGACCAGCGGCGCCATCGGAACGCCGGCGCGCCCGTAGTCGCGCTGCTTGAGCAGCGCCAGCGCCCAGAAGTGCGGCGGCGTCCAGTAAAACACGATCAGAAAAAGATAGACCGCGGTGAGATCGATGGTGCCGGTCATCGCCGCCCATCCGACGAGGGGCGGGAACGCCCCCGCCGCGCCGCCGATCACGATGTTCTGCGGCGTCGTTCGCTTCAGCCAGCGCGTGTAGATGAAGACGTAGAAATAAAATCCGGCCAGCGCGAGCACCGCGGTGAGAACGTTGGTGAACCGCGCCAGCAGAAACGTCGCCGCGGTTGCGAGAGCGACGCCAAACGCCAACACCGCGCGCGGCCCCATCCGGCCGCTCGGGATCGGGCGCAGCCGCGTGCGCGACATCCGGGTGTCGATGTCGCGATCCAGATACATGTTGACCGCGTTCGCTCCTCCGGCCATCAGGTAGCCGCCAACGAGGACGATTAGCACCAGCAGCCACGTCGGGTTGCCCGCGACGAACATTGGTGCGACGGTGGTGACCAGCAGCAGCGAGATGATCCGCGGCTTGGTGAGCATCACCAGGTCACGTGCGAGCGAAGTCTGCTCCTGTTCTCGGGCCGCCACAGTCATCAGGTGCTCACCCCTTCCGGCGTAGCGAACTCACCGCGCGATGGCGACTCGTACACGATCCGCTCGATGTCGCCGGCGCCCGACCCGCTGGCGAGCGCGCCCAGCGCGACCACGCAGATCCAGACCAGCGTTCCGACTGCCTGGTGCAGCGAGCGCAACGCCGGCGGCAGGTGCATCTCGACCATTGCCGCCGCGACGAGGATCTGCAGAATCACGAGGGCGAGCGCCATGCCCGCCGCGCTCCGCACCGGACGGGCTTCGCCGCGCTTTCGCACGCCGATGATTACGCCAATCAAATGGCCGAGCAGAAGCAGCGCGATGATGCGGTGGGTGATCTGGATGTAGAGCGGCGTCCCGGTCGCGGCGACGCTCCTGCACCACGGAAATCCCTGACACGCCACCGCCGCGCTCGGCGTGTTCGCGGTGAGCGCGCCGAAGACGAGAGCGAGAAAGGTGAGCCCAATCGCTCCTCTCGCCGAACGGAAGGTCCGCGCATAGGGTGAGGGAACCGCGGCGATGCCGAAGCCTCCCGCACGCGCTGCTGTGACGACCAGCACGGCGAGCAGCGTCATCGCGATTGCGAGGTGGGTGACCACCACCCAGGGCTCGAGCGCCATTTTTACGGTCACGGCCCCGAAGAGCGCCGCTACGACGACAAGCAAGAGCGCGAGCAGCGCCGACCTCAGTGGGCCGCGGCGTCCGCCCACCCCCGGTTCCCGGCGCTTCACGATCGCAACGATGACGAGCAACACTATCGCGATCGACAGCGTCGCCGCGCCGTAGCGGTGCGAGATCTCCACCAGCAGCGTCGGCGCGTTGTGCGCCGGCGTGAACGATCCGTAGCAATCCGGCCAGCTGTCGCCGCAGCCGAGCCCCGAGCCGGTGATACGAACGATCGCGCCGAATACGACCTGCGCAAAACCGATCAGGAGGGCGAGATAGGAGAGCCAGCGTATCGTTTTCAACTCAGGATCCGCTCGTCGGCGGCGACGGCATCGGCATGTGCATCGGCCCGTGATCCATCATCATGTGCGCGTGGCGCGCGGTGATGCGATTCCACGTCGCCCCGAAAAGAAGTATCAGAGCGAGCGCGGGAATGATCGCCCACGCGATCTCGCCACCGCGCGGCGCTGCGGGTACGAGCTCGGACTTGTTGGCGGCGCGCGCGGCGCGGACGGCGGGGGCGGCGAAGGTGAAGCGAAGGATCGCCAGCTCCGCGACCAGGCACGCCGCAGCGGCGATCCAGAAAATTGTCTCAGCCAGCGGCTGATTCATTTGCGAGAGTTGGTGTGCGTGAGATGCGCGCCGACTGCTCTCGCCGCGCACCTAAAGCTACTCGCGCAGCGCGGTCCTTTGCACTACCGTTTGCGGATGGCAGATCCGGTTTTCGCCGAGGCTCCGTCGTCGTCGACTGTCAGCGGCGACTCGAGCTTCGCGCGCGCGTCCGCGCTACCGCGACGCCTCGGAATGTGGAGCGCCGTCGCGGTGCTCGTCGGTTCCACGATTGGCTCCGGGATTTTCCGGTCGCCCGCCGGCATCGCCGACAAACTTCCGGGTCCGCTGCCGCTACTCGCCATCTGGGTCACTGGCGGGATCTTCGTGCTTTGCGGTGCGCTGACGCTCGCCGAAGTCGCGGGCGCTTTTCCGCGCACGGGGGGAGTCTACGTCTTCATCCGTGAATCGTGGGGGCGACTGCCGGCGTTTCTTTTCGGCTGGTCCGAGCTGGTGATCATCCGCGCCGCGGCGCTCGGCGCTATCGCCACGACTTTCTCCGAATATTTCCTGCGCGTGCTCGGCCACGATCCTCGCGTTGCGCCGTACAGCGCGTACGTGCACTACATCGCCGCCGCCGCAATTCTGATCACCGCGTTGTTCAACTACGTCGGCATCCGGTGGGGCTCCCTTGTCCAGAACCTCACCACTCTGGCGAAGGTCGGCGCATTGCTGATCATCGTGCTGTTCGCTCTCGCTTTCGGCTTGCCGCGCACTGGGGGCTACTATACGCCTGCGGTTCCGGCGGGGAGCTTCGACATGGCGCGCTTCGGGTTGGCGCTGGTGTCGGTGCTCTGGGTCTACGACGGCTGGGCGGACGTCAGCTTCGTCGGCGGAGAAGTGAAGGATCCCGAGCGCAATCTGCCGCGCGTGCTCATACTGGGGACGCTGATCATCATCGTTCTCTACGCGCTGGCAAATCTTGCGTACCTCGCGGTGCTGCCGGTCGGAGAGATCAGGCACTCCAAGCTCGTCGCGGCCGACGTCGCCGATCGCGTCATCGGCCCGATCGGAGTCACCTTTGTGTCGATCGCGGTGATGATCTCCACTTTCGGCACCCTCAACGGCTCAGTGATGACCGGATCGCGAATCCTTTTCGTGACGGCCGCCGATGGATTGCTGTTCAAGCCGATTGCCCACGTCGACCGAAAGTACCAGACCCCCGGCGTCGCGATCTGGCTCAGTGCGAGCCTCGGCGTGATTTTCGTGCTGGCGGGGACCTTCGAGCAACTGGCTGACACCTTTGTGACGGCGATCGTCCCGTTCTACGCGCTGGCGGTGGCCGCGATTTTCGTGCTTCGGCGCCGAAACGACTACCGTCCGCCCTTCCGCGTTCCGGGTTATCCAGTGGTCCCAGCCATCTTCATCGTCGCCACCGTTCTCCTCCTCGGCAACGCCATCGTCGATCCGGTCAGCCGTGTCCCGACGCTCGCGGTGATGGGCGTGATTCTGCTCGGAATCCCGGTTTTCTACCTCACAAAAACGGGCCGGGCGGCAGACGACATCCTGTAAGCGGCGGGTGTTCTGCGCGCCGTCGAATCGAGACAGAATTCTCTTGCCGGACTGAAGTTCGGGACGCTACTTTGTGGCCTTCCTTCCCACCTTTTTTTCAGAGACTTCATGCTCAAGACACGTCTATTTTTGACTGTCGCTACGGCCCTGGCGCTGGTGACTGGAGCTTCGGCTCGTCTTATCGCCCAGGGCGTTACGACCGGCGCGGTCAGCGGAACCGTCACTGACGCCAACGGTGCGCCGATCGAGGGCGCGCAGGTTCAGGTCAGAAATCCCAGAACGGGAGCCAGCGCCGGCGGAATGACGCGCGCCAACGGCCAATTCAACATCCAGGGTATCGAGCCCGATCCGGGCTACTCGATCACCGTGCGTCGTATCGGCTTCGAGCCGGTGACCCAGAACAACGTTCTCGTCAGTCTCGGCCAGACCACCCGCTCCGACTTTCAGCTGAAGCAGCAGAGCGCGGTCCTCGAGACGGTGAGCGTCACCGCCGAAGCGACGCCGGTCATCAATCCGACCAAGACCGGAACTGGAACGACCATGGGCGACTCGCTCCTTCGTCGCCTGCCGACCCTGAATCGCAACTTTGCCGATTTCGTCACGCTGGTGCCGCAGGTCTCGACATCGACTGGTGTCGGTTTGTCGGGCGCGGGTGTCAACATCCGCCAGAATGCGATCCAGATCGACGGCGCTGCTTCGGGCGATCTCTTCGGGCTAGGCACGACTGGTCAGCCGGGCGCACAGGCCAACGCCAAGTCGATTCCGCTCGACGCAGTGAAGGAGTACCAGGTCCTGCTCTCGCCCTTTGATGTTCGTCAGGGCAACTTCGGCGGACTTTTGATCAACGCCGTCACCAAGAGCGGCACCAACGAGTTTCACGGCACCGCTTACGGCTACACCCGCAACGAGAACCTCACCCGCAGCCAGCCGTACCTCGCCGAGTTCAAGCAGAATCAATACGGCTTTTCGCTTGGCGGCCCGATCATGAAGGATCGCCTGTTCTTCTTTATCAACCCGGAGTGGCAGAAGCTTAGCACTCCCGCGACCGGCTCGTACATCGGCAGCTCCGACAATCTGATAAATGAGGAAACCATCACACCGTTCGTTACCGCTCTTCAGGGGTATGGCCTTTCCAATCCCGGAACGGGTGCGAGAGTCGTAAAGCAGAATCCGCTCACCAACATCTTCGGCCGCATCGACGCGTACCTGCCCGGTTATACGCGTTTGGTCCTCCGTCACAACTACGCAGCCGCTGACAACCAGAGCTTCAGCCGCAGCTCCTCGACGTCCTCGAATCCGAACTTCAACCTGACGTCGAATTCATACCTTTTCAGCTCCAAGACCCACTCGACGGTTGGTGAGTTTCTGACGAACCTGCCCAACGGCGTGTTCAACGAGCTTTTGCTGAACCTCACCAAGACGAGCGACTTCCGCACCGTTCCCGTCACGTTCCCAATGGTTACTGTTCGCGGCTTCCAGCGCGCGGACGGATCGGCGAGCGACGTGGCGCTCGTTGCCGGAACGGAGAACTCCTCGCAAGGGAATTCGCTCGACCAGCGCACCTTCGAGATCACCGAAAACCTGACCATTCCGGTTGGGGTTCACCACCTCACCTTCGGCACCAAGAATTTGTTCTATCGGCCGGTCAACCTGTTCGGTCAGAACTCGATGGGCAACTGGACGTTCGCGAATGAGGCCGCGTTTGAGGCGGGCACGCCGATCAGCTACTCTGTGAGCGCGCCTTCGCCGACCGACCCCGCCAACGGTCTCGCCGTGTTCCGCGCCAACATGTACTCCTTCTATGTCCAGGATGCCTGGCAGAAGTCGGACAGGCTGCTCATCACCGCCGGCATTCGCATGGAGAAGCCGTCGTTCCTCGACACTCCGCCCGAGAATCCGTCGGTGCTCCAGAATTATGGACGCAGCACTGCCGCCGTTCCGAGCCGTCGCACCTGGTCGCCCCGATTCTCGTTCAACTGGGATGCGACTGGCGATCAGCGCAACCAGCTGCGCGGTGGACTTGGTTACTTCACCGGCACGCCCCCCTTCGTTTATCTGTCGAACGCGTTCGGCAATTCGGGCTTGAGTGGATATGCGTCACTGACCTGCTCGGGTACCGTAACCAATCAGGGCAACAACGCGACTTCGAACATTCCGCCGGCGTTCAACGCGGCGAACATCGCCAACCCGCCGACGTCATGCGCGCCGTTCACTCCGGCGACCGGCCCGGTGCGTCCGGGTGCGACGACCGCCGCGAGCTCGAACATCGCGACCATCGATCCGAACTTCCGCTTCCCGCAGTACCAGAAGATCACCCTCGGCTACGATCACCGCTTCGCCAACGGCCTGGTCGGAACGCTCGAGGGACTGTACACGAAGGCGCTGTCCAATCCGTTCTACACCAACCTCGCTCTTGCCGGACCGCAGGGCAGGGATAGAAACGGGCGCGTTCTCTACGGAACACTAAACGCAAATGGTGGGACGGCTGCGCTTGTCGGCGGTCGCTCGCAAGTGATCGACGTTACAGACATTCACGGAGACTACACCTACTCGATCACCGGCCAGCTCCAGAAGACTTTCTTCGACAACTTCCAGGGCTCGCTCGCCTACAGCTACATGCAGGTGCGTGACGTCGCGGCAACCACGAGCAGCACCCAAGGCTCGAACTATCGCTATCAGCGTGACGTGAGCGGCTTCCTCGAGGATCGCAGTCTCACCCGTGGCAAGGAAGACATGCCGCACCGCATAGTCGCCACCGGCACGTGGAGGCTGAAGACGCTGACCGACTTCTCGGTCGTGTACGTCGGCAACTCCGGCGCGCCGTTCGACTACGTTTACGCGGCGGGCGGCTCGTCGGGCTCCGGCGATGCAAACGCCGACGGCCAGACCCAGAACGATCTCGTCTACGTGCCGAAGGATGCTCACGATCCGAACGAGATTCTGTTCAAGGGCTTCGATCAGCCGGCCGGGTCGGCCGCGCAGGTCGAGGCGGCTGCAGAGGCCGACGCCTTCGATAAGTACATCGATCGCGTGCCGTGCCTCAGAAAGAGCCGCGGCAAGCTCCTCAGCCGCAACGCGTGCCGCAATCCGTGGCAGAACGATGTGGATGTCAGCGTCGGCCAGTCACTTCAGGCGTTCGGTCAGCAGAACCTGCAGCTCCGACTCGACGTCATCAACTTCCTCAACCTGCTCAACCCGAGATGGGGCGCGCAGAACTTCTCGGACCAGAACAACACCTGCGGCCCGATCTGCAGTGCTACGACCCTGCTCAGCCACACCGGAAACTTCACCACCGGTCGTACTCAGCAGACCATTCAGGGTATCTACACCTTCAACAAGAACATGAAGCCGTGGAACGCGGACAACGCATCGTCCAACTACCGCATGCAGCTCTCGATGCGCTACAGCTTCTAGGACTGCGACTGCTTTCAGAGATCGCGTGGTCCAGAGAATAAAATGCCGGCGGGAGAAATCCCGCCGGCATTTTTCTTTTCTGTCAACACATTCTCGCTGACTCTCACGACATGACCGCCATCGAGCTCTCGAGCTACGCCGGACTCACCGCGATGACGTTGCTCACGCTTAACATCCTGATCGGGCTCGTCATGTCGGTGAAGTACAACCCAGTCAGGAACTGGCCCCACCGTCGCATCAACACCTTCAAGATCCACAACTGGACCGCCTACATCGCCCTCGCCGTCGCCATCCTACACCCGCTGATCATTCTCTTTTCATCGACGGCGAAGTTCCGGTTGATCGACATCATCTATCCGGTCAATGCGCCGAAGCAGCCGTGGATCAACGTCTTCGGCGCCATCGCCCTCTACACGCTTTGCTTCGTGGTGGTGACTTCCTACTTCCGCCTCGACCTCGGTCGCAAAACCTGGAAAAAGCTCCACTTCACCGCCTACGCCACCGCCATCTGCTTCTACATCCACGGAATTCTCACCGACCCGAATCTCAAGGACAACCCAATCGATTTCCTGGACGCCGAGAAGGTCTATGTGGAGCTGTGCGCGCTGATAGTGTTAGTTGCGATCGTCCTGCGGATCCGCTGGCAGATAAAGCAACCACCACCGAGAGTACATCTGCCGAAGCCGGCGCGAAAACCGTCCAAGCGAATGTTGCCACCGCTGACGTTCCGCGCTGATAACGCTGTCGCTCTTCATCAAGGCCCAGGGTGCATTTAAGACTAACCTGGGGTAGTGCCGTACGCTTGGAAAACGAGGCCAAGTGGCGATTAAACGAGCACTCGTGCGCTGGGAAGACTGAAGGCCAGTAGATAATAGCTTCCCTACCGGAAGCTATACTCAACACCACTCTATCTAAGGGTCAGCCCTCAATTGATTCGCAGCGGACTCTTGTTCCGGATGCCGTCGCTATTGTCTGGCGAACGGCAATCTGAACTCGTCATGACCTTCCCCCAAGCCGGCGCAGGAACGAGGTGCGAAGGGTACGAAGCAGGCGCGTGTAGGGGATTTCCCAGTCGTATGCATTAACCTAGGCTCCCGGGGGTGCGGCGAAGGGGCGCGCGAACCCGTGATAAGAAATCGACATCTCCTGATAAGAAACAGGCATTTCGTCGCTCTTGCTGGGGCCACAAATTGGGCTGCGACCTCGCCGCGCATGGCTGGGCGCGAAACCTCCCCACTGCGGAGCTGCGATGAATGGATTCCTGCGCAATTGTCTCCGATTGCTGGCCCTTACTTCGTTGGCAACGGCTTGCCACGAGATCGAGTCCCCGCTCGCAAAGCTCAAACCGCCGATAAGCGCGTTAAGGTCTCAAAGCCCACCTACGCCGCAGGTCTACCATCTCTCATCGGATGCGATGTCATCCGTCGAGCTGGCGAACAATAACTATCTCTATGACACGTGGATTGTGGTAAGACCCGATGGACCAACCTTCAATCTCCAGACCTATCCACCGGCGTTGCCCGCGGCCGGCGATTACGGCGCTACTGGGGCTGCGGGTGGACGCAACGGCTGCGACTTAAACTCGATGGTTGCTTTCGGAATGACTACGAGTGGGTTCGGGGCGTGTGGTAGCGGAGGGGTTGGGGGGAATGACACAACTTTAGCGCGTGGTCAGGGGTTTCTAAAACAGGGGTCATTTCCTCTGGATTTTGCGACGCCGGACAATAGCGATTGTCCACCGCATACCTCGGGAAGTTGTCACATCCTCGAGATCGTAGATCGGACTTTTACTGTGTGGCCGATCCCTGTCGTGATGAAGAAAGTAAGGGCAAATCCGCGGACATTTAATTTCAACTCCATGCCTCTGGGTTATGTTGATGTCGCTTTTTCTACCGGGGCAGACCCAGATACCGTGATGATCGGCGGTGTGCGAAGAGCGATGCCAATAACTACCACGCACTGGGTATACACTGCGGGCGATGGGACGCTAGACGGTAACATGTGTGCCGGAGGGTATCCGATCATCACTTGTATCCCGCACCTTCACAAAGCCGGCCGGATGGTGGTTAATGCCTTTACCGGAGGATGGGAGCAGTCGTCTACAATTACCGTCCAATGCCTCGTGAGTCCTTCCGACTCGATTCTCAACGATACGACGAACGATTTTCAGGTTAGATCAGCTTTGCTGCAAATGCTTGATTCATCGCATCCCGAGGTACCTCCTGGCTTCGGTTACGATTCGGTTAAGGGCAGGGGTCTAATGCACGAGGTGTCGGGTAATATCTGGAAGCTTCCTGATGGTGGCGGATACATGCTCACGCCGTTCGATAGCCCCGAGAATACCGAATGCCAAAGTGATGTCGATACCACTTCACCACCACCAGTACCGGGCGCGGTGCTGTTGGGACGGGCGCATACACATCCGAGCCCTTGGAACAAACCAGTATATGGATGTCCCACAAAGATTATCAACAATGGTCGTGATTCCATACAGTTTTCGCGTTTCCCGGGCGACACTGCCAACGGGAAGAAGCCATTTATAAAGAATCGAAAAGATATGCCTCGTGGTGGTAGTGGTCAGGATTGGCTGCGCATGATTTTCGACCTTCCGCCGAAACCCGACTACGTCATGGATGCCGACGGCACCGTTGCGGAGGTTTCATACTTTACGATGGTAAATCCAAGGATTCGCAATTGGGCGCCAAGCACGGCGTCACGCTGCGCCTGGGTTAGATGACAGCAGTAATAAGGAGGAAATTCGTGAGAATTCTTAAGGAACTCGGTGTGCTCTCGATTGTGTTCACGCTGGCCCTCGTTGGGAGAGCGCAGGCACAGGGCTACACCTGCAAGTCAAGTGACTTTTTCAGCGACATGATGATACGGCAGGTCAACGGGTCCATAGCGGACACCGCTTCTCGGAGTGCATTAGGTCTGCCCAACGTCCCTCCTGCGCAAGTTACGCTTGCGGCGGACGCAGCTTTTTGTAACAGAGCAGTTCTTGCGCTGGACACGCTTGCCCACTCGCAGCATCCAACGGAGCCGATGCCTTCTCCGGGGAGTGGCGGTTACTACGTACTCAAGGTCGGGACGTATACCGGCGTCGCCGTTCCAGATACTACAGCAACGGGGCCGCGCACAAGTTACGCTCCGCTATTTCTTTTTGATTCTCTTTGGAAGTTCGTCAGCATAATAGGCCTGTAATGACTCTTCGCGAAACCATATCTCGAGGGCTAAGCAGCGCGGTTCGAACCCATTCAGTCGACACTTCCAATCCGGTCGGCGGACGATCGACGACTAAGAACGCCGCGCGCTAAGCGCGGCGTCGCCTGTGCCCTGAAGCCCACGAGTAACGTCCCGACGTAGTGAACTAATCGCTGGCGCCTACGCTCCTCTGACGCCTCGCACCCGTTCTGTTGCAGTTGTTCGCAATCCGCAGTTCCTAGAAGATCTTTACGTTGATGTACCGCTTCGGATTCTTCTTGATGTCCGCAATCAAGGAATCCATCCGCTGCAACAGCCCGCGTACATCGTTGTACGCTCCGGGGTCGTTCAATAGCTTCGCCGCCGATCCCGGCCCGCTGTCGACTTTCGCGAGTATCGCGTCCAGCTTCCCCGACGTTTCCTTGAGCTGGGCGCTCATGTCCGCCATGTTGGCGCTGGCCGTCCGGAAATTGGCGATCGTCGAATCCACCTTCACCGGATCGATCGCTCCCGTCGCTCTTCTCAATGACGTCATCGTCGCGCTAAGCTGACGCGACTGCTCGGCGGCGATCGACGCGAACTCATTCACCAGCCTGTTCGTCGCGCCAATGGTGTTCCGCAGATCGCGGATTCCGCCGCTCGCCACCATCTGCTGCTCCAGCGCCGTCGTCACCGCATTCACCGATCTCATCACTGAGTCCGCCTTGCTGGTCAGATCCGCAATGCCCGGCGTCGAAGGCCCGATCGGAACCGTATCGCCCGGCTGAAAGGAGCGCGGGTTGGGCTTGGACGGCGTCAACGCGATCGCCATGTCGCCGAAGATCCCGTTCGGCACTACCGTCGCGCGACTCGTGATCGGCACCTGATAGTTCTTCTGGATCCTGAGCGTCGTCACCAGTGTCCCGTCCTGGTGCAGATCGACTTCGTCGACGTAACCCGCGGCGACCCCGACCAGCAGTACGGGCTGCCCCTGCTTGAGGCCCGCGCCCCAGGGGAATTTCGCGTACAGCGGATATCCCTTCGACAGCCCGCCGCGCGCCAGCCACAGCGAGCCGAGCACCGTCAGAACTATCGCAACCGTAACGACCAGACCTACGAGTACTTCGTCTCTTGTCTTCATGCCTGGAGGTATGGGGCCAGCAGGGCCGCGGTTAGCGCGTCCAGCACCAGTATGGCGACCGATGTCACAACCACTGCCTGCGCGGTGCTGCGTCCGACGCCCTCGGCGCCGACGTTCGCGGTGTAGCCCTCGTAGGAGCAGAAGAAGGCGATCGCGCCCCCGAATATAGTCGCCTTGATGATGCTATACACTATCTGAAACGGCGTGAACGACAGTCGAAGACCCGCGGTAAAGTCCGCGCTCGACACATCGGTCGCAGTTACCGCCGTCAGCATCGCCGTCCCAACGCCCACTGAATTCGCGATCACCGTCAGCACCGGCAGCATTACCAACGCTGCGAGTACTCTTGGCACCACCAGATACGCGATTGGATCGTAGGCAAGCGTCTCCAGAGCGTCGATCTGCTCCGTCACCCGCATTGTCCCGATCTCGGCGGTGATGCGCGCGCCCACCCGGCCCGTCAGCACCAGTCCGGTCAGCAAAGGCCCGAGCTCGAGGATGATCGACTGTCGCGAGATCAGTCCTACCACCGAGAGCTGCACTCCGCCGAACAGCTGGTACCGGGTCTGAAACGCCGTCACCGCGCCGATGAATGCCGCGACGATCGCCGCCAGCGGCACCGAATCGACGCCGATGTTCCGCATCTGTCGGATCGTCTCGCCGCCGTAGGTTCGGAAATCGGGAAGCGCGCGGCCGATGTCGCGCAGGAAATACGTCCACGCTCCGACTTTCCGGAAAGGACGCAGCGGATCCCTGATCAAGTTCTGACGCGCGCGAAGAGGATGGCTCCCACTATCCCGAATATGATGCTCGGCAGCCACGCTGCCAGGTCTGCCGGGATGAATCCTTTGCCGCCGATGCCCTTCGTCAGCTGAATCAGCATCAGAAATATCACCGTCGTTGCCAGACTGAGCCCCACACCGTACGCAGCGCCGCCACGCTGGGTGCTCGTCGCCAGCGGCGCCCCGAACAACAGGATCACGATGCACGTAATCGGAATCGCGATCTTGAGCATCCGCTCGACCCTCAGCTCGTTGACCTCGGCGCCCGACCGCTCCATCGACGTGATGAACCTGCCCAGCTCGCGAAACCCCATGTCCGCCGGCGCCTTTTGCGTGAGCGTCAGCTGCTTTGGCGCCTCGGTAAAGTGCCGATCCACCAGCGAATCGAAGCTGATGGTGATGTTGTGCAGGCTGTCGGGGATGATGTGCATCGCACCCTTGCCGAGCACCCAGCCGCGGTTCGGGCTGTACCGCGCGTTGTTGGCGGTGATCAGGTAGGATGGATAATCGGGCCCGTTGCCCTTCCGCTCGATCACCATCCCCTCGATCGACGGCGTCGTCAGATGAAGTGCGCCCACCTTGTAGACGCGACCGCGATCGGCGGCGTACGCGAAGTTGTAGCGGTCGTTGCTGATGCTGACGCGATTTCCCTGCAGGATTTCCATCCGCTTCTTGTTGGTGATGGGCGCGAGCTCGCCGAGTGCGAGACCCAGCACCGTGGCAATCACCGCGCCCGCGAAGATTGGCGCGATGAATCTGTAGAAGCTGATGCCGGATGCCTTTGCTGCCGTGATCTCCGAGTGTCGCGTCAACGCGCCGATGGCGAACACCGTCGCGAACAGCACCGCCGCCGGCAGCACCATGAACATCGAGTCAGGCAGCCAGTACAGGTAGCTGAGCGCGATCCGGCCACCCGACAGGTGCTGGCCGAGGTATTTGTCGAGATTGTCCGTAAGATCGATGATGTTGACCAGGATCGGAAATCCGATCGCGGTCGTGACGAAGATCTTCCAGAACTCGACGAAAACGTAGCGGTCCAGCGCCCGCACGACTCTGCTCAAGTCGCGAGGCCTTCGCGGCGGACACGCCGGTTCTTCCAGCCCGTCTTGGTCCGGATCCAGCCCTTGATCGCCCCGATCATCTCCTTGGCGTCGCCGCCGCGTGCCGTGCTCGTCTCCTTGCCAAGCTTGGTCATCATCCACAGCGCGATGATCGCGAACAGCACATTCGCCATCCACATCGATACCACTGCGGGCATCATCCCGCGCTTGGCGATCGATTCGCCGGCGATGAGGCAGACGTAGTACAGAGCGAAAACGAACAGACTGACGCCGATGGTGAGACCCACTCCGCCGCGGGGAAACCGCAGCGCGATCGGCGCGCCGAGCAACACGAACACGAAGCACGCGACGGCGAGCGCGAATTTCTTGTGGATCTCGACTCCGTAGGAATTCATCAGTTGCGCGCTGTCAACGAGCCGGATCCGCACCGCCTCGAGCTGCGACAGCTTCGTCGCATCTATCATCTGGCCCGGCACCGGCGCGGCGGGTTCACTCCCCGACACGGTCGACGAAGCCGTCGTCGCGGTCGAAGACGCAGTCGACGACGCTGCCGGCTTCGATGTGGCGGTCGTCGATGCCGGCAACCGCGGACGGCCAATGGTCACACCCTGGGCATGCGCCTTCTTGGGGAGGACTTTCGGGGCGATCCACGCCAGCGCGTTGCAGTACAACCGCCCGAGCCCGATGTCCCACGGCGCGTCGACCTTCACGTTCTGCATTTGCTTGGGCAGTTTCGTCTTCGTCGCCGTGAGCTCGGCTATTGCTCCTCGAAAGGATTTCTCCGCCGACTCGTGGTCCTTCCGCGCCCGGTCCTGCGCCTCCTGCATCTCGCACACCGTCATCTCGCGGTCGCTTTTGTAGGAATCGGAAGTGGTCTTCTGGAACTGGTTTCCGACGCCGCGCACTCTGATCAGATCCGTGACGAAGTAGAGACGCTGCAGCTCGTCGGGGTTGGTGGTCGGAACATCCTCCATGTTCCCGTCGTAGAGAGTGAGCTCGAGATCGGTGAGCCCCTTGCTCAGGTTCATGTTGCCGCTGTCGGCGTAAATGGTTCGCCGACGGGTCGGGTCCGACATATCGTAGATGGTCACCTCGCGCATGAGGTTCGTCGCCTCATCGATGTGGCCCGCGCGGAGGTAGAATTTGCCCGGACTGACTTCGTTGATCACCTGCTCGCGCAATCCAAAGGTCGGCTTTTTCTGCGCGATGTCGCGCTGCAGCACGGCGAGCCGATGATTCGATCGCGGAAGCACCTGATCGTTGAAGCCGATCATTACTATTGTCACGCCCAACGCCGCCCACAGAACGGGCTTGAGCACACTCACCAGGCTGACGCCGCTCGCCTTGAGCGCTGTAATCTCGTTTTCCGCGGCCAACCGGCTGAAAGCGTAGAGGGTCGCGACCAGCACCGCCATCGGCAGGGTCAACGCCACCGTCAGCGGGATCGACAGCCCAAAGAACTCGGCGATCACGAAGGACGGCAGCCCCTTCCCAACCAGCTCGCCAAAGTGCTTGCCGATGTACTGCAACAGCAGTATCGAAGTGAGCGCCGTCAGGGCGAAGGTGAGCGGCCCCAGATGTTCCTTTAGAACGTAGCGGTGCAGTATCTTCACGAGGTGAAATATACCGTGCGCTCGCGGGTAAGCGACACGCAGACAACGAGTTCCGCGCATCCATCATCGCGCTTGCACCGCACCTCACCGCTCCTTTTTCTGGCGATGGGATTGCTGTTCGCTGCAAGCTCGACCGCGCGCGGCCAGGACCCGCGCGACACGACCCGGAAGGTTACGCCCGCCCCGCCAGTGACACCTCCGTCCGGAACCCCGGGAACTCCGGGCATCCGGCTGCGCCTCGGGCGCGACACGTTGCCCCTCACCCTGCCTTCGGTGATGTCGCTCGGCGAGCGCGAGTCGTTCCGCCAGGCGCAGGCCCAGATCGATGCCGCACGCGCGACGGCGTTCCAGCAGAACATGCGAACCATCATGGAGGCGGTGTGGGGGCAGGTTGCGACCAGCAACTTCGCGACATCGACACCCTCTCCGCCGTATCCCGGCGATCTGCCGCCCAAGCCAAAGCCCATTCCCAGCCGGCCGATCCCCATCCTCGGCGAATACGCTGATCTCGGACTTCAGCTCGACGGCAGGTTGGAGTTCCGCGACGAAAAAAATCAGAGCGCGCTCTGCACCTCTGCATTCCTCCTCGATCCGGCCTCGAATTGTCGCAGCGCTTTCGAGCCGCTGCCCCAGGTTGACTTCCAGTTTGCCGCGAAATCGGGAGGCATCATCGCCGATCGGGTGCACGTCAATCTCGACTACGATACCCAGCGCGAGTTCGACGCATCCAACAACATCTCGATCTACTACGAGGGGAAGGGAAGCGAGTTCGTTCAGCGCCTCGAGGTCGGCAACGTCACCTTTCAGCCGCCCCCGTCGCGCTACATCACCGCCGGAATCGCGAGCGGTAACTACGGCGTCCAGGCAGTCACCAAGCTTGGCTCGGCGCGGTTCAGAACCATCCTCGCCCAGCAAAAGGGCAACATCGTGCGAGACCGCGTCTTCACGGTCGGCGATCGCACCCTGCAGGCGATCGATCGCAAGATCGAGGATTACCAGTTCGAGGCGCGACGCTTCTTCTTCACGGTCGATCCGCGCGTCTTTGGCGCCGCCTACCCCAACATCGACATCCTCGATACGCGCAGGATGGCGGCGCTCGCGGCGTCATTGCCCGACACTCTGCGGCCGACCAAGATCTTCCTTTATCGTCTGTTGATCGGCGGACAGCCGCCCAATCCCAACGGCCCGCAATTCCGAATCATCGGCGATCCGCGCTCCCGGCGCGGGCAAGTCTATGAGTATCTGCGCGAAGGCGTCGACTACTATGCCGATCCTTCGCTGCTCTGGATCGCGCTGGTGCGTCCGCTCGCGCTCAACAACGAGCGCCTCGTCGTCGCGTATCGAGTGCGCATCAACGGGCGTGACACAGTCTATACCGCGACGGGCGGCACTCCCGATCTCGCGCGCACCGACCGCGATCAGTTCGCCAATCTGATCTGGGATCCGGACGTCCAGCCCGGCGATCCCGCGTTCGACCGCGAGATCAGAAGCGTCTACCGACTCGGCGGCTCTGACCTGCGGCGCCAGAGCGTCATTCTCAAAATCGTCACCGGCAGCAGCGAGGATCAGGAGAAGCCGGTCGCCGGCAACGCCGACACCTATCTCAAGCTTTTCGGCCTCGCGCAATCCACCAACAGTTCCAGCTTCGATCTCGAGAACCGCATCTGGCCGCGACCGAGCGATCCGAACTTCGAGCTGAGCCTGGGGTCTCCGGGCGCGCACACCATCCGCGACCAATTTCTGATCTTTCCGTCGGCGAAACCTTTCGCGCGGAACGGTCTCGCCACCGCCGGAAATCCTTCCAACGACACCATCTACACGACGCCGCCGGAATACGTGCGCTCGTCGCAGCGGCCGGAAGCTGTCTATCACATTCGGATGCGTGCCCAGGCCGAGGGGAGCGGGGACGGTGGCGCGCTGATGCTCGGCACCGTTCAGATCCGTCCCAATTCCGAGCGTCTGCTCGTCGACGGCATCCCGCTCACCCGCGGCACCGACTACTCGGTCGACTACGATCTCGGCCGGGTGTCGTTCAATCGCCCCGACACGCTCTTTCCGCGCCCGCGACAAGTGACGGTGCAGTACGAGGAGAATCCTGTCTTCGAGGAGACGCCGACCAACATCTTCGGGGCAACCGCCGAGTTTCCGCTCACCAACGGCCAGATCAATTTCACCGCCATCTCCCAGAGTCAGCGCACCAACTTCACGCGGCCACCGCTCGGTTTCGAGCCCGCCGCATCGCTCGTCGCCGGGGTGAGCGCGCTGTTCAATTTCGACGCCGAACCGCTCACGGCTTTGGTGTCGAAGCTGCCGTTCGGAACGACGACGATTCCATCACGAGTCGCGCTGTCCGCCGAGCTCGCGGCGAGTCGTCCCCAGGCGAGCGCGTCGCAGCAGGCCTACCTCGAATCGTTCGAGGGCGAGGGCGGGCTTCCGATTCAGCTCTCGGATCCGCAATGGTACTTCAGCAGTCAGCCGGCGCTCGGAACGAAAATTCCGGCGCGCTTCGGCGCGACGGTGTTCGATCTCGATCGCGCGACGACCCTCGCCTGGCAGAGCAACGGCGTGGATGCTGAGGGCCGCGCCGTGCGCTATCGCATCGATCAAATCGACGACGCGGTCGCCCAGAGCGGAACCGGCATTGCCGGCCCCGAGCCTTTGCTGTGGCTCACGCTGTATCCACTCGGCGTCGGCGGACAGCTAAATCCCAACGTCATCGGCGGCAACATTCCGTCGGCCAGCGCCTTCCGCTGGACCGTTCCCAATGCGCCCGCCGGCAGGCGATGGCGCTCGGTTCGTACGGTGCTCGGTCCCGGCGGCGCAGACATCTCTCACGCTGAAAACCTCGAGTTCTGGGCGCAGATCCCCACTCTCGATCGCTCCAAGAACCCGACCATCATTTTCGACTTCGGCGACATCTCGGAGAATTCCGTGACCTTCGGTCCGGATACACTCTATATCCGCCGTTCGACCACCGGCGCGGTGGATACCGTCTATCATGGAAAAACCATTCAGGGTCTCGATACCCTGAACAGCGAGCGCGACCCGTTTTCACGAGCGTTCAACGTCGCTCGTGACGACCGCGGTCTTCCCGGCGACGTGGTCGACACTCTGATCGTGGTGACTGACACTGTCTCTGGTCGGCCACCCAGCTTCGCCAAGGTGCCGCGCGCGCAGACCTGCCTCGGCGGATATGGACTGCGTCAGATCCTCGGCGACTCCAGGATCAACTGCACCGTACACAACAATCACCTCGACGAGGAGGACATTGACGCCGACAACGTCCTCAACCTCACCACCAGCGAGCGCGATCAGGAGCAGTGGTATCGATACATTGTCAACCTCGCCGATCCGACGAAGCAAACGCGTCAGGGCGTGTGCAGCGCCGGCCCCCAGCTGGCCGGCCAGCCCGCCGGCACTCGTGACGACGTGTGCTGGGTCTTCTTCCGCATCCCATTCCGCACGCCCGACGATTCTCTCGGTCATCCACTGCTGCGCCGCACCCGCGCGCTCCGGATCACCGTCGTATCGGGCGATGGGCTTGGCGATACGGAGTTCAGCACCGTTCCGCTGGCGCGCCTTCGGCTGACCGGAGCGCCGTGGCTCAAGGTCAGCGACCGCAGCCTGCACGGCATCGCCGGTGATCAGACCTCGACCGGTACGGTCCTGTCGGGTGTCGTCGGCACCCAGGACAAGAAGCTTCGCGGCGACATCAACTACGAATCCCCGCCCGGTGTCACCGACGCGCCGACCAGCAAGACTGTCTCGTACCAGCCGGGGCGTGTCCAGATCAACGAGCGGTCACTGCGACTGCTCGCTACGGATCTCGCTCCTCTCGACCGGGCGGAGTCGTATTACCGATTCCCGGAGGGCGAGAAAAACTTCATGAGCTACAAGCAGCTCCGCGTCTGGGCTCGCGGTGTCAGCAGCGGCTGGGGGCAGGACGGCGAGCTGCAGTTCTACATCAAGATCGCGCGCGACAACAACAACTTTTACATGTACCGCACGCCGATCAGCTCGGGAACGTCGAAGGCAGCGTGGCTTCCCGAGATCACCGTCAATTTCGAGAAGCTCTTCGCTCTGCGGGCGGGCATCCAGAACGCGTACCTCCAGGGGACGAGGCGCAACACCTGCACCGGCCTCGATTCGACGCTGATCGCGAATACTCCGCTGCCAACCGGCGTCCCGCCCACCGCGCTTTATGCCGCCTGCGACAGCGGATACATCGTTTATACCGTCGACCCCGGTACCAGTCCGCCCAACCTGGCCGCTGTGCAGGAGCTGGCGGTGGGAATGATCCGCCTGCCGGTCGCATCGGGAGTCAACCCGATTCTGCCGAGCGACACCCTCGAGTTATGGGTCGATGACATCCGCCTCGCGGGCGTTGTGAACCAGGCGGGGTTCGCCGGGCAGGCAGGTCTGACCGTGGTCGCCAGCGACTTCGCCGACATCCGCATCAACGCCAGTAAGCGCGATCCGAATTTCCGGCAGCTCGCCGAGCAGCCGACATTTCTGACTGACAACAATCTGGATGTCAGCACGGCGTTTCATCTGGAAAAGCTGCTCCCCGCGTCGCTCGGCCTGTCGATTCCATTCACGCTCAACTACACCTCGGCGTCCGTCGATCCGTTGTTCGTTTCGCAGTCCGACATCCAGGGAGATGCGATTCAGGGACTCCGCACGCCGCGGTCCGCGGCCACCTCGATGACCTTGAGCGTGAGGCGGACGAAGCAGTCGACGGGCTCGGTGTGGTCGCCGATTCTCAACAATCTGGA
>CAMLDY010000022.1 GCA_946478895.1 uncultured Gemmatimonadota bacterium
CCGCCAACACCGCTGATGCCCAGGTCGTAGAGCGACCCGTCGCGTTCGACAGCGCTGGCCGAGTGGTCGTCATGACTCCCTACATAGCCCAGCGCGCGGCTTTGCGTGCGCCGTGGTGGCCGGTCGCCGGGGATTTCACCGAGGCCAGACTTTACGCCGTCAACGACACCTACGTCCTCGCCGTGAGCCGGCCGAGTGGCGTCGTCGAACGGTTCAACCTGAGCGCCGCCGATCGCGAAGCGATTCGCGCGATCGTGTCACGCCTGCCCAGCGATGTGATCGCGTCGCGCGTCAACGCGCGCAATTCGTTCGTGCGCGGCCAGACCCTGCTCGGGCTCACCGTCTATGGACCCGCGTTCGCCGGCACCATTCGTCACAACGGCGCGGGACAGGTGGCAGGATATCTCGTCGTTGCTGGAGGGTCCTTTTTTGCCGCGTCCGAGATCTCACGACGGATGTTGATCACGCGGCCGCAGAGCGATCTCTCCTTCAACATGGGCCACAACATCGCCCTCGCAGGATTTGCCACGTCGTACCTGTTGGGGGCGGACGATGGGCCGCCCCAGGCCGCCAGCACCCTCGTCGGCGGACTCGTCGGCACGACGCTGGGACTGCGCTTCGCTCGTGGAATGACCGAGGCAGATGCCGTCGGTACCGGCTTCGGATCCGATCTCGGAGCGTTGATCGGCCTGGGGGTTTCGGAAGCTGTTCGTGGTGACGGTGGCTGCGGCGGTGTGGACATCAGCAGCAGCTGCGGCACCGACAAGGCCGAAATCGCGACCATTCTTGCCTCCGGTCTCATCGGGTATCCGCTCGGTCTCCTCTACCCGCGGAACGCGCGGTACCACGTGACCGCCGGCGATATCAACACCCTCTGGCCAGGCGTGCTGGTGGGCAGCCTCGCCGGTGCGGCACTACTTCACGAAAGCCCCAGCGTCCGCGCCGCCGCTAGCGCCGTGACGGCGGGCGGCGTCCTGGGAGTCATTCTCGCGGACCGGTTCCTGGTCCAGCGGGCCGACCATAGCCGCACCGAAGCCACTCAGCTTTTGTTCGGTACCGTTGCCGGATCACTGATGGGCGCGGGTGTTGCGAATCTGTTCGTCAACGCCCACCACAGCCCGGAGCCCGTCTTCGCGCTCAGCGCCATTGGCGGCCTGGCAGGCATCATCGGCACGGAGATCTATCTGCAACCCTCTGGCGACGCCGGACAGCAGCGATTTAGCGTAACTTTTAATCCGACGGCCATCGCACTTACAGCGGCCCGCACCCCGGGAAATCATTCCCTGATCAATGTGAGGTTCTAGTGGACACCACGACGACACTCACCTTCGCCGAGAGACTGCAGGGCAGTTTCGAGCAGCTCTATGGTTACGTCCCCGCGCTCTTCGGCGCGCTCGTCATCCTGTTCGCCGGCTATCTGCTGGCCAGACTGCTCGAGAAGGGGACCGATCGATTGATGCGCCGAGTCCACCTCAATCAGATCCTCGAGCGCGGCGGCGTGATGGAGGCGGTCGAGCGGTCGGGATCGCGCGTCAACCCAACTCGGGTCGCGGGAAGTCTCGTCTTCTGGTTCGTGATGTTCGCGGTGATGCTCGTCGCAGCCAACGCGCTCGGTCTGCAATCGCTCGCGAATGTCTTCTCGGAATTGGTGAGCTACATCCCGAGCGTTATCGCCGCGATCGTCATCCTCATCGTCGGCATCGTACTCGGCAGCTTCGTCGGCGGATTGATCATGGCCTCGGCCGGTGGACTGCACGGCGGTCCGACCCTGGCACGCGTCGGCAAGGCGGGCGTCGTCCTCCTCGCGACCTTCATGGCGCTCCAGGAGCTGGGAGTCGCGACCGAGATCGTCACCACCGCCTTCGCGATTCTCTTCGGCGCCATCGCCCTCGCGCTCTCGCTGGCGTTCGGTCTCGGCAATCGCGAGCTCGCCGGCGAAGTTACCCGCAGCTGGTACAAGCGCTACAAGGAAGAGCGCGACAACATCGAGCGCGACAATCGTGAGCTCGATCGACAGGAAGGGATCGCCACGACCGAAGAGTACGTGCGTCCCACCTACGGCATTCGCAACACCGGACCCCACGACGTAGTTCGCCCGCCCGAGTGAGCTCGCCCGCCGCGGCATCACCACCAGTGACGCCCGCGACACGAGAGCTGGCGCGAGTGCTGTCGCTCCGCGACGCCATCGCGCTCGTCCTCACCGTCATCGGCACCGGCGTTTTCCTGAAGGCAGCGCCAATGGCGCAGCTGGTCGGATCCCCATCCAATGTGTTGTGGGCGTGGCTCGCGGCAGGACTCCTGTCCCTCGCCGGCGCGCTCACCTACGCCGAGCTCGGCGCGATGATGCCCGAAGCGGGTGGGGAATACGTTTTTCTGCGCGAAGCATACGGCGACCTCCCGGCGTTTCTGTTCGGTTGGACGTCGGTGATGCTGATTGCCAGCGGCGGACTCGCCGCGGTCGCCACCGCGCTCGCGTCCTTCCTCGGCTCCTTCATTCCGATCAACGCCGTCTGGACGACCCACGATTTCCACGTGCTCGGTCAGGTTGTGCACTGGAGGCTGGGTGTGCAGCAGGTGATTGCCGCCGCGGTGATCGTGTTGTTCGCTGCGATCAACGCCCGCGGCGTCGAGCTGGGCGGGAAGGTTCAGTGGGCGGCCACCGTCGCCAAGCTGGCCGGCATCGGCATCATCGTCCTCGGCGCGTTTCTCCTGTCGAAGGCGGGATCCTGGACCAACCTGCACAAGCCGGTGACCGAGACAATCGCGCCGTCGGGAGCGGGCGCATTCGGCGCGGCGATGATCGCGGCGCTGTGGGCGTATCAGGGCTGGTCGAACCTGCCGATGGTCGCCGGCGAGATGGAGAAGCCCGAGCGCAACGTTCCGCGCGCGCTGATCTACGGTATGCTGCTGGTGATTCTGGTCTATCTCCTCACCAACATCGCCTACTTCTATGCGCTGCCGTTCAGCGAGATACTGACCGCGAATTCGACCGCGTATCGTGACGCGCTCCCGGTCGCGGCCAAAGCAGCGCAGACCTTCTCGCGCTACGGCGCCCAGCTCGTGTCGATCGCGTTCATCATTGCGGCGATCGGCGCGCTCAACGGCATCACTCTGATGAATGCGCGGGTGCCGTTCGCGATGGCGCGCGACGGTTTGTTTTTCGGCGCGCTCGCCGATCTGGGCGAGGAGTCGCGCGCGCCCGCAAAGGCGATCTGGTTTCAGGGCATCTGGGCGTGCGTTCTCGCGCTATCCGGAACCTTCGATCAGATCACGACGTCGGTGATCTTTGCGGTCTGGCTGTTCACCGCGCTGGTGGGATCGTCGCTGTTCGTGCTGCGCCGCAAGCTGCCGGTCGCACCGCGTCGCTACCGCGCGATCGGCTATCCGGTCGTGCCGGCGCTGTTCGTGCTCGTCGCAGCGTGGCTCGTGATCAACAGCTTGACGGCGACCCCGGTGGAATCCGTCGCGGGTCTCGTCCTGATGGCGATCGGCTTGCCGTTCTATTTCTTTTTCCGACGCTCCGGCTGGCTCACCCGGGCGCGGGCGCGCGAGAGGCCGCACTAAAGAACGCTGGCATGACCCTTCCCTTGTGAGGGGACATGCCCAATCCCGCCAAGAACTCCGACCTGCACGGGAATGTCCCCGATCAGTGCAGCGTCGCGCTGATCCTGATCGACGTCATCAACGACATGGAGTTCGAGGGCGGCGAAGCGTTGTTCGAGTACGCGCTGCCCGCCGCGAAAAAAATGGCGAAGCTGCGGCGCCGCGCGAAGGAAGCCGGCGTACCCGTCATTTACGTCAATGACAACTTCGGCAAATGGCGCTCCGATTTTCGACAGCAGCTCGGTCACGTGCTCGAAGACGGTGTGCGCGGCGCGCCGATCGCGAAGCTGCTGCGCCCGGACGAGGAAGACTATTTCGTGCTGAAGGCGAAGCACTCCGGCTTCTATCACACCCAGCTCGATTTGTTGATCGACTATCTGCAGGTCCGCAGCGTCATACTCGCCGGCTACGCAACCGACATGTGCGTGTTATTCACCGCGTCCGACGCCTATCTTCGCGACATCGAGATCATCGTTCCCTCCGACTGTTCCGCCGCGGCGTCAGCGGAGCACCACGACGGAGCGCTCGAGCACATGATGCGGGTGCTTCACGTGGAGACCACGCCGTCCGACGACCTGGATCTCGACGAGCTCATCGCGGATGCCGATGCAGCGCGAGAAACCGGCGGCTCCGGGAAGTCGGATCGCGACTAAATCTTGCCGGCGAGGTAGCGTTTCCTGACCGCCTCCGGATGCCGCTCGATGGCATAACGAAGCATCGTGCGCGGCATCTTACTGTAGTGCTGCTTTAGAAATCCATCGAGTACCGGCCGATCACGCTTTCCGACTTCGCGCAGCATCCATCCCGTCGCCTTGTGGATCAGATCGTGTGAATCCTCGAGGGCGAGCCGAGTGCGTGCAGCTCCGCGCGCAACGAAGCGAGAGTCGGCTTGAAATCTTTCTTTGCCTTTGTTGTCATCGCGCCGGCGATGCCGCGGCTGACGCGCCCGCGATGATCGCGCGCGCTACTCCCTGCTGCAGCGGCGCGACGTCCGGAAAATACCCGCGCGCGTCGGTGCCCATGTTCTGCCGATTGGTTAGCAGCACGACTGCCAGCCCGTACTTCGGCACTCCCGCGACATAGGTGCCGGTGAACCCGTTGTGCCAGAAGCTGCCCGGCGGCAGATAGCTTGCCGCCTGCCAGCCGAGGTAGTTCCTGTATTTGTCGAGGGTCAGAAACGTGTCGATGGTCTCGGGCCGGATGTACTCCCGTCCACCGTAGGTCCCGCGATTGAGGAGCAGGTTCAGCAACACGTCGATATCGGCGGCGGTCGAGAACAGCCCCGCGTGGCCCGCGACTCCACCGTTCGCGTAATACGAATTGCCGTCGTCGACCTCACCGATCAACACCCGCTCCCGCCAGCCGTTCCACGCCCTCGGATCGCCGAGGTAGCGATAGCCGAAGGTCGAGTCGTAGACCATGTGCCGCTCGTACACATTCCCCTGCTCGGTGGCCGCAAACCTCGTCAGCCCGTGCTGTCGCGGATTGAACGCCGTCGAGTGCAGACTCAGTGGCCCGTAGAGATTGCTCTCCAGAAACCGATCGAGCCGTTGTCCGCTCACACGGTCGACGATGTAGCCGAGCAGCATGAAGCCGAGGTCGCTGTAGTGCCGCGCATCGCCGACGCCCCAGCCGAGCGGCATGTCGCGGATGACCCCGTAGGTCTGGGCGCTGTTCGACGCGTCGTAGTAAAGCGGCTGCCACTGAACGAGTCCCGACGAATGCTGCAGCAGCTGCCGCACCGTGATGCTGTCGATATGCGCGCCTCGAAAATCAGGGAGATAGCGGTACACGGGCGCGTCGAGCTCGATCTTCCCGCGATCGACCAGTATCATCACCGCCATCGTCGTCGCCATGACTTTGGTGACCGATGCCATGTCGAACACGGTGGCCACGTTCATCGTGGGCGGGGCGGAGATCGGCCGGCCCTCGTAGTCACGCAGCTGCTCGTACCCGAACGCGCGTTCGTGCACCACCTGTCCATGCTGCGAGACGAGAAACACCGCCCCCGGCGTCAGCTTCCCGATCGACGCGGCGATGAGGGAGTCCGCTCGTGCGATTCCGTCTGCGAGGGCAGGGCTCACTGGGGGCTCAAGGTTTGGAGGGCGCACCGGCGCGCACGCAATGGTGATGACAAAGGCGGTACAGCCGAGTAGCGCGCGCCGTGTGGATTCTGACACGATCAGGCACCCCTAGTCAAAAAGGTGGCAGGTGGAAGACATGGTCAGAGGCACGGGTATCAGTTTATCCGGCGCATCCTATAGTGGCGTGACACAGCGAGAAGGGGAGTAGAAAAACTGCTACCAGAGCATCTCTGCGCATCCTCTCTCACCTGCCACCTTTTTGACTGTGGATGCCTGCCCACCAGCGCGATCCATAACCCGTCCCCTTCTGAAGAAAAGATGGTATAATCTGTCCCCATGAGCGCAGCGGACACCGCCTGGATGCTCGTGGCCACCGCGATGGTGCTGGTGATGACGCCGGCCCTCGGCTTCTTCTACGGCGGCATGGTCAGAGCGAAAAACGCGCTCAATACCATGATGATGAGCTACGTCGCGCTCGGCTTCGTCGGGATCGCGTGGGCCCTCATCGGGTACTCTCTCGCGTTCGACAGCAACGGCGGATTCCTCGGCGGACTCGATTACGCGTTTTTCCGGGGCGTCGGGCTCGACCCCAAAGGCTCGATCCCGCACGTTCTGTTCGCGTCGTACCAGGGCACCTTCGCCGTCATCACCGCCGCGCTCATTTCCGGCGCGATCGTCGAGCGAATGCGTTTCGGTCCGTATCTCACCTTCGTCGCGCTCTGGTCGATCGGCGTCTACGCCCCGATCGCGCACTGGGTGTGGGGCGGGGGATGGCTCGGCAAGCTCGGCGCACTCGATTTCGCCGGTGGCACTGTCGTGCACATCAACGCCGCCGCCGCCGCGCTCGTCATCGCCGTCGTGCTCGGCGCCCGCAAAGACTACGCGCGCCAGGCAATCATCCCGCAGAACGTGCCGTTCACGCTGCTTGGAACGGGCATTCTCTGGTTTGGGTGGTTTGGCTTCAACGGCGGCAGCGCCCTCGGTGCCAATGCGTCCGCGGCGCTCGCGTTCACCAATACGATGTTCGCCCCGATGGCGACCCTCGTCGTCTGGAGCTTGCTCGATCTGATGCGTACCAGAAAGACGACCGCAATCGGCGCCGCAACTGCGATCGTGGTTGGACTCGTCGCCGTCACGCCGGCCGCCGGTTTTGTCAGCCCGCTCTCCGCGATCGCGCTCGGCGGGATCGCCGCGCCCGCCAGCTACTTCGCGCTGCTCTATCGCGCGCGCACCAGACTCGATGACTCGCTAGACGTAGTTTCCGCGCACGGGGTCGGCGGAATCGTCGGTGCACTGCTCACCGGGATACTCGCCGAGAAGAGCTGGAACGGAGTCGCCGACGGTGCGCTGTTCGGAAATCCACGGCAGCTCCTCGTGCAGCTCGCCGCGGTGGTTGCGACGATCGTCTACAGCGCTGTCGCGACTTTCGTCATCCTCAAGCTGATCGCGCTCGGCTTCAGGTTGCGCGCGAGCGCGCAGGAGGAAGGAATCGGCCTCGACGTCACCCAGCACGGCGAAGAGGCGTACAGCAGGGGCGAGGGCGCGATCCTCGTCCACGCGGAGCGTGCCTGACATGAAGCTCGTCGTCGCGATCGTTCGCCCGGAAAAACTCAACGACGTCCTCGAGGCGCTCTACCGCGCCGAGGTCACTGGGCTCACCATCAGCCGGGTGCGCGGCCATGGCGGTGAGACCGAACAGGTCGAGACGTATCGCGGAACGACGGTGAAAGTCGAGCTGCACGACAAAGTGCGTCTCGAGATCGGCGTATCCGATCCGTTCGTCGAGCCAACGGTGCGGGCGATTCTCAGCGGCGGACGAACCGGCGAAGTCGGCGACGGAAAGATTTTCGTGCTGCCGGTCGAAAAGGTCTATCGGATTCGGACAGGTGAGGAAGATCGCTCCGCCGTCACTCCGGTAAGCACCGAGGAAAGCGGAGTCTAGTACAAGGGCAGTCGAAACACGCAGACGCTCCGTGCGGCGATGGTGCTCACCATGTCGAACGAGCCATCGCTCATCATTACTATCCGGCCGCAAGCGCGCGGCGGATCCATGAATGTCTGCTCCGTTCGATCCGAGGGTGTCCGGACGATCCTGCGCAGGCTGGGAAGCCAAACCTGAGTTTTCCGGTCGCCGAAATTCACCACGATCAGAAACGCTTCGCGCCCTGATTCTCGCAGCCACGCGGCGATCGTGCCCGTCGTATCTCCGGTCGCGAGCATCGTCAAACTGCCCGTCCGCAGGGCCTGGTGAGAATTGCGCAGGTGAATCAGTCGCCGGTAGTGATTCAGCAGGGAAGTCGAATCATCGTCCTGCACCGCGACATTCTTCGTTCTCCAATCGGGCTGGAGAGCTTCCCAGGGCGAGCCCGTCGTAAACCCGCCATTCGGCGCGGGGCTCCATTGCATCGGGTTCCGAATCGTTTCGTCGGGCTTGGTGCCGAGCATTCCGATCTCTTCGCCGTAGTAGACGAACGGCATTCCCGGCAGCATCAGCATCGCCCCCGCCGCGACTCGCTCCCGCGCGACGTCGCCGCCAAGCTGGCTCATCACCCGAACGTGATCGTGATTGGTGAGAAACGGTGACCACCGCCCGGCGGGCAACAGCCTGTTCGCGTCCGATACCGCCTCGATGAAACGCGTCGCCTTACCCGTGCGTGCCGCATCGACGGTCGCGAACGCGACCCCAAACGCAAAGTACGCGTCGAGCTGATCTGGATAGTACGTCGCCAGAATCCGCGGATCCTCGTCCGACATCTCGCCAACGGTGAACGAGCTCGGCGATGTCGCGCGAATCGTTTTGCCGAAGTTCCTCAACACTTCGTGAGTTCCTTCGGTGTGCTGAATGCGATCGTGCTCTTCGACGAGATACGGAATTGCGTCGAACCGAAATCCGTCGGCGTGCATCTCGGTGAGCCAGTACCGGGTCACCTTCAGCATTTCCTGCATCAGCGCCGGCGTCTCGTAATTCAGATCCGGCATCCCGTGCCAGAACAACCCGTAGTAGAACTCGTCGCGCACCGGAGACTTGTGCCACACCTCCTGTCCCCACGGCCCCTTCTCGCTCGGTGCGGTGCTCGACCACCGGTACCAATCGCGATATGGACTGCCCGGCCCGCGCAGCGCAGACTGGAACCACGGGTTCTCGCTCGACGAATGATTGGGAACGAAGTCGACGATGACGTGAATTCCGCGTCGATGCGCCTCTGCCACCAGAGTCCGGAAATCTTCATCGCTGCCGTACATGGGATCGACGTGGTAGTAGTCGATCACGTCGTACCCGTGGTAGCTCGTCGCCTTGTCGATCGGCATCAGCCAGATGCAATTCGCGCCGAGGCTTTTCGTGCTCGCCGGGTTTCCATCGTTGATGTAGTCGAGCCGCGCGGTCAGTCCCTTGAGATCCCCGATCCCGTCGCCGTCGGAATCGTAGAAGGAGCGGACGAACACCTCGTAGCAAACGCCTTCCTGCCACCATGGCCCTGCGACAACCGGTGCCGGCGGTCTCGGCGTCTTCGGTGTTCCGGTGCAACTGGCGGAGAGTGCAAGCGTCACCGCAGCCGCGACGAGGGTCCGGTGATCGAATCTCGAAAAAAACATCCTCAACCTATTTCGAGACGAGGCGCCACCCGCTGCTCTTCCTGACGCTAGCGCACACCGGGCCGCCATCGTCGCCCGTGCCCTCGATCTCGATTTCGAGAACCGTCCCGGCCGTCGTGCTCGCTGACCGGATCAGATCCACACCGATGTCGGTGAGCGAGATCTTTGCTCTCCTGTCCCACGCAGTTCCGGTTTGTCCCGCCCTTCTGCCCGAGTTCACATACACGAACCGAGTCGAAGGCGGCCCCTGGGCGAACTCGCCGAGAAAACGCGGCGCGTCGCGCTTCGAGATGTCCACCCTCACCGCAAAATCGAACGCGATCGAATCTCCCGTCGCCCGGGTAGGGTCAACGAGCTCGGCGTCACCGGCTGCATTCGACTTCCCCTTCTGCAAGGCGAACCTTACGCCCGGCGGTGGTCGTCGCAGGACGATCCGCAGCGGGACCTCGATCTGCGGCGCGCTCAACGCTTTCCGGGATCCCATACCGCGACGCCGACCCGCGAGTCCGCGGTGCCATAGTAAAGGAGCCAGCGCCCGTTGAACGGAATCAGCGCCTCGGTGAACGTTGTGCCTTCCTTGTATTGTCCCGTCTTCTCGTACGCTTCGGTCGGTTTGATGAACGGCTCCCCGGACCGCGCGATCAGCTTGATCGGGTTCCGCGCGTCGAACAGCGCCTGCCCGCCCGTATACACCCGTGCCGGCAATCCGGGCACGCCGAACTCCCGGCTGTTGCCCGCGTTGTAGATGAGAAGGATTCCGTGGTCCGTCATGATTGCCGGCGGTCCAGCTTCCACCAGCCACGAATCGAAGTAGCCGGCGCGAGGTGAGAGTACCTTGAGCACCTTCCCGTCACTGTCGGCGAGCGGAGTCCAATCGATCAGATTGTCCGACGTGGCGATCAGGATGTCGGGCACATTGAAGTACATCCAGTACTTCCCGTTGACCTTCGTTGCGACGAGACGATTTCCGACCGCTCGCGTCAGAATCGCGCCCGACTTCGTCTCGCTCTTCAGATATTTGCCGTCTCCCGCCGCTGCGAATGCCGGACCGTGCTTGTCCCAGTGGATCAGGTCCTTTGATGTCGCGACCGCCAGGCGCGGGACGTCGCGATTCCACTGGGTGTACGTCATCACGTAGGTGCCGTCTTCGCTCTCGACGATGCGTGGATCTTCCACGCCGCCCGTCCATTCGTAGCGCGCCTGCGCGTCCTTGTCGGGAAAAAGCACCGGCGCCGTTCGGCGCGTGAAGCGAAGTCCGTCGCTGCTCTCCGCCAATCCAATCCGCGACGTGTGAAACCCGATGTCCTTTTTTCCGCTCGCGTCCTCCGCGCGGTACAGCACGTACACCTTGCCCTGCCTCACCACCGCCGCCGGATTGAAGGTCGCCAGCTCCTCCCACCTCACCGCGCTGTCGGTCATCGGCGACAGAAAAGTCGTCGTCGGATCGGGCGTAATTATCGGATTGACCGAGGGCTTCTCGAACGGCCCAAACATCCAGTCCGTCGTTTGTCCTGTGGCCGCGCTTGGCAGCGCCGCGAAGAGGAATAACGCAGCGACGAGATACTGAAGACTCATGCGCACAATCTGACCACCGCCCGCTTACTTCGTTAGCCGTTGGCCCCGCTTCCCCCCATCCCCCATCCCCCATCCCCCTACATCGGCCCCCGTTGCCCTTCCCGCCCAGCACCCGTCATTCTATCAGCACCCCCGCTTCCGCTTCCCGCTTCCCGCTCCACCGACGAGGATTTCTTTCGTGCGCTCCTGGGTACTTTCTCTGACGGCAGTCGCCGTCGGCACCGCCTGCTCTCCGACCAAACCTGCACCGCCACCGACGCCCACCAAGGTCGTCCACGATACCGTCACCGTCCGCGACCCTGAACTCGACAAGCGCGCGACTCGGCTCGAGATCCAGCTCCTGGCGCGCGATGCCCAGATCGAGGATCTGCAAAGCCGGCTCGAGGACACCCGCGCTGAAGTCGTCCGCGCGATGGCAAAACTTCAGACGGTCGCGAGCCGGGCTCAGGCAGCATCGGCGATGGCTGAAGCGGAAGTCGCGCTCCAGACCATGAAGTCGTCGTCCTCCGGCGAGCCCGTCGAAGCGACCCAGGTCACCCGCCTCGTTCGCCAGAGCGCGACCGAGTTCGATAAGCAGAACTACGGTGGCGCACTCTACCTCGCCAACCAGGCCAAGACCGTCGCTTCCTCCTATCGCGGCAGACTCGGCGTCAGCAGGGAAGGCACACGCCCGGGAGAGACTCTGTTCGCGGTGCCGATCCAGCTCAAGACCACCAGCCGCGGCAACGTTCGCGAAGGACCGGGCACCAACTTCGCCGTCACCTACACCGCGGATTCGGGCAGTACCATCACCGCGTATTCCTACACTGACGAGTGGATTCGGATTACCGACGACTCCGGGCACAACGGCTGGATCCACCAGTCGCTGGTGTCGCGGCCGTAATACTCAGCCGGTTTTCTTGAGTCTCCGGGCGCGCACCGTACGGTCGCGCCCTTCTCTTTTCGCCTGGTAGAGGGCTTCGTCGGCGACGGCGATGATCGCCTCGGCATCGTCCGCATCCTCCGGATAGCTGGCGACTCCGATGCTCAAGGTCATCTTGCGACCGTTGAATTTCTTCGCTGCCACCCGCGCGCGAATGTGCTCGGCGGTATCGAGCGCGTCGGCGATCGCGGTGTCGGGCAGTACGATCACGAACTCTTCACCGCCATAGCGCGCGCAGCAGTCGTTCTTGCGCGTCGAGTCGCGCATGATCTCGGCGATGGTCTGCAGAACTTCGTCGCCGGCGGGGTGGCCGAACGCGTCGTTGTATTGCTTGAAGTGATCGACGTCGCCGACGAGCACCGAGAAGCCGCGCTTGTCCTTCTTGAACCGCGCCACCTCGAAGTCGAGGCGGTTCATGAGAGAGCGATGGTTGGAGAGTCCCGTGAGACTGTCCGTCGTGGACAGCAGCTCGAGCTCCTCATTTTTCTTCCGCAGCGTCTCGTTGATGCGATCGAGCTCGGCGCGTCCGTCGCGCAGGCGGTACACCATGTGATTGAAGACGTCGGTGAGATAGCCGACTTCGCCACCGCCCGGGGCCGCCGGAAGATCGACCGTTAGATCACCGGCCGCGACTTCGCTCGCCGCCTTGGTCAAACGATCGAGTGGCCGGGCTATCAGGCGCCCCAGCCTGTACGCCGAAAGCGTCACCGCGACCAGCAGGAAAGCAATCACCGCCAGCGCCACGTCGCGGAATCTCCGGACCTGGAGGTACGCCGCCTCCGACGAGATCTCGGCGATCACCGCCCAGTTCACCTGCGGTACGTACTCGAGGGTGCCGATGACATCGCGGCCGCCGAAGCTCGTATACGAGAACGGCGCCCGCGCACGCTCGCGCAGCTTCTTCATGGTGGCGGGCGGCATCGGATTCTTGACCAGATTTTCTGTCACTCCATCAGAGCTGGCGATCGCCGCGCCCTTGATGTTGACGAGATGGATGCGACCAGTGCTGTCGGCGGCAAACGACCTTAGTAGCAACTGCACCGGTGCGAGGTTGAGCTCCGCGGCGAATGCGCCGAGCAGGCGCCCGTCAGCGCGCTGCGCGGGAACCGCCACGATCAGCTTCGCTCGCTTTGCTTTCGGATCCCAGTACGCATCGCCCACGATCTGGTTGTCTGACCGCAGCGCCGCCTGCCAGTCGGGGGGGAGAGAAACCTTCGAGACTTCGCTGGCGCTGGTGGCGACGACGTTGCCATCCAGATCGAGAACCATCAGTCGCTCGAAGTCGCTGAATCTTTCGTGGAGGGAAACGAGATAGTCGCGCAGTCTACCTTCGGTTGGTGTGACCGGAGCGGCACGCCCGCCGTGCTCCAGTGTCACCACCACTTCGTCCGATCCGGCGAAGACGCGCAGATCATAGAGCCGCTCTCTCAGCCACACGCCCGATGCGCGCGCGCTCTGCGCGCTGCCGGAGAGCAGATCTTCATTGATTTTCTTTTCGAGGGCGCGGCGATTCTGAGTGTAAAAAACGCCGAGCATGGTGCCCGCGGGAAGGAGCGCAGCTGCGACCGCGAAGGCGAGAATTCTGCTGCGCAGACTCTCGAGCCGGGGGAAGGGCAGCGGAAATTTCGCCCTCGCGCGCGGAGTGGTCTGCGTCGCGGGGGCGGCAGCGTTGATAGTTCCGGGTTCAGCTGTCGAGACGGGCATCGTTTATAGACGATTCACGTCACGCTGAGCTACCACGTCCGATCGAAAAAAAGGAGTTACCTTCCGAGCTCAGCCGTAGAAACGTTTGACGTTCCGGCTGTCACAAATCTAACGTAGCTCAGGCCACCCCTCGGCTCGTCGTAAACGATGTAGTACCATCAGTTTAGCGGCACCCACCCGGTTCCGTCGGAATCAACACGATTGCTGCCACTCGGCGAGGCTTCTCAGAGCCTTGACCCGGTCACTGTGCCCGATCCGCGCCTTGTTGACTGCTTCCCGCAACCAGTCCACCGACTGATCGTAGACGACCCGATTAACCGGATACGGATGGCCGTCCTTTCCACCGTGCGCAAAACTGAATCGAGCGGGGTCGCGCATGCTCGCCGGCGATCCGTATACGACATCTGCAACGAGCGCCAGCGCGCGCACTGATTTTGGGCCGACCCCGGGGATCGCCAGCAGCTGCTCGAAATTCTGAGGGCTCGCCTCATACGTCGAGAGCAGCACCTTGCGCAGGTGCGCGGGATTTATGTCCTGCTTGATGTCCACCCAGTGTCGCGTCGGGAGCGCCATAGTGATCACCTTTGCGATCTCGCGATCGATCACTCTTGGTTCCTGACGGGCGAACTCCGTCGACACGCTCCGCGCATGCGACGATTCAGTCGCCACCATGTTCAGCACCGTCTGTTCGGTAGTCTCACTGGCGATCGCCGCATGCGGCTCGTTGACGAAATCGCGCACCTGTGAGCCGAGCCAGTGGTAGCGACGCGCCGTGCCCTCGTTGCCGCGCATTCCCTGCTGCACAACCGCCCATTCACCTTCGCTGCTGACGAAGAAGCTGTGATGGTAGATCCCGAATCCGTCCTGGATCGCCGCGGAATCGACCTTGGCCGCCATGCGGCTGTTGTAGGCGAGCCGCGCTCCGTCGATGCCCGCGCGCGCGCCGTACTCGATCAGCTCACTCGGAGTGCGGCGCGAGACTTTCCCCTTTCCGCCAGCGACGAAAATTCCCAGCTCCCCGCCGCGACGCGCGAGGCCCTCCTTCAGCGCGCCGCACACGGTGGTGGTGACGCCGCTCGAGTGCCAATCGAATCCGAGCACGCAACCGAAAGCCTGGAACCAGTACGGATCGCAAAGGCGTTTGAGGAATTCGGAGCGGCCGTGCTCCAGCACAATGACTTCAGCGATCGCCGGCGCCAGCTGCGCCATTCGATCGAACAGCCAGCGCGGTGCTTTGCCGCCGTGGAGGGGAAGAGTCGCGCTACCGGTGCGCTGCGGCATCAACGGCACCCACGCGCTTCCGGACGCCGGCGATGTCGCGGACCGGCCGCACCTCGATTGAGCCGACCTTGGCCCAGGGAAATTGGGCCGCGATGCGCACCGCGTCGTCGATGTTGTCGGCCTCGATGAGATTGAACCCGGCGAGAAACTCCTTGGTCTCGGTGAAGGGGCCGTCAGTGACGGTCATTTTGTTCTTCCGAGTGCGCAGGGTCCGTGCGGTCTGCGGACCCTCGAGCATCTGCGAATCGAAGAGCCGGCCTTCGCTGCGGAGCGCGTCGGCCTTCGCGAGACACCCGCGCATCTCCTCGTTGAAGGTCTCCTTCGGCATCGCGTCGAGCAGCTCGCCGTCGTTGTAGATCAGCACCATGTACTTCATTCATTAAGCCTCGTAGGTGAGCAGCGCCTTCCAGTTGTTGAGTCAAATGCCATCAATATCTGCGTCGGATTGGGTCCATTCAAAAATACCACTGAAGGCTACCAGCTAATGGCGGCGAGCGACCCAGCCCAACAATTCCGGACCCCACCCAAATCCATACTACTGCTGAGCTTACGATATGCTAACCGTACGGATAGCCTTCCGTTTACCTAACTGCTTACCTCATAGCCACTTAGCCACCTAGTCCAGCGTTGCCTTATAGCCCTCCAAACGCTAGATTACCAACAACCTTATGGAGGCACAAAACGACCTCCCTCCCCGCCTCCGAACCCCGTAGCAAAACGACGAGTTAATGACGGCTCCGAACAACAGAGAGCGCATTCTGCCGCGCCTCATTCACGAAGAAATCAAAGAATCGTTCATCAACTACTCGATGAGCGTCATCGTCTCTCGCGCCCTCCCCGATGTGCGCGATGGACTCAAACCGGTGCACCGGCGCGTTCTCTACGCGATGAACGAGCTAGGTCTCGTTCCGGGACGCCCCTACAAGAAATCCGCGACCGTCGTCGGCGACGTGCTCGGCAAATACCATCCGCACGGCGATCAGTCGGTTTACGACGCGCTCGTCCGCATGGTCCAGGACTTCTCGCTCCGCTACCCGCTCGTCGACGGCCAGGGAAACTTCGGCTCCGTCGATGGCGACCCCGCCGCGGCATACCGCTACACCGAATCGCGACTCACCCGCGTAGCCGTCGAGATGCTCGCTGACATCGACAAGAACACCGTCGATTTCGCGCCCAACTTCGACGACCGGCTGCAGGAGCCGAAAGTCCTGCCCTCAGCGATTCCAAATCTGATCGTCAACGGATCGTCGGGAATTGCCGTCGGCATGGCGACCAACATTCCCCCGCACAATCTCAGGGAAGTTGTCGCCGCGCTCACCGCGCTGATCGACAATCCGGAGATCACGCCCACCGAGATCAGAAAGCTCGTCAAAGGACCCGACTTCCCGACTGGTGGCTACATCTATGGCCGCGCGGGAATCAAGGACTACCAGGAGAACGGCCGCGGCAGGATCGTCATGCGCGCGCGTGCCGTCATCGAGGAGAAGGAATCCTCGAGCAAGTCGCAGATCGTCGTCACCGAGCTCCCGTACCAGGTCAACAAGGCCAAGCTCATTACCGACATGGCAGACCTGGTGAAGGAAGGCAAGCTCGAAGGCATCTCCGCGCTCCGCGACGAATCGGACAAGGATGGAATGCGCGTCGTCATCGAGCTCAAGCGCGATGCGATTCCGCGCGTCGTCCTGAACCAGCTGTACAAGCACACCGCGATGCAGTCGACCTTCGGCGTCATCATGCTGGCGCTCGTTCCGGACTCACACACCGGCCAGCTCGTTCCGAAGATCATGCCGCTCAAGGAGGCGCTCGAGCACTACGTCGCTCACCGCCACGAGGTCGTCGTCCGGCGCACCCAGTTCGAGCTCGATAAAGCACTCGAGCGGGAGCACATCCTCGAAGGCTTGAAGATCGCCGTCGACAACATCGACGCAGTCATCAAGCTGATTCGCGCCGCCGCCGACACTCCCGCCGCGAGCGCCCAGCTCCAGAAACGGTTCAAGCTCAGTGAGCGCCAGGCCGAGGCGATCCTCAACATGCGTCTCGCCAAGCTCACCGGCCTGGAGATCGAGAAGCTCGAGGCCGAGCTCAAGGAAGTGCGCGGCTTCATCAAGGACATGAAGGAGATCCTCGCTTCACGTCCGCGCCGCATGAAGATCATCCGCGACGAGCTCCAGTCGGTCGCCGACAAGTACGGCGACGACCGCCGCTCGGAGATCACCAGCGACGAAGGCGAGTTCACCATCGAAGACCTGATCGCCGAAGAGGACATGGTCATCACCATCTCCCACTCCGGCTACATCAAGCGCACTTCGGTCTCGACTTATCGCAAGCAGCGCCGCGGCGGCCGCGGCTTGAGCGGCGCCGGTCTCAAGGATGAGGATTTCATCGAGCACCTCTTCATCGGCTCGACCCACGACTACATCCTCTGCTTCACCGACGATGGCCGATGCTTCTGGCTGAAAGTCTATGAGGTGCCGCAAGCCGGCCGCGCGTCGAAGGGCAAGCCCATCGTCAACCTGATCAACGTCTCACCCGAGACCCAGATCAAGGCGATGGTCCCGGTCCGGGAATTCTCCGAGACCCAGTTCCTGCTCTTCTGCACCAGGAACGGAACTGTGAAGAAGAGCGCGCTTTCCCAGTACTCGAACGTTCGCCAGACCGGCATCAAGGCGATCAAGATCGACAAGGACGACGAGCTGATCGATGTTCAGATCACCAGCGGCTCGAACGACATCGTGCTCGCCACCCGTCACGGTTTGTCGGTGCGCTTCCATGAGCAGGATGTGCGGGAGATGGGCCGCGACACCACCGGCGTCAAAGGAATCGAGCTTCGCGAAGGCGATTCCGTGATCGGAATGGTGGTCGTCAAACGCGACGCCACCCTCCTGGTGGTGACCGAAAATGGTCTCGGGAAGTGCTCCAACATCGCCGATTATCGGGTCCAGAAACGCGGCGGGAAGGGCATCATCACGGTCAACAGAACCGAGAAAACAGGCGATGTCGTTGCCCTGATGGAAGTTCTGCCGGCCGACGAGATCATGATCATCACAAAACATGGTGTAATCATCCGTAGCTCGGTCTCCCAGGTGAGGGTTACAGGCCGTATCGCCCAAGGGGTCAAACTCGTCAATCTCGACGAGGGCGATCTCGTTACCGCAGTTGCGCGCGTAGTGCCTGATGATGAAGACGAGGGTGCCGAAAACGAGTCCCCGGCACCCGACACCGAACCAGTCGAGGCTCTCACCGACGAATGAGAACCAGGCGCTCCGCCGTGAGCTCACAACACGACGAAAACGAGAAACTCCGCGCGGCGCTCCGCAAGGCCGAAGCGGAGGTTCAGCGGCTGCTCGACGAAGCCGCGGCTCGCGGAGCGCTGGTCGACATTCTGCACGACGTCATGGGCTCGCTCTCAATGGGCGAGCTGTTTCACATGCTCGCGCGCCGTCTCGCGCGCGCGCTGAATCTCAGTCACTCCTCCGTGATCTTCGCCAAGTGCGGTGACCTCATGGGAACCGTCGCTTCGGCGCACGAAGATCCGCAGCTCGAGAATCTCCAGGTCGAGCTCGACAAGTATCCGGAAATCGAGGCCGCGCTCGCCAGCGAGCAGCCGGTTCTCATTCCCGACATTTGGCACGCCGACTCCTACCGCTCGCTCCGCGAAGCATGGGAAAAAGACGGCAGCGTCATCTCGGTCCGCTCGATCATCGCGCTGCCGTTCCGGCTCGATCTCGATCGCACCGGCGTGTTCCTGCTGCGCCGTACCGCCGAGAAGCCCCCGCTCACCGACGCCGACGTCGAGTTCGCGGAGACAGTCGTGAAGAGCGCGATGAACGCCATGCGCCGCGCGCACATGGTGGAGGTCACCCAGGCCGACAATCTCCGCCTCGAGGCCCTCGCCCGTACCGATCCGCTCACCCAGCTGCTCAATCGCCGCGCGCTTCTCACCCAGCTCGGCACCGAAGTCGAGCGCACCCGCCGCTACAACGCGCCGCTCAGCATCCTGATGATCGACGTCGACGAGTTCAAGGATGTGAACGACACCTACGGCCACCTCGCCGGCGATCAGGTGCTGGTCGAGGTCGCGCTGATCCTGGCGCGCACCGCGCGTAGCGTCGACTCCGTCGCGCGCTACGGCGGCGACGAATTCGTCATCGCCGTCCCCGAAACGGGTGAGGCCGGGGCGATCGCGTTCGCCGAGCGACTCCGCGACAAGATCCAGGCGCACCCGTTCGACATCGGCAAAGGCGACCCCGTGCATCTGACCGTGAGCATCGGTGTCGCCGATTTCCCCGAGCCGAAGGTCGAGACGGCGGAAGATCTCCTCGACTGCGCGGATCGCGCGCTTTACCGGGCCAAGGCGGGCGGACGGAATCTGGTCTGCGTGTAGCGGGAGGCGGGAAGCGGGAAGCGTAGGGACGCCACGCGTAGGCCCTGATTAACTTCCAGTTCGTTCTGGCTGCTACCTGGTGCTCCCTCCACGCCCTTCGCCATGCCCACTTTGCGCCGCCGGCTCCGTAGTCTCCAGTTCCCGCTTCCCGCCGCCCGCCTCTCGCTCCCCGCCCTCCTCCTCGTCGCGTGCGTCTCTGATTCATCCAACCGGGAGACAACCGCCGACACTACCCACTCCGCGCCGATAGTCACCGTCGCGGCCGTGAACAACGGTACTCACGGGATGGCGGAGAGGATCAAGTGGGCGTTCTCTCCCGACCGGAAAGCAGTGCTCGTGGTCGCGGATCCCGCGGGTGTCGAGAATGAGCCGGTGCCCAACGGCTTTTTCTTCGGTGATGAGACTAGCGGCTTTCAGGTGCAGATGGACAGCGTCTGGGATGTCGAGCCTTCGCCCGACTGGAAGTGGATTGGATTCGGTCGCGCCTACACCGTGGTGCGTGGCGAAGGCACCGGCACGGATCTCATCGTCGACGTCGGACGCCGCACCTCGATCGACACTGCTACTCTTCGCGCCGGCTCCTTTGCATCGAGCGGAATGTCGATGGCGCGCGCCGTCTCGCAGCCTGGCGTGATCAGAGTGCCAGCCGATCCGCGCTCCCAAACCGCCGCCGACAGCTCGGCGCCGCGGCTGTTCCCGATCGCGCGTGGATGGCGAGTGGCCTGGACCACCGACGGATCGACACTCGCGCTCGGCAACAACCCCGCGCGCTCCAGCGACGACGAGCCCAGCCAAACGTGGTCTGCCCTCGACCCCGAAACCGGCCAGCTCCACGGCTCACTCCCGACAAGCGCGAAGCTCGCCGAGGTGAAGTTCACCGGTGGCCCGACCCTCGACATCTCGCTTCCAATCGACATGACGAAGTCGCCGCCGATCGAGATCAAGCGGGGAGACCAGAGCTTCTCGATCCAGAGTGAGCGCGGCGTCATCACCATCGCCGCGACCACCGGCGCGACGAAGTCCGCCCCTCGAGTGGTGGGCGGCGGCATCGCTCTCGCCGCCACCGCCGGCGGCCGCTACATCATCGCGCTCGCACCGAGGGCCAAGCCGGTGCCCAACGAGATTCCTGTCGAGCCGGTGGTGTACAGCGTGACCTGGTAGTCTCGGATTCTGGGACCTGATCGCTACGACTGGCGACTGTAGTCCTAAAGGTGTCAGGCGGGAGAACCGGCCAGAGGCACGGGTATCAATTTATCCGGCGCATTCCAGAGTGCCGTGACGCAGCGAGAATGCGAGTAGAAGAACCGCTACCAGAGCATCTCTGTGCATCCTCTCCCACCTGCCACCTTTAGGACCAGGGGTGCGGGTCGATGGCGATCAGGTCCCTGAATCCGAAGAACTACCGGCCGATCCGTCTGAGCTCCACCAACAGACAGTGGTCCTGCACGACGTCGATACCCGCCCGCGCGAGCCTCTCCGCGGCGGCGTCGTTGCGGATGCCGAGCTGGAACCAGACCGCCTTCGGTTTTTTCGCGATGATGTCGTCGACGTGCGGCGGGATGTCGTTCGGACGGCGGAAGACATCGACGATGTCGATGTCGCCGGGTACATCAACCAGCTTCCGGTAGACGTTCTTCCCCATCATCTCCGTCAGCTCCTTGTAGTAAACCGGCACCGGGATGATCTCGTATCCCGCGCGCTCGGCGTACTCCGGCACGTAGTAGGCGGGCTGATCGGGATCGGGCTTCATCCCCAGCACCGCGATGCGATGCGAGCGCTCGAGAAGATCCCGGATTTGCGGCGGAGCCTCGAGAAGATGATCGCGCCAGCTCGCGTCGTCGGTTTGTGGCATCGCGGTCTGATCGACTGAGCTGGTCATGGGTGTCTCGATTGCATTGTTGAACTATGCGATGCGGTGAATGCCGCGATCGCGGGGTGACGCTAACAAGTTGTCTCCGGTAAATTGCAATTGCGAGTCCAGTCCAAAATTCCGGAGAACCACCTGTAATGCGAATGCTCGTCCTTGGCGCGGGCCTGCAAGGCTCCGCGTGCGCGTATGATCTGCTCCAGAACAAGGAAGTAAAGGAAGTCCGCCTCGCCGATCTGCACACCGATCACCTGGCGCCCTTTCTCGCGCCGTTGTCGGGAAAGCGACTGATTTTCACGCCGCTCGACGTACGCGACCGCGACGCCGCTCTCGCGCTGATGCGCGAGTGCGATGCAGTCATGAGCGCGATCCCGTACTACTTCAACTTCGAGCTCGCCGAACTCGCGGTCGAGGCAGGCGTGCACTTCGCGGATCTGGGCGGCAACACGGAGATCGTCTTCAAGCAGAAGACCCTCGATGCCGCGGCAAAGAAGAAAGGCATCACCGTAATTCCCGACTGCGGTCTCGCGCCGGGCATGGTCAACATTCTGGCCGAGTACGCGATCAAACAGCTCGACACCGTCGAGTCCGTCCGCATCTTCGTCGGCGGTTTGCCCCAGGAGCCCGAGCCGCCGCTCAACTATCAAATCGTGTACTCGCTGGAGGGAGTGCTCGACTACTACACGACCCTTTCGTGGGTGCTGCGCGGAAAAAAGCGCACCCAGGTGAAGGCGCTGTCCGAGATCGAGCCCGTTTACTTCGGCGGATCGCTGGGCGAGCTGGAGGGATTCCACACTGCCGGAGGGCTCTCGACGATGGCGTTCCGCTACGAGGGCAGGATTCCGACGATGGAGTACAAGACCCTTCGTTATCCCGGACACGCCCGGATCATGGAAGCCATCCGCGAGCTCGGCCTGCTCGAGCTGGACCCGGTCGATGTGAAGGGCATGAAGGTCGTCCCGCGCGACCTTGTGGTGGCGGCGATGGGTCCGCGACTGACGAAGCCCGAGGGCCAGGATCTCGTCGCGATGCGCGTCTACGCCGAGGGGACGAAGGGCGGCAAGCCGAAGAAGATCGGCTGGGAGATGGTCGATTATTACGACGAGGAGACTGGGATCAGCGCGATGGAAAGATCGACCGGCTATTCGCTTTCCATCACGGGACAGATGCAGGTGCACGGCGAGATCGGGAAGGCGGGCGTGTTCACGCCGGACGAGGCAATTCCGCCCCAGCAGTACATTGATGAGCTTGCAAAAAGGGGCGTTATGATTCGGGAGATGCGCTAGCGCTGAGCCTGCCCCGCGAGTCGCCCGTCGCCAGCTAGTGATGAGCTTGTAACCCCAGCTGTAGCAACGGGTTACGAGCTCATTTCTTTTTGCCAAAGGGTTCCAATCGGCGCCCGAATTGGTTATATTTAAGCCTGTAAACATCTGTCGGTCCAAGCTGCGAGACGAGGGAGTCCAGCCTTAACGGCGAGCTCAGAATCCACGTCTCACCCAAGCGCCGATTCCAGCACAAGGAGGATTTGATGAACCGTGTAGAAACGATTCTCAGATCCGGTCCAACGCGGAAAGTGGCTCTTGCGGGCATGGCACTGCTCGCCACCGTTTACACCGTTCCGCGCGTGGGCTCGGATATGAGCTCAGTCCAGACGGTCCTGACCAGGATCACGCCATCCGTCGTTGACAGCTCCGGCTCGTCGACGTCCTGGGACCTGCCCAATATCGATAACGCGCGGGTGGATTCCTGGGTCAAGCTGTTCACGACGAACCCCAAGGTGAAGTCGCGCTTCGCGGTATGGCTCGATCGTAAATCGACCTACGAGCCGATGATCTCCGAGAAGCTGGCCGAACGTGACATGCCCCAGGACCTGATTTACCTGGCGATGATCGAGTCGGGATTCAATCCGAAGGCGAAATCGCCGGCGAAAGCGGGTGGACTATGGCAGTTCATCAGCGAGACGGGCCGTCGTTACGGCCTGACGGTCAACAAGCACGTCGATGAGCGCAATCATCCGGACAAGGCTACCGATGCCGCGCTCGCGTATCTATCTGATCTGCACGATCGATTCGGGTCGTGGTACCTCGCGGCCGCTGCCTACAACACCGGCGAGAACCGCGTCGGTCGTATCATGAAGCAGGTAACTGGCAGCGAGAAGGGAACTGATGAAGATTACTATCGGATCTCGAAGCTCCTGCCCAAGGAGACCCAGGACTACGTGCCGATGATGATCGCGGCGGGCAGAATCTCAAAGGAGCCTGCGAAATACGGATTCGACAACGATGTTGAGATGGGCGAGTAGCAAAAAGAGAGCACCACGAAAGTGGTGCTCTCTTTTTGCTCTTCAGACTCGTACTCTGACCAACTGCATTGCTGATTGCTAACTAACCCTAACTCGGACAAGCTTGGTAGTTGTCCGCGTTTTAGTCAGTTCGCAATTATCAATGCCGTTGGTCGCAGTACGAGTCCACTCCGATTTACCGCCCCGTGAGCAGATAAATTCCAACCACTACCAACAGAAAGTAAGGCACCAGCGCAGCCGCCCCCGCGTAATCCTTCGACACCCTCTGCCCGAAAAAAAGCGCCACCAGATTCACTCCAGCGACGACAGCGCCGAGGTACGCGACCGTCGAATCGCGCGTCACGAGGAGCAGCACGAAGCCGACCCCGCTGAGCACGCCTGCCGCAACTTCCAGGATCGTGACGACGAGAAACATCGGCCCGACCGTCCCGGCCAGGGGACTGCGCGCGAAATGCTCGTCGAGGTAGGCGCGGTTTCCCTTCCGGTCGACAACCTTGTCGAGACCGGATTGCAGAAACAGCACGGCGATGAACGCTGACACGAGGAGCTGCAGGATGTACCATGCCCACTCGGGCGAGTGCACGTTTGGCATCCTGCTATTGTAGCCGATCCGGCCGCGATTACCAGCGGGCCGCTACAGCACCGCCTTGAGGCCGAAGCTCAGAGTGCGTCCGGGGACCACGGTGATGTTGTCGGGCTCTCCGTGCTGGCGGTTGAGCAGATTCTCTCCACTCATCGTGAACGAGAGCCCGCGGAACAGCGTCTTGCCGACACTCGCCCGTAGCCGGGTAACGCCACTGTAGCGCAGCCAGTAGTTGCGCAGCTCGCTTCCAACGAGCTGGGTGTCGGGCTCCGCTGCACTCGAGAACGCCGCCGCCAGCCCGACGCGATCGTAATCGATCCAGTTCCAGGATCGCGAGGCCGCCATCGAGCCCGTCCATCCGCCGCCCGTCCATGATGCCACGAGGCTAGCCGTGGACGCAGGCACTTCGAGCATGCGGTCGCCGGCGCGCAGATCGCCGAGGTAGGATCCCGCGACTCGGCGCACCCTGCTGTCCACTGTCGAGTATGCACCGCCAAGCGACAGCGCACCGATCCGCCAGTCGCTCTTCAATTCCCACCCGCGATTGGTGATCTCTCCGACATTCTGCAGCACGTACGATATGTGGCGGTCCTGGGTGGCATTCCCCGACGGGGGGAGGTTGCCTGCGGTCTGCCCGGAGCCGCGCTGATCGTACGCCACATAGGCGACCCGCTGGATCAGTCCCGACGCGAGCTGATCGAAGCGCGTCAGCTGGAAGCTCAGACTCTTGCCGAAGAAAAGGTCTACGCCCGCTTCGATGCCCGACTGCTGCTCCGGCGCGAGATCGAGCATCATCGCCCGTTGCGGATCGAACCAGCCGGCGTCGCGCACCGGGGTGGTGGCAGGTCGAATACCGCGCCCGTACGCCGACCGCAGCTTCACCGTCACCGGACCGTAGTCCTGCACCAGCGCAGCGCCGAGCATCGGCAGCACCGATACATTCAGATTGTCGAGCGTCGTGTTCTGCTCCATCCGCAAACCGCCGGTCAGATACGCCGAATTCTTCCATGAGAGATTCGCCTGACCGACAGCCGCGCTCGTCCAGCGCCTGACGGCCGACGCGAGTGCTACGCTCGCTGCCGACGATGTGTCGGTATGCGACCGGAAATCGAGCAGGGAATTTTCCGCAGAAAAAGTCACCGTCGACGCCAGGCCGTCGTCGTTCCCCAGTCTGCCGACCGCGCTCAACCGCAGGGTGCCGAGGTTTGCGTTTCCGCTGACGCTGCCGAGATCCGGCCCCGCGCCCGACGGCAATGGCGCGCGGTCGCTGGCGAGATTCGACAACCTGCTGCCGTCGAACCCGGCCACGAACGTGTACGTCCAGCGGCTGCCTTCCAGAATCGTCGCGGTGCCACCCACCGTGTACTCCTCGACTGCCTGGGGCCGCGCCGCGCCGAATCGCGCGAGGTTCGCCGAATCGCGAAAGAATGGACTCGACGGATCCGCGGACTGACTGCTGAACACCCGCGCGGTTCCTGTGGCGATCAGGTGATCACGCACCACACGGAATCCGGCGCCGGCGCTGGTGTGTCGCGCAAAAGCGTTCGGCAGATACTCACCAACGCCACCGGAGGTGAAGCTCGCGCTTCCCGACTGGGCGCTCGACCCGGTGCGCCACGCGACGGCGTGGTCCTGGGTGACGGCCGCGCGCGGAACGTAGGCGCTGTTCGCGGTGCCGACCGCGCTTCGCACCACCGTGCCCGGGCCTCCGTTCGAGCCGTCATGTCGCATCACGATGTTGATCACGCCGTTGATTGCGTCCGATCCATAAAGAGCGGCGCCCTGGGGTCCGCGAATCACCTCGATGCGGTCGACAGCCTCGGGAGTGAATTGGGTGACGAGCAGTGGATTCGCCAGCTCGATTCCGTCCACGTAGATCTTCGGATAGCTCGCGCCAAACGAGCTCGTGCCGCGGATGCTTCCGTAATGGGATAGCAGCGATGTCGGCGCCGATTGCCAAACCCACAGGCCGGGTATGGCGTCGCTCAGCGCCTGGCCCAGGTTGCCCTCAGAGTATGTCGAGAGCTGCGTGCCACTCACGACGTTCATCGCCACAGTCAGCGGGCGCGCCGAAGACTCGAGGGTGTTGCCGGTGACGACGACGCGATCCAGCGTGCGCGGAGTGGCGGCGCGGTTGCCGCCGGAGTTCGCATCGCTCGGAACGAGTGCGACCTGAGTCCCGCCGGCCGCAACCGGTGCGACTCTCGTGTCGCGCAACAACCAGCTCAGCGCATCGCCGAGCGTTGCCGAATCGAATTGCACACACACTCTGCTCTCGAGCGGGAGCGATTCGTTGGCGTAGGAGAGCAGCACTCTCGCGCCGGCTGCCAGGCGATCCAGAGCCTCGCGCAGCGAGACGTCGGTGGCGCGGAGGGTAACGCGACGGTCGAGTGGCGCGCTCCATCCGCTTGACGATGCCGGTGGTAGTGAGCAGGCTTGCGCGCCAGCAGCCTGGGGCAGGACAATGAAAACAGCTATGGCGATCGAAGCGGCGCTGACGCGATTGCGGAGCGCGCGCGTCAGCCGTGCGGCAGGATTAGCGGGCTGCTCCAGATGCCGCGTTCCGATGAAGGATGGCCACGTTCCCCTGCCGCTCGACGGTGGCGCCGAGTGACAGCGAAATGACATTGAGAACACGTTCGACTGGTTCACCGGAAAAAGATGCTGTCAGATGAAGATTCGCGAGAGACGGATCCTCGACCTTTAGCCTTACTCCATACCAGCGGTAAAGTTCTGCGCCAACCAGGACGAGCGGTGCATCGCGGAACACGAGGCGCCCCTGCATCCAGGCGAGATCATCGTCGGAAACTACCGCGCGCTCGACTACCACCGCGTTGTCACTACCGACGACCGCTCGATCCCTTGCATGGAGTATGGCTCCGCGGGATGGCTCCGCACCAGCGGGACCGATAGCGACGGAGCCCGAGTCGACAGCAACACGCGTTCCCGCACTGTCGTCGGTTTCGACCGAAAAGGCGGTTCCCACATCCTGAATGGTGACGGTACCCGCACGCACGGTGAACGGTGAGCTCGAGTTGTGGACGACGCTGAAATGCGCGATCCCGTCGAGTGTGACTCGCCTCTCGCCGCCGCGCGGATCCAACACCACCAGTCGCGTCGTCGGTCCCAGCAACACGGTGCTGCCGTCGCCGAGCGCGATCTGCCGGCGTTCCCCGACCGCAGTCGCGTAGGTTCGGGTGCCGCCATCGGCGCGGTCACGACGAACATTCTGCCAGACCACCGTCGCGCCGGCGAGAATGACCGCCGCCGCCGCGATACGGAGCAGCGCCGCGTAGCTACGCGACTCGGCCCGGCGCGCGGTCGGGGCAAAGGGAATGACCTTCGGATCGTCGAACCTGGCTTTCACTCGACGGAGAGCGCTCTCGACATCGATGTCCGGCGTCGGTCGATGCGCTACATTGGCGAGTGCCGACTCGAGCGATTGCACAACGCCCGCTCGGTGCGGGTCAGTAGCTATCCATCGCCGCGTTGCGTCGGCTTCGGAAGCGGTTGCCTCACCGGTGACGTAACGCGCGATACGTTCCCAATCGTCCGGGCTAATGCCGGACGGATCGGCGCCGCTGTTCGACATATTCATCAATAAGACTGACACCTGAACCGGACACCACCCCCTTGGAGCCCAGCGACCCACACGAGCGGGACCTGCAGCGGCGATTACGGGCGGGCGACGAGGCGGCGTTCGACGAGGTTTTTCGCGCTCACTACGCCGACCTGGTGCGAATGGCGGAATCGGTGGTGCGCGAGCGGGCGCTGGCAGAGGAGATCGCCCAGGACGTGATGTTCGAGCTGTGGCGCCGACGCGAAAGCCTCGAGCTTCAACAGAGCTTCAGGGCTTATCTGATTCGCGCGACCCGAAATCGAGCGCTCAACCACGTTCGCCACCAGCAGGTGGTCGCTCGGGAAGCTGCTACCGCCGCGCTCGATCCACAGAGCTCACCGTCGGGCGAGGATGTTGTGCTCGGAGTGGAGCTGGAGCGGGCAATCGCGGGTGCGATCGCGGCACTACCCGAAAAGTCGCGCGAGGTATTTCAGCTGAGCCGGCAGCACGGCCTCAAATACTCGGAGATAGCGATCGCGCTTGATGTCTCGGTAAAGACGGTGGAGAAGCGCATGGGTCAGGCACTTGCCGAGCTGCGGGAAAAGCTGGCGGACTGGCGCTAGCTGGCCATCGAAGAGCCGGGATCGGTCTTGGGTACCGCCTTGGCCCTCTCGCACAGCGCGCGCAGCTCCCCGTTGGAGAGCTGGTCCCAATGTGAGGGAACGGGAATCAGGCGACGTTTTTCAGAGAGAGACTCGAAGGTCAGCCAGCCGCGGCCATAGCCTTCGGCGAGAGTGATTCGGCGCTGACTCACGGTGCGGCGATCGGCGCCGCTGCGGCGCTCGGGCCCGCCCCACGGGTGATACCGGCCTTGCCTGCGATCCCCCGGGCTCAGCCTCCGCTCCACCTTGGTCGGCTGCGAGTCCCAAACCTGCCAGTAGGATCCGTCCCTATCCACGAACGTCCGATACGCCATGTCGATCTATTACCTCACGCGGCTGCCACACGCGGTTCAGTCCCTTCAGTCGGTTGCACGAAAGATACCACATGGGTCGCTGAAATAAGGTACAAACATATATTTTCCAACGACTTACGCCCTGTTTATTCTACCGCCCGAAGCTCGCCAGAGTTTCACTCATCACGTCGATCATCGACTTGGCTGTCCAGCGATCGCGACCGTTGTACAGAAAGGAAAACGCGAGCACCTCACCATTTACCGCCGTGACGTACCCGGCGAGCGCAATCACGTCGTTGGTCGTGCCGGTCTTGGCGTGAAGGTTCCCTTCGGCCGGGGTATTTCGCATTCGCTTTTTGAGCAGCTCTGAATCGCCGGCAACGGGTAGCGATGAGTGCAGCCAAGGCCCCCAGTTGGCGCGGTGGGCGTAGCCCAGCAGCTGGACCTGCGCGCGCGGAGTTACGCGGTCGAGGGTCGATAAACCGCTGCCGTCGGCAAAGGTGAGCTGGCTCGTGTCGGCGCCGACCTTGGTGGCGAAGAAATTGTCGAGCAGCGCGCTGGAGTTGGCGACCGAACCGACTTTGTCCCGCTGCGGCCCGCGAGCAGCATCTCTGAACAGCAGCTCTGCATAGTGATTGATGCTTTCGCGGTTCATCGCCGCGATCATGCTGGCGAGTGGCGGCGACAGCAGCCCGGCGACCTTGACCGCGCTGGCCGGAGTCTTACCCAGTCTGATGTCGCCATCCACTTTGACGCCGCGAGCGATCAGCGCGTTCTTGAACGCACCGGTGGCGAAGCTGGCTGGATCCTCGACGATATAGACGTATTTACGGGTGCCGGAACGCGATCCGATCGAGCCGTTGGCGACGATCGTTCCGTCGCTCTGCTTGCGGAACCCGAGACGCGCGCCCCCACCTGAGACGGTGCGGACGTTTGCGACGAGCGGAATGGCGCTCGTCGACGGCTCCAGCACGACGGTGGCCGGCTTGCCGGGCGACGTGGGGGTTACCGACACCGCGACGAGGTTCTCATTCAGCGACAGCGCCGAGACTCGGGCTGCGTACGACGCCTGGAGATATCGCGACAGCCATCCCTGTGGAATTTTCTGGTCGTCGAAGCCTGAAGCGTCGCCGATGATGGAGCCGGTGATGTGTCTGATGCCCTGCTGAGCGACGAGATCGGCGAGGCGGTTCATCGGTGCCGACGGACCGCCGGGTAGAAATTTTCCCGATAGCGCCGGATCGCCGTCGCCGCGCAGATACAGATTTCCAGTGAGCGTGCCATCGGGACCGACCGCAGCGTCGCGCAGCGCGTCGGTGCTGAACTGATACTCGGGCCCGAAGCGCTCGAAGGCGATGGCGCTGGTGAGCAGCTTCATGGTGGAAGCTGGAAGCATCCCATCGCCGGGATTCAGCGCGTAAAGCGTGTCACCGCGAGTGAGAGAGACCACCATCGCGCCCCAGCTGCCGCCGCGGGTGCGGCCGATCAGTCCCGCGAGCGAAGAAGCCAGATCTCCCGAGGAGCGCGGGGCGCTGTATCGCACCGCCGGAACCGCCGGCGGTCTGTTCCGGCTCGGCCGCCGCGCTCGGCGAGAGCTGGTTGTCTTTTTCCGGGTCTGGGATTCGGCGATCGTGGGAGCAGTGCCGCAGATAGCGAGCGCGACGAGCAGGGCAATGCGGATTCTTCGAGAAAACATCTTCAGTCGTTGAACGTTCGGGACATCACTTCCATGGGGGAGGGCGGCAGTCAACCTGTGGCGAGAAGGGTGCCACAGCGCGCTGTGCGGCCATGCGAATGTGTGCGGCGGTGCTCGCTTGGAATATACTCCGGGGTTGCGTATTTTCCGTCGCAAGAGGGCTGCACTCCAACGCATCCGAGGTCACCGATGGCGCAACAGCCGCACAACTTTCTGCGTGAAGGCGTGATCACTGGTTTCATCGGAGCGACGACGATTGCGATCTGGTTTCTCATCGTCGATACCATCGCCCGCCATCCTTTCT
>CAMLDY010000023.1 GCA_946478895.1 uncultured Gemmatimonadota bacterium
AGCTCCAGCATCGTCCGCCACGCCCGCGCGTTGGCGGTGACCACGATCTTGGTCTCGGTGGAGTTCGGTAGAACTCCCCGCGCCGCCTCTCTCGCCATCTTGCGGCGATGGACCTTATCGCCGACCCACGCGTATCGCTCCATGAGGTGCTCGACGAGCCGCACGTAGCTTCGCTGTGCCTCCTCGATCTGGGCCCGCCATTCCTTCTCGAGCGCTTCATCGCCGACGATCGCCGGTGGCACCACGAAGTTCGCTTCTGACTCGTCCACGTAACGCTGACTGAGCTGACTGTAGGCGAAACCGGCGCGATGCCGGACCAGCTCGTGGGTCAGTGACCGGCTCACGCCCTCGAGAAGGAGAGAGTAGTTGGCGTGCTCGAGGACGCTGCCGTGTCCCTGCTTCTTGATGTTCTCGAGATACTCGCGGGTCGGCCGGCTCGCCGGATTCTTCTGACTCATGTAACAGAGCCGGCCGGCGAACTCCGCCAGCCGTTCTCCATCGGTGCTCTCCCCAAGCCATCGGACCTGCAGGTGTGCCGGCTCCAGAAAGGTCGGCCGGGCAAGAAGACTCAGGACGGGCTCTGTATAAATCAAAAGAGTTTGCGGTCGAGGGTGAAAGGCGGCAGAAAGCTAAGACGGTCAGCCGATCAGCGACAGCCGGAAGCGATCGTACGCTCGATCCTTAACGACAGCGTCGAGAGCAGCCCGCGCTTTCTCGGGGAGCGGAGGAAGCGCAGGATCGTACTTCACGTCTCCAATCGGCTTCTGTTGCGGCAGCGGTACCTTGACCCCGGGATTGAAAATGTTGGCTGGGTCGAACGCGGTCTTCACCAAGCCGAAGGCGCGGATGGCCTCCTTGTGCCAGACGCGCAGCAGCACGGGCGTTCTGACTCGTCCGTCGCCGTGCTCGCCGGTGAGCGTTCCGCCCAGAACACGCGTCAGTCCAACGACGTCCTCGAAAACAGCCATCACCTTCTTCCGCCAGTCAGGCTGCCTCACGTCTACAAGCGGATTGACGTGGACGTGGGCATCGCCGGCGTGGCCAAAGATCACCCCGCTCACCTCACGCTTGGCGAGCGCGTTGCGCACGCCCTCCACATAGTCCGGCAGCTTCGGCAGCGGCACCGCGCCATCCTCGATGAACTGCATCGAGATCGAGTGCTCGAGCGTCGACAGGATCGGACTCGCGGCGTGCCGCAGCTTCCACAGCTCGCTCTCGGTCTCGGGTGTCAATGCGACATCTACGCCCTTGGCGCCAGCCGCGCGAAACGCCGCAGCGAGACGCTCCGCCGTCGCAGCCGCCGCATCGCTGGACTCACCTTCGACCTCGGCCAACAGAATCGCGGCGGCACCTTCGATCCTCGGTTTCAGCTTTTCGTCGATGCCATTCGGAGGTCCTGACGAAGCGTAGGCGAGAAAAGTCCGGTCGAGCAGCTCACATGCGCTGGCCCCAGCCTCCACCGCTTTGGTCGCAGCGGCAGTCGCGGTCTCAAGGGTTGGAAAGGATCCGAGCACGCTGCTCGTCGCGGCGGGAAGCGGAGACAGCTTGAGCTGAACGCCGACGACGATCACGAGCGTGCCTTCGCTGCCCACCAGCAAGTCGATCAGATCAGCGTCGGTGGCGTATTCATGGATGGCGTAGCCCGACGACTCCTTCCGCACACCTAGATGCACGATCGGATGCCGGGTATCAGCAGCGACGATCTCGCCGTGCACGTCCCGCAGAAACCGATTCAACACTTCAACCCGCCTGGGCGCGGGCTCACCCCTGGTGATCACCTCGCGGTCGCCGTTGCTGAACACGCAGTCGAGGGCGTTCACCCAGGCGCGGGTGGCGCCGTAGCGGAGTGAGTGCGGGCCCGCCGCGTTGGTCGCCACCATTCCGCCGAGCGTGCAGAAGGCGCCGCTCGACGGATCGGGAGGAAAACGCAGACCTTTTCGTCGGGCCGCTACGTCGAGCGTGGTCCACAAGACGCCGGGTTCGGCCCACACGGTCCGCTCGCGCTCGTCGATGCGGCTGAGATGATTGATGCGCGATAGGTCGACGACTACTCCGCTTCCGATCGCACCACCCGCCATGCTGCTCCCGGATCCGCGGGGAATGAGCGCGGTACCCGTCTCCGCCGCCCATTTGACGAGCGACACCACGTCTTCGGCGTCCACTGGAACGGCGACGGCGGCTGGAATTGCGCGGCCGATCCCTGCCGCCTCGGAGTAAACGGCGCGCGCCAGCTCGTCTTCCCGAAAGTAGCCGCGAAAGTTTGGACGGCTCACGTGTGCCTGCCGCCGCGGCGGTCCTTCACCGTCCCCGCGAGCTGTCGCTTACAACCCGAGCGCATTGACCCGTGGCGGATTGGACGAATAATCGTAGAAGCCCTTGCCCGATTTCTTGCCCAGCATTCCAGCGAGCACCATCCGCTTCAACAACGGCGGCGGTGCATAGCGCTTGTCGCGATACTCGGTAAACATGATCTCCGCGATCTTGTACGCGGTGTCGAGGCCGACGAAATCGAGCAGGGTGAACGGGCCCATCGGATAGCCGGCGCCGAGCTGCATGCCCTTGTCGATGTCCTCGACTGAGGCGACGCCGGACTCGAGCGCGTTGATGGCGTCGAGCATGTAGGGGATGAGCAGCAGGTTCACGATGAAACCCGAGCTGTCGCGGGCCCGCACCGGCTCCTTGCCAAGCGCGCGCACGAAGTCCATCGCCCGCCGCTCGGTTTCTTCGCTGGTGGTGATGGTGCGAACGACCTCGACCAGCTTCATCAGCGGCACCGGATTGAAGAAGTGCAGGCCGATCATGCGATCCGGGCGTCCGCTGGCGGTCGCCATCGCGATGATGGTCAGGCTCGAGGTGTTCGATGCGAAGATCGCCTCGTTGCCGGCGATTTTGTCGAGCTCGGACCAGAGACCGTTCTTGACGGCGAGGTCTTCGACCACCGCTTCGATGAAGATGTCCGAGTCCGCCAGATCGGCGAGCTTCGTCGCGAAGCGAAGATTCCCGAGGGTCCTGTCACGCTCGTCAACGGTGACTTTGCCGCGCTCGATGCCTTTGGCAAGAGTCTTCTCGATCGACTGCCGTGACTTCGCGCAAAGTTCTTCGGACATCTCGCGCACGACGGTCGGGAATCCGGCGGCCGCGCAAACCTGCGCAATGCCGCTGCCCATCAGACCGCCACCGATCACCCCTACTTTTTTGATTGTTGCCATCGAGCCTGCGACCCCGAGCGAAATCGCTCTTAATCTATCGTCCGGTGATGCGACCTCGCGAAGAGATGCCTCCCAGCAGACCGGGGCGATCGAAGTCGCCGTGCTCGAGGCGGTCGAGGATTTGCTCGAGAGCGAGCTGGACGCTGCTCAGCACGCCTCGATGTGATCGGGCAAACCGGTAAGCGATTGCCGACCCACCCGCGAATGGCAAAACCGCTGAGCCGGCCGCGATGATGAGAGGAAGGTGCGCGACCACGAGCGCCAGGCCGAGCACTCCGCCGGCTGCCGCGCCCAGGGTCGCAACGACGCTACTGGCTCCGACGCGCCGGGCGCGACTGGCGTGGATGTCGGCGTCGAGGCGCACTACTGCGCGCGAGGCATCGACCGGAAGGACGGTCGCCGACACCTGGGTCGCATCCATTAGATAGAAGCCGCGGCCGCTGACGTTCACGGTCCGCCTCAACTTTCCGAACAGTCCACGCTGCGGCTCCCAGGTGATCCGGTCGTTGAACCGGCGTTGGACCTGGAGACACTCCTCACGCAGCATCCACGTGTCGAGGGTGGCGAGTATGTCGCGCGCGTTTCCGGGAACGGTGCGGGTTGCCGTCGCGAATCCGGCGCCCGCGATTTGCGCGACGAGACCGCGCTCCTCGGGGACGTTGATCCGGGTCCGCTCTTCCGCGAGCGCCTGCTTGATGGTGGCCGGGCTTAGCCCGACTTCGTTTCCGATGTCGAGAAGCTGGCCCTCGCTGATCAGATCGGCGGATTCCGGAAGCGCGCTCGCGCCCTGCAGCTCGGCGGCGCGAGCGAGCACGCGCTCCAACGCCTGTCGATCGAGCAGTGTCTGGCGCGGTGCGAGTGGGGCTGGCACCGGCGGCTTCTCATCGGATGCTGCCATGCCGAATTATATCGGCTTAAATCCCTCCGAGGACCACGTCGAGCTGGCGGCTCAGGGCGTCACGAATGGTGTCGGGGATGGAGAATGCCGAAATGAACGCCGACTGCACGCTGGACCCTGTCGGTCGATTCACCGAGCTCAGATAGTAGCGCATATATCCGTCGAGAATCTCCGGTGCAACCTTCTGTAGAAGCATGGCCCCGCCTCGAACGGCTGCCGCGCTCTGGTACCGGTCGCCGACGCCGGTGCGACGCTGCTCGGGCGTGATGTTGTCGGTGACGGCGGTATTGGCGATGCCGCCGACTGCCTCGTGCGCGAAGACGTAGATTGCTTCGACAGCGTCGTTCGGCCGCTGGGGGAAGGTGACAGTGATGATGTTCGACTGGTTGCCATTCGTCTGCGACCTGCCCTCGCCATCGAGGGGAAGCGATAGGAGCATGGTGCCCTGCGCCTGCTGGGAGTTGTTCAGGAATCCCTGCATCCGCGGGCGATAGGTGCGCTGCCAGAGCGTATCGACGAGATCGAGAACGTTGCTGCGCTCGCGCTGCTGTTGCAGCCAGTACGAGTGATAGAACTTGCTGCTCTCGTCGTTGAGCGACTGCACGAACAATCTCAGCCAATCACGATCGGCCGATGTCGGGAAGTAGGCCGCGAAAAACGCGATCGCTCCCGCCTGTTCCTGCGAGGATGCAGCGCGCGGATCACCGTTGGCTCGAATGAAAAGGTCGGCTGCCGCAGCAAGGTCGGTCCAGCTCGAGAACGACAGCGGCACGAACTGGGCGTTGATCAGGCGCGGGTTGGCCGCGAGGCGAGCGCGGAGCCGGTCGCGGTTGGCGTCGAGCTGGGTGACGACGTTCGCTCTGTTCTTGAGGACGGTCAGATCGGTGCCGTAGCCGCGCTTGAAGAACGGAACGAAGGTCGTGTCTTCCTGGAGCATCGCGAAGCCGTGCAGCCAGAGATCGACGTGCTCTCTGGTCTTGATCGGCCAGATGATCGATGGGTTGTTGACCTCACCCGCGCCGGCGCCCGTGGTCGGCGTCCCGCCGGTGCCACCTCCGACCGATGCGCACGCCCCAGCGAACGCGATGGTGGACATCAGAGCGAACGTTCTGACTAGCGGCTTCATGAATTCCTCGTTCTCTGCGCGGTGCGCAGTCTATTGAATGGATTCGATAACCAGCGCAATCCCCTGGCCGCCGCCGATGCAAGCGGTGCCGAGTCCGTAGCGCTTTCCCTGAGAGCGCAATGCATGCAGTAGATGGGCCGTTATGCGCGCTCCGGACGCGGCAAGCGGATGGCTCAGCGCAATCGCCCCGCCGTGGACGTTCAGTCGCTCGCGTGGAAGCTCGAGCTCGCGCTCGACGGCGCACGTCTGGGCGGCGAAAGCTTCGTTCACCTCGATGAGATCCATGTCGTCCATGGTCAACCCCGCCTTGGCGAGCGCACCCCTGGATGCGGGGACCGGTCCGATTCCCATCACCGCCGGATCGACCCCGGCGACACTCCACGACACGAGTCGGCCGAGCGGACGCAGATTGCGCTCCTTCGCGAACTTCTCGCTGGAGATCACCATTGCGCCCGCACCATCTCCGATGCCGGATGCATTTCCGGCGGTGACGACCCCGCCTTTGCGGAACACCGGCTTGAGCGCGGCGAGCTTCTCGGCGCTGGTATCGGGGCGCATGTGCTCGTCAATGGTCATGTCTTCCGACTTCCCGGTCTTGGGGTTCATCACCGGGACCGGTACGACTTCATCCTTGAAAACGCCGTCATCCCACGCCGCCTTCGAAAGCTGCTGCGATCTGAGGGCATACTCGTCGACGCAGCCGCGATCGAGCTTGTAGCGATCGGCGAGATTCTCGGCGGTCTCGGCCATCCCGAGCCCGACGTAGGAATCGGTGAGGCTCTCCCACAGCACGTCTTCCAGTACGGGTGATTTTCCGAGGGGAGTGCCCCAGCGCAGACCGCGGGTCACATGCGGGGCCTGGGACATCGATTCGGCGCCACCGACAAGGCACACCTGGGCGTCGCCGAGGATGATCTCCTGAGCGCCGCTGACGACCGATTGAAAACCCGATCCGCAGAGGCGGTTGAGGGTGAGCGCCGATGTTTCCTGGCGGCAGCCCGATTTCAGCGAAACGTGCCGGGCGAAGTAGATCGAGTCGTTGGTTGTGTAGAGGACGTTGCCGAAGATCGTCTGATCGACATCGGTCGCGGCGACTCCCGCGCGCTCGATCGCAGCCTTCGATGCAACGACAGCGAGATCGACGGGGGACAGGTTCTTGAGCTTCCCGCCGAAGGTCCCGAACGGGGTGCGGACCGCGGAGAGAAAGACGACGCCGGTTGGGTTGGGGAGCATTGTTCAATATACCGAGGGCGGAGTGTCTAACTGCAACGGAACGATCAACAACTGCAACTGAACGGGTGCGAGATGTCAGTAGCATAGTGGCAAGTTGATGGTTCACTACGTCGGGACGTCATAAGTGGCCTTCGTGGTACAGGCATTCGCCTGTGCCGTAAGGCGAGTAGAAACGTCCCGACGTCGTGAACCAATCACTGGCATCTACGCCACCGACCTCTCGCACCCGTTCAGTTGCAGTTGATCGTTCTGTTGCCCTTACGTCTTCCGTCCGCAGTTCACGCAGAACTTCCAGGCCGGATCCAACTCTGCCCCGCACCCCGCGCAGTGCTTCGCGGCGAGATTCTGTCCGCAGTGCGGGCAGTACACCGCCTTGCGGCCTTCGGGCAGCGTTCCACCGCAGAACTTGCAGCTCTCGATGACATCGCTCGCGACGCCGGGGACGACGAAGGAAGTAGCATCGCCGGTCGCGCCGTCGCCGTTGCCTCGACCGGCGTAGCCGCCGGCATTTTGCGACGGCACCGCCACCCCGAGCTTCTGGAGCGCGTCGGGCGCGATCGAGATCCGCGTTTCGGCGTAATCGCGGAAGGCGCCGACATCCGCGTGTGGAGACTCCATCTCTTTCTTTAGCCGGTCCTGCATCGCCTGATCTGCCCGGATGTAGCCTTTCTCGCCCGACAAGAGCCGCGTAACCGCCGCCTCGTAGTCCTGATTGGTGTCGATGCCGAGGTCCCGACGGTAGTGACGGTATGGCACGAGAGTGTCGTAGAGCTCCTGAACGGTGAATGGAACGCTCAGGTACTCGGCGTGACCATTTCTGATGTTTTGCACCAGACGCTGAAAGAGTCGGTCTAGGTCGTCCATATGCGCTTGGTCGGCCGGAACGATTGAAGATCAGGGAAGGCCGCGGGCTCGTTCAAGCGGGCCTTGCCGGATTTGGTTTTCTCCAACCACTCATCGTAACCGGACTGACGTAACCCCCCGGAATTTGATTGTTCCGTTGCGCCGCGTTGAGCGAGAAAGTTGGCGTACTCATTCTGCGGGTGACCGGCGTGACCACGTACCCAGCGCCACTGCACTTCGTGCGCATCGACGGCGGCGGCCGCCTCCTTCCACAGTTCCAGGTTCTCGAGATTGCCGCTCTTCCGCTTCCAGCCACGCGCCTTCCACTGCGGGAGCCACTCGGTCATCCCATCGACAATGTATTTCGAATCGCTGGTGAACAATACGCGATACGAGTTGCCGCGCCGGGAAATCTCGCGGAACGCTTCGATGACTGACCGCAGCGCCATTCTATTGTTGGTGGTGGCGGGCTCGGAGATCCAGTAATCGCAGCGCGCGACCTCGTTCGAGCGGGGGTGCAGCCACTCGATCAAGCCACCGGCGCCGCCGGGATTCTCACCCTCGCGCCCGTTGCCAAGGCAGGATTCATCGGCGTAGATGGCGACGAGATCACCTGTTTTTGCTTTTGCGCCCTTCACCGCACTACCTCGAAGGTGTCCATTTCGTCGAGATACAGCGTGATCTCGTCGCCCGTGGTTGGATGAGTGGCATCGACGGCTTCGCGACCGCTGATCATGCGCAACCGCATCGGCACGACGACGAACTCAGTTCCGCGCCGGTACGCCGCAATCTTGCAGCCGTCCAGGATCGCGCGCTCGAGCGCGTCGTACTCGCTGCTGGTCCACGTCTTCATGCTCTGGATTCTAACGCATCCACTCGCCGACTACCGATGTAAGTACACGGGTCGCAGTGACGATCTCGTCGACCGGAACGAACTCCTCGGCGGCGTGGGCGAGGGCGATGTCGCCTGGTCCAAAGCAGATCGCGGGGATTCCCGCCTCGTTGAGCAGCGCCGCGTCGGTCCACGCCGACAATCCTTCGACTCTCGCCGGGACATTCTCGCGCTCCAAAGCGGAGCGCAGGCGCTCGACGACCGGCGCGCTGACGGCCACGTCGCTGGGGAGCTGCGCGGTGGTCAGTGTAACCCGCGCGTCAAATCGTGGATCGTACGCGCGCACGCGCTCGCAGGCCTGATCGATCTCGCGAAGTGCAGTGTCCGCCGACTCGCCTGGCAGAGTGCGGCGCTCGATCGAGAGCTTGCAGGACTCCGGATAGGTGGACATCCCGACGCCACCGCTGATCGTCGAAGCGTGCAGCGATCCGCGGCCGAGCAAAGGATGCCGGGCTGCGGACTCCCGGGTGCGCTCCACACGATCCAGCTCGGCGAGCAGCAGTCCGGCGTGGGTAATGGCGTCGACACCGATATCGTAACGACTGCCGTGAGCGGCGCGGCCAGTGATCTCGATGTCGATCCACACGAAGCCGCGGTGCGCCGGACAAATCGCGAGGCGGGTCGGCTCGGTTACGATGGCGGCATCCGCGCGCACGCCGCCGGCGATGAGCGCCCGGATGCCGAGGCTCTCCCATTCTTCGTCGACCACCGCGGCGACAATGATTCTTCGTGTTGCCTTGGCAGTGGAGCCGAGCGCAGCCGCCGCGCACATGGCGGCAATCCCACCTTTCATATCCGCGGATCCCCGGCCGTAAATCAGATCGCCGCGGAGATCGGCATCGAATGGCGGGTGGACCATTCCTTCGACGCCGACGACGTCGAGGTGGCCATTGAGCATCAGCGCCGGCGTGTCGGCGGGACCGATCGAAGCGATGACGTTAGGTCGGCCGGGAGCGACTTCCTGCAATTGAACTTCGAACCCCCAGTCGCGAAGCGTCGACGCCAGCGCCTGCGCGCACGCAGCCTCGCCCGGCGCGCCGCGGACGAGGGTGGGGTTTCTGGAATCGATTTGAATCAGTTCGCGGGCGAGCGCGACTGCATCGCCACGCGGAATCGCCACTGCCTACCTTTTCTTCGCCGACTTTGCTGAGGCTTTGGCCTTTGGTTTGGTCGCTGCCTTTGCCGGCTTCTTGGCTGCCGGCTTCATAGTCGGCTTTTTCGCGGTGGGCTTTTTCGCGGGAGCGGCATGCTTCACCGGGTGCTTCGCGGGAGCGGCGACGTGCCGAGCGGGGGCGTGGGTCGGGGCGGCGTGATTCGAGTGGGACGGCTCGACGCGAGACACCGGTTTCGGTGCGGCATGGGCGACAGGAGCGGCCGGTTTCTTCTTGGCGTGTGACGCCTCGACCTCCCGCATCAGCTTGTCGGCCTCTTCCTGAGTCATCTGGCCGCGGCGTACCATATACTGTAGAAGATCGCGGGCGCTCTCGAGCACCAGGCTGGTAAGTCCGGCCGCGGCGCCGATCACATCCTTCATTGCCGCGGCCATTTTGCTGCCGGCCTCGAGGCTGATCTCATGTGCCTTCGCCGCCATCTCGGCGACGGTATCTTTTACGTCGGCGCCGCGGTGTCCGGGACTGCGCTTCGGTGGAACGACTGGGGCGCCGGGGACAACGGCTGGGGCAGGAGCAGGGGCAGGTGCCGTCATGGTAGCAGCTGCGGGCTTATTGCTATCGGACATTTAGCGGGCTCCGGTCAGCGGAAAGGGGTGGTGCTGACGGGTTCATATCACAGAAGTAGGAGTTGACCCACACGGGGGCTCGAACGCGGCTAAGTATATGATTTTTCGTGACTAAAACAAGGTGGGGTCATCCGTGTTCGCGGCCATCGCCTCATCACTCGATTTAGGGCATCTACGACCTCATTAACAAGCCACCATAAGAACAGTCAAACCACAGTCAGTGCCTATTTCGCTGAAAGTCCTTGATTTGAGCCGAGTTCTGGCCGGGCCTCTTTGTTCGATGATGCTTGGCGACTTGGGCGCCAGCGTCATCAAAGTCGAGCGGCCGGGCGAAGGCGACGAGACCCGCGGTTGGGGGCCACCGTTCGACTCCGAGGGACAGAGTGCGTATTTCCTTTCCGTCAATCGGAACAAGAAGAGTCTTGCGGCTGACCTTCGAAACTCCGACGACAGGCGACTGATTCTCGAGCTCCTGGCAGACGCCGACGTGGTGGTGGACAACTTTCGGCCGGGATCCCTGGAGCGGCTCGGTATCGATCAGGCCAGCGAGCTCGCAAAGCATCGCGAGCTCGTCTGGTGCACTATTTCGGGATTCGGACCAGAGAGCTCGCGCCCCGGCTACGATTACGTGATCCAGGCCGAGTGTGGGTGGATGTCCATCACCGGAGAACCCGATGGACCGCCGATGAAAATCGGTGTCGCGCTTGCCGACGTCATCGCCGGAAAGGATGCTGCGATCGCCATCCTGGCGGCGGTAGCCGCACGGGCCGGCGGGTCGCTGCCGGTCGAGCAGCGGCGTATTCAGATCTCGCTCGCCGACAGCGCCCGTGCATCATTGGTGAACGTCGCGCAGAACGTTCTCGTTTCCGGCAAGGACGCGCTGCGCTGGGGCAATGCGCACCCGAACCTGGTGCCCTACCAGCTCTTCGATGCCGCGGACAGGCCGATCGTGATCGCCGTTGGGAGTGATGGTCAGTGGAGCGCGTGCGCGCGCGCGCTCGGTCTCCTCGACATCGCGGATGATGATTCGCTTGCGACCAATGCGGGGCGCGTGGTCCAGCGCGAGCGGCTGGTAGCGACTATCGCCGCGCGTGTGCGCGAACGGCCGGCGCAGTACTGGATGGATCGTCTGGCTGCTGCCGCTGTTCCATGCGGGGTGATTCGATCGGTGGCAGAGACGCTGCGAAACGCGGACGCGGATCCGCGGACGGGAGTGCCGCCGAGCGTGCCTGGACGAGTGAGATTTCCGCCGCCAAGGCTCGATGAGCACGGCGCATCGATCCGAACTATGGGGTGGCGCGCTTTTGGGTGATTACAGATATTATCAGCCGCCTGTTTCCGGGGCTAAGTCCCTCTGCTTGTCACCCCTGTGGAGAAGTTATGAAGCGTAACTGGTCGTACGTTGTCGGTGCTGTCGCTCTCCTTTTTGCCGCTGCGTGCAGCGACGACAGGACAACGGGGCCGGCGGGCCAGGAAGCTTTTGCGAAGTACGTCTCGATCGGAACGAGCGTAAGCATGGGCGTTCAGTCCGACGGCGTTTACTACGCGACGCAGCAGCACGCGTGGCCGGCAATTCTTGCTCACATGGCGTTCGCTCCGTCGTTCACGGAGCCGCTCATTGCAGGACCCGGCTGTTACTCGCCGCTCATCGCGCCGCTTCAGTTCCAGCGCCGTCTGAGTGGCGCGCAGTATCCGAGCGTGAACGCGCAGGATCAGGCGTGCGCGTTGCTTGGCGGGGTCACTCTGCCGACCAACAATGTTGCCATCGATGGCGCTACGACATATGCAGCGCTGCGGGTGACACCCGAGACGACGGCGGTCGCGCCGACCAACGTCGAATCGGATCAGCGGAAGCGGCTGTACAGGGCGGTGCTTTTGCCGAAGAACAGCCAGGTGACCGAGATGATGGCGCAGCACCCGACGCTGGTGTCGGTCGAGCTGGGCGCCAACGAAGTTCTCCGCACCGTCACCGGTGGCATCCTCGTGCCGGCGGCAGCGTATCGCCAACCGGACAACACGTTCACGTTCTATCCGATGGCGCTCTGGCAGCCGCAGTACGACGCGATCGTGGACAGCGTCGCCAAGACTGGCGCCAAGGCGCTGCTGGTTTCGGTACCGTTGATTCCGAGCCTTGTCGGCGTCTACCCCGGTGACGATTTCTATCAGCAGGCCGCAGCGTTCCAGTCATTCGGCGTCATCATCAATCCGGATTGCCAGGGCAACACCAATCTGATTTACGCGTTCGGAAAAGTCTTCACGGCGCTGGGCAGCCCCAAGCCTTACAACTTCAGCTGCACCGACAACCCGGCTGCGGCTGATTTCGTTCTGACTCCGGCCGATACGACGTTCATCGACAATCTCATTCGTCAGATGAACGATCACATCTCGTCCACGGCGTCGGCACACGGCTGGGCGTATCTGGATCTCAACTCGGCGCTGGCTTCGTTCGTGGCGCAGAAGAGTCATTTCAGCCTCCCGGCGTTCCTCGGCTGCACGCGGCCGTTCGGTCAGTACATCAGTCTCGATGGAATCCACCCGTCGGCGGACGGTCAGCAGGAGATCGCGAATGCAGCGGCTGACGCCCTCAACGCGAAGTACGGCTTCGCCATTCCCAAGAACTCGCCGCCGGTTCTAACGCCGGCGCAGCTGTGCCCTTAGCGAAAGAGCGACACTGATTGGGAGGGCGAGGCCACAACCTCGCCCTCTTTGCATCATGAGGTACATCGGAAACAAGACGCGGCTCCTTCCATTCATCCTGCGCACTCTCCAAAGGAGTGGCATCGAAGCCGGCTCGGTTCACGATGCATTCGCGGGAACCGCCAGCGTCAGTCGCGCGCTGAAAGCGAAAGGCTGGGAAGTGCATTGCAGCGACCTCCTGATGTCGTCCTACGTTTTCCAGCGCGCCTACGTCGTCGCCGACTGCGCCGATCCAGAGCTTCAGGAACGCGCGGACGAGCTCGCTGCGCTCCCGCCGAGCGAGGGGTTCATCAGCCGGCACTTTTCGCCGGCCGGCGGAGAGACGAGTGCCGGAAGGATGTACTTCACGCCGGTCAACGCGGGGCGAATCGATGCCGCGCGTGAAGAGCTCGAAGCCTGGCGGCGCGGCGGCGGCATCCGCGAGGAGACGTACTACGTGCTGCTTGCGGCAATCATCGAAGGGGCCGACCGGGTGGCCAACACCGCTGGAGTCTACGCATCGTACATGAAGAAGTGGCAGCCGAATGCGCGGCGCACCTTCACCATCGAGATCGAGGATCCAATAAAAGGGAAGAAGCCCGCTCGCGCGTATCTAATGGATGCCATGGAGGCTGCGTCATCGATCGGCGAGATCGATCTGATCTACATCGATCCGCCTTACAATTCGCGGCAGTACGTTGCCTACTATCACATCCCTGAGATCCTGGCCCGCGGCTGGGGATCCAACGAGCCGGCGATCAGGGGTAAGGTTGGGTTGCTCGCGGGCCCCGAGGGGCGGAGCCAGTGGTCGCACGGGCGGAGGGTTCAGCGGCTGTTCCGCGGGTTGCTCGAGGCCTCGGGCGCCCGGCACGCGCTGGTGAGCTTCAATTCCGAGGGCCATTTGGAGCCCGAGGCCCTTCTTTCGCTATTGGAAAAGGCGTCGATTGACGGCAAGGTTGCGCACTTCAGCCAGCGATACCGCCGGTACCGGGCTGACAGCGACAGGGAGGGGAGGCATTACCATCGGGATATCGCCCTCGAGCACCTCTATATGGTACGGCTTCGATAGGACTTGGTTGCTTCCACGAGTCCTCGATCGTCAGAAGATCGTAACGGTGATAAGGTGTTATCCCGGCTATAGTTGGGTCTATACAGGGACTGGCAAAGGGATTACACTAGGCAGGTGAAGATGACAGCCACACCGCTGCAAAATCAGGGTGCTCAGACGCTGGGCGCTGGGGAAGCGACGCCGGATGGTGCGGCGCCGGGAATCGACGCCGATCAGGAGATCATTTCCAAGGTTCTGGCGGGCAGCAAGGACTCTTTCGCGGTACTCATCACGAGGTACAGCGATCCCTTGTACCGACATGCACTTGGGATGACAGGAAGTCCGGATGTGGCGGAAGACATACTCCAAGCGTCCTTTATTAAAGCCTATCAGCATCTCGGCGAAGTTCGGGGGCGTTTTGACGCCTGGGTGTTCCGAATCGTCGCTAATAGCTGCAAGGATTGGCTGAAGAACATTCGGCGGACGCACGTGAGCTACGATGAGGACGATCAGCCCTCGACGTACTCGACGCCGGAAGAAGAGATGGACCGCAACGAGCTGCGTACGGACCTGCAGTTTGCTCTGGCCAGACTCGCTCCCTCGCTGCGTGAAGCGTTCGTGATGAAGCACGTCGAGGGAAGATCTTACGAAGAGATGGCGCTGTTACTTGAAACGACCGTTGGCGCGTTAAAGATGCGAGTGCATCGGGCGCGAGAGGCGCTCCAACAACTGCTCGAGGAGAAGTACGCATGATGCTTGATGACGCTGGTTTTGAGAGAAACGACAAGACTGTAGGCCGTGAGCCGGCTCAGAGAAAGGATAAGCCCGCTGAACAGCTGTACGACCGAGAGGTTCCCCTTAATGGGATTTCTGGTCACAGCCTGCTTCACGACTGGCTCGATGGCGAAGTCGACGTGATGCGCGCCAGCGAAGCCGAGGGCAAGTCCAAGGTCGAGCTCTGGACCCGCATCAACGCCGAGAGCGAGATGCTTCGCCGCCGTGTGACTCCGGTTGGCGTTCAGCAGCGTATCATGGCGTCGCTGCCCGAGACTCCGGGCACCGATGGCAGCTGGTGGAAGAATCAGACGATCACGCCGGTAGCGGCAGTGGCGATCGGCGTGGCAATCCTCGCGGTCGGCGCCCTGATAATCCAGGCGCTCCGCTAAGAGCCAACTATCTCTCGCGCACAGAAACGCCCGACTCCTTGCAAGTCGGGCGTTTTTTTTGTCCATTTCATCGCAACAAACGTCAACGTGGGCGTAGCTCTTGCAGCGCACGCCTGCTCTGTACCGTTCATCTCTATACTGTATTGTAGAGACCATACCTGATCGGAGGCGTTTCAAGATGAAGAAGACCATCGCTGTAATCGCACTAATCGCCATCCCAGCCCTGGCTTCTGCTCAGGCTGGACTCAACCGGATCGCGTTTCTCGCCTTGCAGCAGGAGCTCCGCGATCAGGGATGCGGCGTGACGAATGTCGACGGCCGCTACGGCCCGCAGACGCGTCGTGCGATCGCAACCTGCGCCAAGAAGTTCAACTCCGCGAACAACGCGGCCGCGTTGCTCACGGCAATGAACATTGGCTTTGGCCCGAACGACAATCCGCCGACGGGCACGGCAGGCACCGGTCAGTAAGGCGAAGCTCGTTCGAAGCTAGATTTCGAAACTGAGCTGGACCGAGGGGGCGAGCGCTGGATCCAGCGGCTCGTCCCCTTCGTCGTCTTCGGCATCGCGACTCGACCAGGAACGTACTCCGTACTTCGAGCAAAGCTTCTCGAAGAACCGCGCGAGTCCCTCCCGATACTTCTCGCCTGCGTACGCGCTGTGCGCGTAAGTGTTCCGATACCGCTCGGCGAGATGCGGAAACTCCTGCTCGATGAACGGCAGGTAGCGTTTTCGCGCCGCTGACTTGAGGCGCACCGCACAGGCGCCGACGTAGGTCGCGCCGGCTTCCGATACCCGCTTCACCAGCGCCTCGAGATCGGACGGATTGTCGGTGATGCCGGGGAGCACAGGCATGCAGTTGATTCCGGCATCGATGCCGGCTTCGCGGAGACGCGACAACGCGCGCACTCTCGATTCAGGTGTCGGCGACCGCGGCTCGATGCGTCGCGCCAGCTCCCGATTCAGAGTGATGAGCGAGATGTGGATCGAGAGATCCGAGATCCGGTTGATGCGCGACAGAAGGTCGATATCCCGCGTGATGAGCGGACTCTTGCTGATGATCACGACGCTGAGACCCGGATGCTCGGCGAGCACTTCGAGGATTCCGCGGGTTACCCGATACCGTCGCTCGGCGGGCTGGTACGGATCGGTGGCCGTGCCAATGACTATCGTTTCGCCCTCGAGCAGCTTGAGATGCCGATCGCTGCCGAAGCGCAGGGTGCGACTGAGAATCTCCGGCGCGTTGCGCTTGACGAAGATATTCCGCTCGAACGCGAGCCAGGGAGGGAGTTTATTGTACGCGTCGCCGAGTGCGTCGGTCATGCGCTCGTCGGTGGCGGCGCGCTCCATCACGTAGCGGTGGGTGTACCGGGCGTAGCAATACGCGCAGCCGAAGGCGCACCCGATGTAGGGGTTGATGGACCAGAAGCCCATCCCGGTGGTCTCGGGCCCGTTGAGGACGCTCTTGGCGGGAGAGGAGTAGTAGCGGATGTCCTTCTGCTCGCCGATCACCGGAAGCTGTCGGGAGGCGCGATCGTACTCGGCGCCGAAGAGGCCGGGGTCCTTCGACTTCATACCCCGAAGATACGCCGAAAATGGCATCGTGGCAATGGACGGGGTCAGCTCAACTGCAACGGAACGGGTGCGAGATGTCAGTAGCGTAGTGGCCAGCTTCTAGTTCACAACGTCGGGACGTCTCTAACCGGATGACGGCACAAGCGGCTGCCTGTACCCTAATGCCACCAATGACGTCGCGACGTCGTGAACTAATCGCTGGCATCTATGCTACTGAGAACTCGCACCCGTTCCGTTGCAGTTACTTCCTCCAACCGACAACGACGCCGTTCCGAGCCGGCCCCACAAAAAAGTGAGAGTAGCTCGAGTCGCGCGCGATTCTGATGGTGTGGATCGCGGCGAGGCCGCCGAAAATGAGCGAGACCTGGGTTTTCGAGAGCGATGAGGTGCGCGACATGAAGGCGACGTCACTCACTGCGCCGTTGCGGCCGAGGGTGATGTAGAAGAGGGTGGTTCCGATTCCGCAGGCGAGGATGCCGCGCTCGACGGCACCGCCACGGTGGTGCGGGATGTCGAGGATCAGCTCGTCGATCAGGGTCTGGGTGGTGAGACCCGCGGCGGAGAAGAGGAATTGCTGGTGCGGGTACTGACGACTGTCGATGCCAGAGAAGATTGTCGGGCGACCGTTATCGAGACCGACCGAGGGATGAAAACCGAGGGCAAGTGACGTCAGTAGATGGGCGCTCTCGTGCGCCGCGAGACTGATTGCAGCGCCGAGCGCGAATCTTCCCCAATAATTGCCGGTACTCACTGAATCAGAAGAGGACTGCTGCGCCGCGGACGAAGCCGCTGAAGTCGCAACCACAGCGACGGCGAGAGCGGTCGAGATCATTGCGCGGCGGCAGGTCAAACTTATCTTCCTCGGCAGGTACCCTCCGCGGAGTGTGTGACGATGGCTGATCGGCTATCCGACATTGCGATCCAGCGCGGCCTCGGCAATCTGCCGGGATGGAGCAGGCGCGGAGACGTGATCACGAAAACGTACCAGTTCCCCGACTTCATGAAGGGGATCGATTTTGTGGTCGCCGTTGCGAAGGCCGCCGACGCCGCCGACCACCACCCCGACATCGACATCCGCTACACCAAGATCACGTGCTCGCTGAGCACGCACTCCGAGGGGGGGATCACGGAGAAGGATCTCGCGATGGCGGGGGCGATCGAGGCTGTCAAAGGTAAAGGTTAGCTGCAACGGAAGGTGCTCTGAACGGCAACTAACGGGTGCTCAGGGAACTCCAACGGAACGGGTGCGAGACGTCAGTGGCATAGATGCGAGTGATTAGTTCACTACGTCGGGACGTTCCTAACCGGATGACGGCAGAAGCGGCTGCCTTTACCCTAATCCCACCAATGACGTCCCGACGTATTCAACTAATAAGCCGGGCACTACTGACGTCTCGCACCCGTTCCGTTGCAGTTGTCTCTTAGTTCCGCCGATTTCCCAGAATGCGAAGTATCGCCATGAACATGTTCAGCAGATCCAGATAAATCTGCACCGCCGCGCCGACGTACTCGTCGGGACCGTAATGGTTGCGGAGGCGCCAGGTGTCGAACACCAGGAGACCGCTGAAGAGAAGGACGGAGACTGACGCGAGCCAAAGATCTATGGCGGCGTTCCGGAAGAACAAGTTCAGCAGCATCGTGCCGATCAGGACCCAGAGACCGACGATCAGGAAGCTGCCCCAGGCGCTGAAGTCGCGGCGGCTGACGAAGGCGTAAAGGGTGAGGATTCCGAACGCGCCGAGGGTCAGCACGGCCGCCTGGCCGATTAGTCCCGGTTGAGTACGTCCGTAGATAAACAGGGCGGGCGAGATCATCACGCCCATCACGAAATTGAAGAGCAGGACCATCCCGATGTTCATCGGGAACTGGGTCCGCGCCCGCTGGGCCATGATCAAGGGCGCCAGCGCAACGAAGAACGTGATGAAGGGATGGGCCGCGACAGCACCCATCAACCGGGGCTGTGACAACCCGAACGAGGCTCCGACCATCGTGACCAGAACGCTGACCAGGACCAGAGCGTAGGTGCGGCGAACGAGGGTCGCTCTCTCCTCACCGGTCCGGACCAGCGTTCCCGTCTGATATGACACACCCATTTGTCTAACTCCTAAGAGGGGTCGAACGTGCGAAATATATTACCCCGCACCGGGCGCAGCGATTCGATCGAGTAGCGCCGGCAGGTGCTTGATGTTGTCCAGAAAATGGGTCGGTTTGTAAGGCTCCAGCGCCGAGCGCGTGAACGGGCCCCAGAGTGCGGCGATGGTGATGACGCCGGCCTGATTGCCGGACTGGATATCATGCGGTGAATCACCGACGAACACCGCCTCGTTGGCGCCGTACTCGAGCTTCTCGAGAGCAGCCTTGACCGGATAGGGATCCGGCTTGTGGATGTGCACCGAGTCGTAGCCGATCGCGACCTCGATGTAGTCGTCGGCGCCGATGAACTTGAGACCGCGCTCCATCATCATGTTGCCCTTGCTGGTAACGATCCCCATCGGATGCCCGCGCTGGTACAACAGGGCAAGAGTGTCGATCACGCCTTCATAGTGCGACATCAGCTGATCGTGATTCTCGATCTGAAATGTCCGATAGCGATTGAGCAGCCGCTCGCGGTCTTCGTCTGATTCCACGTAGGGCGTGAGCTGCTTCGGAAGCGGCGTGCCGAGTCCGGCGATCCACTCATCGTCGGTGGGCTGACGGGTGCGTCCATGGAAGGTGTGGCGCATCGATGCCAGCAACAGCGCGATCGAATCGACAAGGGTGCCGTCGAGATCGAAGAGAACGGCGTAGGGTCGCGCATCAGCCATGCTGCCAAAGTAATCGCTCTCGGGCACGTTGTAACAGGCGCTGTGTCTCGCAACCGAAATCGTCGTTGTAAAGGGCATTTCCGGACGCGATATTAGAGGGACCATGCCCGCCCCAACGGCAACCGCCGCACGCCGCAGCTTCAGCAAGCTCTTCGACGAAATCGGAACGGTCGATCAGGTCGGAATCGAGGAGCGCGCAGCCAAATTCACGACCCGCAGCATCAAGAAGGGGTCGAAGCTCTGGGGTCTGACGACGGCGGTGTCGATGGTCGATCTCACCACCCTCGAGGGCAAGGACACGCCCGGAAAGGTCGCTTCGCTCTGTCAGAAGGCTCGGCGGCCCAGCTTCGATGACTCGGTCCCACCGGTTGCCGCCGTCTGCATTTATCCGTTTCTCGTCAAGTACGCTGCCCGGTGGCTCGCGGACACGGCGATCAAGGTCGCCTCGGTCGCGACATCGTTTCCGTCGGGGCAGAGTCCGTTGCAGCTTAGACTCGAGGAAGTCAGAACCGCCGTTGGTGACGGCGCCGACGAGATCGACATGGTGATCAATCGCGGGCTGTTCCTGGCCGGCGAGTTCAACGCCGTTCAGGATGAGATCAGCGCGGTGGTCGAGGCGTGCGGCGATGCGCAGCTCAAGGTCATCCTCGAGGTGAGCGAGCTCGACACGTACGACAACATTCGTGCGGCATCGTTCCTCGCGATGCAGGTGATTCGTTCGGGTGATTTCATCAAGACGAGCACGGGCAAAGCCTCCGGCAGCGCGACTCTCGCCAACACCCAGGTGATGATCGAAGCCATTCGCGACTTCTATCTCGCCACGGGCATCCCGATCGGGATGAAGCCGGCGGGTGGAATACGCACCGCCAAGCAGGCGCTGCACTACCTAGTGGCGGTGAAGGAAACGCTGGGCGACGCGTGGCTCAACTCGACGCGCTACCGATTCGGGGCGAGCTCGCTGCTCAACGACCTGCTGCGCCAGATCGAAAAAGAAAAGACCGGCGCATACCAGGCGCCCTACTACTTCACCGAAGCCGCCGAGAGTTACTAACATGACGACGCCGAGAACGATTGCGCGACCCGCGGCGGCGAGCAGCTCGATTCCACAGCTCATATTTGGCGATCTGTGGGAATACGATCCCGCGCCGGAAACCGCCGATCCCCGCCTCAAGTCGCGCTACGATCTGTTCATCGGCGGGAAGTTCGTGGCGCCGAAGTCGGGCAAGTACTTCGACTCCATCAATCCGGCGACCGAAGAAGTGCTGGCGCAGATCGCCCTCGCCAATCACGCGGACGTCGATGCTGCGTATCAGGCGGCACAGAAGGCCTTCGGTTCGTGGAGCAAGCTTCCTGGCGCGGAGCGCGGAAAATATCTGTACAGAATCGCGCGATTGATCCAGGATCGGGCCCGCGAGTTTGCGGTCGCGGAGTCGATGGACGGTGGCAAGCCGATCAAGGAGTCGCGCGATTTCGACGTGCCGATGACGGCGGCGCACTTCTTCTATCACGCCGGCTGGGCAGACAAGCTGGAGTACGCTGTGCCCGGCGCGCGCATCGCTCCGCTTGGCGTTGTCGGCCAGGTCATCCCGTGGAACTTCCCGCTGTTGATGCTGGCGTGGAAGATCGCGCCGGCGCTGGCGATGGGAAACACAGTGGTGCTCAAGCCGGCGGAGACTACCTCGGTGACGGCGATGAAATTCGCCGAGCTGCTGCTCGAGGCCGAGCTTCCGGCGGGGGTGGTGAACATCGTCTGCGGCGCGGGCGAGACGGGTTCAGCGGTGGTGACGCATCCAACCGCAGCGAAGATCGCGTTCACGGGCTCGACCGAAGTCGGCAAGATCATCATGCGGCAGCTCGCCGGTACCGACAAGAAGCTGACGCTGGAGCTGGGTGGTAAAGCAGCGAACATCGTCTTCGACGATTCGCCGATCGACCAGGCGGTTGAAGGGGTGGTAAACGGGATCTTCTTCAATCAGGGCCACGTCTGCTGCGCGGGCAGTCGTCTGCTGGTGCAGGAATCGATAGCCGAGATGTTCGTTGACAAGCTGAGGAACCGGATCGACGTGCTGCGAGTCGGGAATCCGCTCGACAAGAACACGGATGTCGGCGCGATCAACTCGAAAGCCCAGCTCGATCGCATCTGCGAGCTCGTCGATTCGGGTGTTGCCGCCGGTGCCGACATGTACCAGTCGGGAGTCTGCCAGCTTCCGCCGCGGGGCTACTACTTCAAGCCGACGGTGTTCACCGGCGTGACCCAGAGTCACCGCATTGCGCGCGAGGAAATTTTCGGGCCCGTGTTGAGCGTGCTGACGTTCCGGACGCTCGAGGAAGCAGTGGAGAAGGCGAACAACACGATGTACGGCTTGTCGGCTGGTGTGTGGACCGACAAGGGCTCGCGCATCCTCAAGATGAGCACGCTGCTCAAGGCGGGAGTGGTCTGGGCGAACACCTTCAACAAGTTCGATCCCTCGTCGCCATTCGGCGGCTACAAGGAATCGGGCTTCGGGCGCGAAGGCGGGCGGCAGGGACTCATGGACTACGGGAAGGTGGTCTGATGGCGCGCATTCCAGTCACCAAGACTCCCAAGGTTTACGTCGGGGGGCAATTCATTCGCTCGGAGAGCGGGCGAGTCTTTCCGGTGCGGGAAGCGGGAAGCGGGAAGCGGGAAGCGGTAGGAGGGAGGAGGGGGGCGGGAGGCGGTGGCGCGGAAGCGCGACTGCTAGGGAACATCCCGCAGTGCACTCGAAAAGATTTGCGGAATGCGGTGGAGGCGGCGGCGAAGGCGGGGCCAGGGTGGGCGGCCCGTACTCCTTATAATCGCGGGCAGATTCTTTACCGGCTCGGCGAAATGCTCGAATCGCGCAGCGCTGAAATGGCGGATTCTTTGGTGATATCCGGTGCTGCTACGAAGGCAGCAGCCGCGAAGGAAGTCGCAGCCAGCGTCGATCGACTGATTTACTACGCGGGCTGGGCTGACAAGTACGAGCAGGTGCTCGGCAACACCAATCCCGTCGCGGGTCCGTTCTTCAACTTCACAGTCGCCGAGCCGATGGGAATCATCGGCATCATCGCCGACGACGGGGCGCCGTTGCTCGGGCTACTCAGTCAGATCGCTCCGGTAATCATCGCCGGTAACACCTGCGTTTGTCTGGCATCGCAGGAATTCCCTTATCCTGCGATCGTGCTCGGCGAGCTGCTCGCAGTGTCCGACCTGCCCGGGGGTGTGGTGAACATCCTCACCGGTTTCCGAAAGGAGCTGGTGCCTACTTTTGCGACGCACACCCACATTCGCGGCCTGAGCGCAGTCGTCGATCAAGCCGAAAAAAAGGAGCTCCAGCTCGGCGCGGCGGAGAGCATCAAGAGGGTGCGGTCGCGGAAGCGCGACGACGATCTGGATTGGTCCGACGCCAAGTCACAGAGCGTCTACGAGATCCGCGACTTCATCGAATTCAAGACGACCTGGCACCCCATCGGGGCGTAACCTCCTCAGTATAGATCGCCGTGCTTCGGCGGCGCCCCTAGTCCCAAAGCCGGCAGTCTGGAGACTGGACAGATGGGAGCGAGTCAGCTGGCATACTGGCGTTCTCGAGGGGGACTTGCCGAGCGAGTTCGCTGACTTACCGGCCGTGTCGACGAGGGTGTAAACGCCGCACGTGGAACCTTCCCATGAACCGGAGGAGTGATGACGCGCTTCCTGACGGTGGTATTGGCGTTGGTGCTGGTCGATTGCGGAATTGCCGTGGCGCAGGCTCGCACGCTCGACGTTGGTGACGCGACGATCAACTACGATGTGAGTGGCCGCGGGCCGACGGTGGTCTTCATCCACGGCTGGGCGCACAACCTGAGCGTATGGGACGATCAGGTACCTTCCTTCAAGTCGCGTTACCAGGTGGTGCGCTACGATACGCGAGGGTTTGGACGCTCGACCGGATACGCCGACCAGAGCGCCGATCCGCAGGACCTGCTAGTCCTGCTCGAAGCGCTGCACGTCAGGCGCGCGTACATCGTCGGTCATTCGCGGGGCGGCAGTGTCGCATTGAGATTCGCCCACGCCTACCCTGACCGAGTGGCCGGGCTGGTTCTGGAGGGCGCGTTTCCGGAGGGATTTCCTGCATCGCCCGAGTTCCGCCAGATGCTCGCGTCCTTTGCGGCGATAGCGCGCGAGCACGGCCTCGATTCAGTTGGGAAGGTGGTGCTCGCCAGCCCGCTCGCCTGGGTACCTGCTGGCCGGACCGATGTGACCGATCGCTATCGCCGGCTGTGGGCTGCCTACACGGGGAAAGACCTCACCGATCCGCATCCCCCGAGCGGTCGCGTCGCGCCCGTGACAATGGCGGATTTGGGTAACGTCAGAGTCCCGACACTCGTCATTACCGGCGATCACGAAGCTCCCTCAATTGCGGCAGTCGCCGACAGCCTGGTTCGACGCATCCCCGGGGCGAAAAAGGTGGTTATTCCGAACGCCGGTCACGGGGCGCACCTGGCTCAGCCTGCGAGCTTCAACTCCGCATTAATGGATTTTTTCTACGAAGTGGGGCGAAACAAGAAGCAGTGAATGCGATCGAGATGCGCGCGCTGCGCAAGGTCTACAAGGGAAGCGGGAAGAGCAGACCGGCGAGCGGTCACAGCGCGCGATTTGCGCCGACCAGTACCAGCGCGCCGCCGGTCAATGACGTCGTCGCACTCGAATCGCTCGATCTCGACATCCACGCGGGTGAGTTTTTCGGCCTGCTCGGCCCGAACGGTGCCGGGAAGACGACGGCGATCGGAATTCTTACGACGCGAGTACTGCCAACCTCGGGCACGGCAGTTGTTGCGGGTGCAGACGTCGTCGCCGACTCGGTGCGTGTGCGTCAAACGATTGGTGTGGTGCCTCAAAGGCCGAATGCCGATCTCAGCCTGAACGTTCTCGAGAACCTGCAATTTCACGCGGCGTACTTCGGGATCAATTCCGAGGTCGCGACGGGACGAGCGCGCGAGCTGCTCGACCGGCTCGGCCTGTCGAGCAAGGCGTCGGCGAAAATGTCCGAGCTCTCGGGGGGACAACAGCAGCGTCTCATGATCGTGCGCGCGCTGATGCACGAGCCAGACATCATCTTTCTCGACGAGCCGACGGTGGGCCTGGACCCGCAAGCGCGGCTCGGGCTGTGGGAGATTCTGCGCGACCTGCACCGGCGCGGCCGCACCATCGTGATGACGACCCATTACATGGACGAGGCCGATCGTCTGTGTGACAGGCTGGCGATCATCGACCGCGGCAAGCTGCTCGCCCTCGACACACCGCGCGCGCTCAAGGCCAAGGCGCCGGGCGGCACTCTGATCGAGCTCGTGCTGGATGGGGACGCGACACCGACCGCGGAGATCGCGGAGACAATCAACGGAATCACCAAAGTGGAAGCGACCGACGGTCAGCTGCGGGTGCAGAGCGATCGGGGCGGTCAGACTTTGCCGGCGCTGATCGAGGCGGCGGAGACAGCGGGTCGTACCGTTACCGATATCCACCTGCTGCAGCCGAGTCTGGAGACGCTGTTTGTATCGCTGACGGGCAGGAAGCTCGGATGAGCGCGGTCGCGATGGCTGAACCACGTGCCGAGGTCCGCGCGTCTTCCGTTTTCTTCGCGCTATTGCGGCGTGACGTGAGGGTTGCGCGACGGGAGCTGCCGTTCTTTCTGCTGCGCACGACGATGCAGCCGCTGATGTTCGTGATCGTCTTCGGCTATCTGCTGCCGAGGATGGGATTCATGGGCGAGGGATACACGACGGCGCTGCTGCCGGGAGTGCTGGCGATCAGTCTGACGTTCTCGAGCATCCAGTCGGTCGCGCTGCCAATGGTGCAGGAGTTCGGCTGGACCAAGGAGATCGAAGACAGGCTGCTTGCGCCGGTTCCGATCTGGCTCGTCGCCGCCGAAAAAATCGTGAGCGGAGTGTTGCAGGGCATCGTGTCGGCGCTGTTCGTGCTGCCGGTCGCGCGGTTGATCATGGGGCCGATTCCAAACCTCAGTTTTGCGCACTTCGGCGACGTGCTGCTGATCACCGTGCTCGGTGCGGCGGCCTTCTCGTCGCTCGGACTTTTTCTCGGCACGGCGATTCAGCCGCAGCAGATCGGGCTGATGTTCGGGGTGATCCTGGCGCCGATGATTTTCTTCGGCTGCGCGTACTACCCGTGGCAGGGACTCTCGGTGGTTCCCGTGATGAAGTACGCGGTGCTGATCAATCCGCTCGTTTACGTCGCTGAAGGAATGCGCGCGGTGTTGACGCCCGGCGCACCGCACATGTCGCCGCGCGTCGTGGTCGTCGCACTGGTGCTGGTGACGGGGATCTTCTGGACCCTGGGGATGCGGAGCTTCATGAAGCGGGCGGTCGGCTGATGGCGAATCAGGCAGCGGTGGCGAGGACGAGGGTGGCCGCGGTGGCTCGGACGAAATCGGTCGAGATCTCGATCGTGATGCCGTGCCTCAACGAGGCCGATACTCTGGCGACGTGCATCCGAAAGGCGCAGGCGGCGATCGATGCCCACAACATCAGCGCCGAAATAATCGTCGCCGACAACGGGTCGACCGATGGATCGCAGCAAATCGCCGAATCGCTGGGCGCGCGAGTGGTACCAGTGACCGCGCGCGGCTACGGCAGCGCGTTGATGGGCGGCATCGAAGCGGCGCGCGGAAAGTACGTGCTGATGGGCGATGCGGACGACAGCTACGACTTCGGCGAAGTCCCGAAGTTCCTCGAGAAGCTGCGCGAAGGATACGACATGGTGCAGGGTTGCCGGCTTCCCGCGGGCGGTGGGACCGTGCTGCCGGGCGCCATGCCCGGGCTGCATCGCTGGTGGGGCAACCCGATGTTCTCCGCTCTGGCGCGGCACTGGTTCAAGGTTCGGATCAACGACGTTTACTGCGGCCTTCGCGCTTTCACCAAAGAGTTCTATACGGGACTCAGACAGCGTTGCACCGGGATGGAGTTCGCCACCGAGATGATCATCAAGGGCAGTCTGTACGGTGCCCGGATCGCCGAAGTGCCGATCACGCTCCATCCCGACGGCCGCCTGGTTCATCCGCCACACCTCAAGACTTTCCGCGATGGTTGGCGGACGCTTCGCTTTTATCTCCTGTACAGCCCGCGCTGGCTGTTCCTGATACCGGGCATCGCGCTGATCCTGGTCGGTCTCGCCGGCTACGCGATCGCGCTGCCGGGACTTCGCTTCCGCGGCATTCACTTCGACGTTCACACGCTGCTCTTCTCGAGCCTGGCGGTGATCTGCGGGTATCAGTCGATACTCTTCTCCGTGTTCACAAAGGTCTTCGCGATCAGCGAGGATCTGTTGCCGCCGGATCCGCTGCTGACGCGCGCGTTCCGGGTGATCAGGCTCGAGACGGGACTGGTGGTGGGCGCCGTGGCGATGGTAGTCGGCGCCTACTTCCTGTTCGATGCGCTGGCGATCTGGCGCGCGACGGGCTTCGGCGATCTCAAGTATGCGGTCACCATGCGCTGGGTCATTCCCGGTGTGACTCTCGTCGCGCTTGGCTTCGAGACCATTCTTGCGAGCTTTTTCCTGAGCCTGCTGGGCATGCGACGGCGTTGAGTGGGACCGCTAGCCAGAGCGATCGGATTCGTCCACAGCAAGGGTTTCCTGCGCCGGCGGGTGAGGGCATTGTCTGCCGCCATTGCGCCGCTGCTTCCCAGGTCGGCGCGAGTGATCGACGTCGGCTGCGGCGACGGTCTGCTGAGCGAAGAGTTGCTTCGGCTGCGTCCCGATCTTCGAATCGAGGGCGTCGATGTGCTGGTGCGCGACCGGACTCCGATACCGGTCCGACAATTCGACGGGCAGCATCTGCCGTTCCCCGACCGCCAGTTCGATATCTCGATGGCGATCGACGTGTTTCATCACGCCGCGGCTCCGGGAGAACTGATGGCCGAGATGAAGCGAGTCAGTCGCGACAGGATCGTGATCAAGGATCATCTCGCGCACGGTCTTCCGTCGCGGTTGTTGTTGCGGGCGATGGACTGGGTTGGAAACGCTCCGCACGGGGTCCGGCTGCCGTACAACTATTGGACGGAAAGCGAATGGCGCGCGGTCTGGGCGCGTACCGGAATTCAGCCGACGACGATGATACGGCGGCTGAATCTCTACGCGTTTCCCCTGTCGGTTATTTGCGATGCGGATCTGCATTTTCTCGTGACACTGGAGCAGGAGCGGTAAATGCCCCTACTGAATAGCCGTTGATTCTCCTCGAGCACTCAACGTGATGCGCGATCTCGCGGTCGTCTTTCTCGTTCCACTCCTGTTGGCGGCGATTGCAATCCGCTACGAGCGTGAAGGCGTTATCACGCGATTATCCTCTGCAATTCAGCCGCTTCTCGAGAGTAAATGGGTGCCGTTGATTTGCGGTGTGATTTCGGCGGTCGTCATGGGCTGGATCTGGAGCGGCTCCCATTTCATTCCCAACATCGCGGATGAATCGGCGTACGTCCTCCAGGCTCAGATCTTCGGCAAGGGCGCGTGGACACTTCCTGGGCGCGCGCTGCCCGAGTTCTTCGAGCAGATGCATGTGTTCGTGACGCCGTTCGTGGCGGCAAAATACTTTCCCGGCGAGAGCCTGTTACTGGTGCCGGGCGTCGTGGCTGGTTTTGCGGCGCTGGTGCCGCTGTTGCTCATCTTCGGATCGGGAGCGCTGGTGTTTGCGCTGAGCCGACGCCTCTCCAATGGCTGGGTGGCGCTGCTGGTGTGGGCGGTGTGGACTACGGCGCGGGCGAATCTGCGATTTCTGCCGTCGTACCTTTCGGAGACGACCACCGTTTTCCTCTGGCTGCTCGGATGGTGGTGTCTGTACTCGTGGCACCAACGACCGCGGCGCAGAATGCTGGTGCTGCTTGCTCTCTGTATCGGGTGGGCGCTGATCACGCGACCGCTCACGGGCCTCGTCTTCGCGATTCCGGCGGTGGCGGTGGCGGTCTGGTCAGCGCGGCGACGCGGCCTGTTGCGCGAGATCGGATACGCGGTGCTGGTGGGGGCCGCGGTGCTCGCGATCATCCCCCTCTGGAGCAGATTCACCACCGGGCGGTGGACGGAGACGCCGCAGGCGCTGTACACCCGCACCTACATTCCGTGGGATGTGATCGGCTTTGGGCTCGACACGACTCCGCCGTTACGATCGCTACCGCCGAACCAGGCGAGCGAGATCAACCGATTCAAGGAGCTGCATCAGAGTCATGTGGTCAGCTCGATTGCCAGCGATGCGATGGCAAGGCTTTCGGGTTTGCGCGCGGACGTCTTCACCAGCTGGCGCACAGGGCTGCTCATCTTCTTCGTGCTCGGGCTTTTTTCGCTTACACCGGCGCTGGTGATCGGAGCGATCACGGCGCTGATGCTGTTTCTTGCTTACCTGTTCTATGCGCATCCGGCGTTCTGGACGGTGTACTACCTCGAGGCGCTGCCCGTCGTGGCGATGATCACGGTGCTCGGTTTCGTCCGCGCCACCCAGTGGCTCGCGAAGAACATCGAGACCGGACCGCCGTCGTTCGATCCTAAGCCTGTGGTCGGGATGCGCGCGGCGGGTGCGCCGGTGGCCGTGGTGATGGCCATCGCACTGCTCGGCGCGTCGCTGCCGACGATGCGGTCGGAGCGGGATCTTCGCGACAGAAGCGCGGCACCGCGGCTGTGGCTGTGGGACATCATGTCCCGCCTGCCGACGAATCACAACTTGCTGTTCGTGCGAGACGACCTGCGGAATGCGCCGCGCACACTCGTCACGAACGAAGTCGATCCCGCGAGCGTGCGCACGCTGCTCGCGCACGATCTCGGAGACGAGAACATCAGACTTGGATTGGCGATGGCCGATCGAAACGCGTACGTGATCGACGCGGGGAAGAGAACTCTGATCGCCCTGCCCCCGGTGCGCGAGAGCGTGAAGCCCTAGGTCGACGCTTTCCCGGAGGTGTCGGCGACAGCGGCGCTGTGCTCGTCGGCTTCACCGGCAGGTATTGGCGGCTCATCCTGGTTCGTCGATGCTTCGTTCTCGGTGCGCAACGGCAGCGGGCGGTCGCTGAGAGTCGCGACTGGCCGATCGGCGGGATCCATCCGTGGCGCGCGGGGAAGTGACAGCGTAAACGTCGAGCCCTTTCCGACTTCGCTTTCGACAGTGATCTCGCCGCCCATTCCGTGGGCGAGGTCGCGGCTGATGGCGAGCCCCAACCCGACGCCCTGGACCGGCTGATTGAGTCGACGACCGGCCTGAACGAAGGGGTCGAAAATCCTGTCGAGCTTCTCCTGCGAGATTCCGCTGCCGGTGTCGGCTACCGAAATGTCGATGCACTTTCCCGCCGGTTTTGCCGACAGAGTGATGCTGCCGCCCTCGTCGGTGAACTTGACCGCGTTGCTCAGGAGATTGAGCACGATCTGCTGCAGCTTCTCGGGATCGGCGAGAACCGATGCGGTTTTGTCACCGCCCTTGTAGGTGTAGCGCAGTCCCTTGGCGATGATCTGCGGCGCGATCATCGTCTCGGTGTCGTGCAGCGCTTCGTCGACGGGGACCGAAGTCAGTCGATACTCTGCCTGGCCGGCATCGACTTTGGCGAAGTTGAGCACGTCGTTGATGAGGGTCAGCAGATGCTGCTGGCTGCGGCGGATGCGGGCGATGTCCTGGGCTTGCTCGGCGTTGAGCGATCCGTGGACGCCCATCGCGAGCAACTCGCCGTATCCACCGATGGCGTTGAGGGGCGTGCGCAGCTCGTGACTCATGCTGGC